>DATBDM010000131.1:0-69011 GCA_036269915.1 Solirubrobacteraceae bacterium | reverse complement strand
ACGGTCTTGAAGTGGTACTTGACCCAGAAGCGCTCGCCGGCGGCGTTGATCCACGAGTAGGTGTGACTCGAGTAGCCGTTCATGTGGCGCCACGACGCGGGGATGCCGCGCTCGGACATCAGGATCGTGACCTGGTGCGCGCTCTCGGGCGAGAGCGTCCAGAAGTCCCACTGCATGTCGTTGGAGCGCATGCCCGTGTCCGGAAGGCGCTTCTGGGAGTGGATGAAGTCCTGGAACTTCGACGGGTCGCGGACGAAGAAGACCGGCGTGTTGTTGCCGACCATGTCGAAGTTGCCGTCGTCGGTGTAGAACTTCAGCGCGAAGCCGCGGGGGTCGCGCACGGTGTCCGGGAAGCCCTGCTCGCCGGCGACGGTCGAGAAGCGCGCGAAGGTCTCGGTCCGCTTGCCGACCGTGGACAGGAAGTCGGCCTTGGTGAACTGGGTGACGTCGTTGCTGACCTCGAAGAAGCCATGGGCGCCGCCGCCCTTCGCGTGCACGACGCGCTCGGGCACCCGCTCGCGGTTGAAGTGCTGCATCTTCTGCACGACGTAGTGGTCGTGCAGGGCGATCGGGCCGGAAGGCCCGACGGTCAGCGAGTGCTCGTCGCTGGGGGCGGGGATGCCGGAGTCGGTGGTGGTGCGCGGGCGATCGGGCGTGCTCATGGGGACTCCTCGCGTCGAACGGCGAAGCTCAGTGTCCCACTCCGCGCGCGCACGCGCGACCTCCTCGCCGCTCCCGTCTCACCTGGCCCGCGAGCGCCGCTCCCGGGCGTCGCGCGTCACGCGCACGACCGCGCGCGGGAAGGCGTCGAGCTCGGGCGCGCGGAGGGCGCGCAGCCGCCGGCGCGCGTGGATCACGCCGAGCAGGCCGACCGCCCAGATGAGGTACTGCGCGGAGAAGGCGAGGCGGAAGTCGTCCAGCGTGTACCCACCGGTCCCGCCCGGGTGCTGGAGGTTGAGCAGCAGGCCGATCAGAAGGATCGTCGTCAGCGACGCAACGAAGCCGCCGACGTTGACGATCCCCGTCGCCGACCCGAGCCGCGCGGGCTCGTTCTCGGTGCGCGCGTAGTCGAAGCCGACCATCGACCCCGGCCCGTTGGTGGCGAGCACGAGCACGAGCACGACAAGCAGCGCGAGCGGCGCACGACCGGGCCACACGAGCACGACCGTCCAGATCGTCGCGCTGGCGCTGACGACGGCCAGCGTCGGAATCGAGCGGCGGTACGGCCAGCGGCCGATCAGCTGGCCGATCACCGGCCCGATCGCCACGGCCGCGATCACGAGCACGGTGAGCAGCGCGGCGGCCTGCTGCGGCGAGCGTCCCTCGCCCTGGACCAGGAACGGATAGCCCCAGAGCAGCCCGAACACGAGCCCCGAGAACTGGGTGGCGAAGTGGGTCCACAGGCCGAGCCGCGTCCCCGGCTCGCGCCAGGCCGCGCGCAGATGCCCGCGGACCTCGTGGGCGCTGGACGGCGGCGGATGCACGTGCGCCGACGGCGGCGCGTCGCGCATCCAGAGCGCGACGAGCACGGCAACGACGAGGCCGGCGGCGCCCGCGCCGAGGAACGACGGCGTCCAGCCCTCGTGGTGCAGCAACGCGACGAGCGGGATCGCCGCCGCGACCTGGCCGAGCTGTCCGAGCAGGCCCGAGAGCTGGGTGACGATCGGGACGCGGCGCGGCGGGAACCAGGCGGCGACGAGGCGCAGCACGCTCGTGAACGTCATCGCGTCGCCGGTGCCGACGAGCACGCGGCCGAGCACGGCGAGCCCCACCGAGTGCGATTCGGCGAGCACGATCTGGCCGGCCGCCATCGTCGCGGCGCCCGCCGCGACCATCCGCCGCGAGCCGACGCGGTCGAGCAGCACGCCGACCGGCACCTGCAGCGACGCGTAGACCCCGAGCTGCAGGACGATGAAGAGGCTGAGCACCGCGGCGGTCGCGCCGAAGCGCTGCTGCGCCAAGGGGCCGGCCACCCCGAGCGAGGCTCGGTGGAAGACCGCGATGCAGTACGCCGTGACGCCCAGCGCCCACATCAGCCAGGCGCGGCGTGACGCGTTCACCCCATCGACGGTACGACGACGTGAGCGCCAGGCTCATCGGCGCTGCCGCCGCGCCGCGCGGTTTCCCCCCGGCGGGGCGGCCCGTCCCGGCCGGTGCCGGCCGCCGCCGGAGCCGACGGGATGCGGCACGAGCAGCACCTCGGAGAGGATCACGTCGGTCGCGCGGTCGACGATCTCCGCGGCGCGCGTGACGTCGGCCTCCGCGAACTCGTCGTCGAGCGGCGCGAGGACGTCGTCGAGCGTGCGTCTCAGCTGATCGACCGCGGCCGGGATGTCCGGCGCCGCGGGCGCGCGCGCCATGTGGTCGAGGATCTGCGTGACAGGAGCCAGGCACTCCACCAGCGCCCGGCTGAGGGTGGCGACGGGAGGCGCGTCATCGGGTGAGCTCATGCCTCGAGTAGCCGGGGGGCGAGAAAACTCGCCCCCCGGCTACTCGGAGGGCAAGATGAGCCAGAGAGCGAGATACAGCAGCACCTGCGGCCCGGGCAGCAGGCACGAGAGCACGAACAGCCCGCGCATCTGCCACGGGCGGATGTCGAAGCGGCGTGCGAGCGCCAGGCAGACGCCGGCGACGATGCGCCCGCTGCGCGGTCTCACGAGGGCTTTGGAGGCCATGCGGCAACCCTACCCGGGTGCGCCGGGCGCGTCAGCGGGCGGCCGCAGCCGCCTCGAGCGCCGCGGCCTCCTTCGCCGGATCCAGGCCGGGGCGATCGCGATCCGCGCGCTGCGGCGGCTCGAGATCCACCGACTCCAGCCAGCTCCAGGTGTCGGCCACGGTCTCGCGCAATGGGCGCGGGCGCAGGCCGGCCGCGTACGCGCGCTCGACGTTCGCGGCGTGCATGCCGCGATACTCGTGCTCGGCCGGGATCCAGACGGGCAGCTCGCTCCATGGCTCGATGCCCGCGGCCAGCACGGCCTCGGGCGCGACCCACGTGAGCGTCGTGTCGCGCGCGCCCGCGACCTCGCGGCACGCGTCGAGCAGCGAGCCCATCGTCTCCTCGCCCGCGCGGCGGACCACGTTGTACGCGCCCGAGCGGCCGGCAAGCGCAGCATCGAGCATCCACGCGGCGAGATCGCGCGCGTCGACGTACTGGATCGGCAGCTCGCGCGGGCCGGGCGCGAGCACCTCGCCGCCCCGATGCATGCGCAGCAGCCACCACGGCAGCCGGCCGACGTCCTCGTGCGGACCGAGGATCAGTCCCGCGCGAGCGAGCAGCGCCCGGTCGCCGAATGCCTGCTCGATCGCCAGCTCGGCGCCGCGCTTGAGCTGGGGGTAGTCGCCCCCGGTCGCGTCGGCCGCGGCCTCGACGGTCGAGCTCGACTCGTCGCCGCCGACCGGCGGCGGGGGCGCATACACCGAGCCGCTCGAGACGTATGCGTAAACGCCCGCGTGGCCGGCGAGCACGGCGGCGCTGTCCGCCGCCGCTCGGGGTGCGCCGGACCAGGTGTCGACCACCACGTCCCACTCCCGCCCGCGCAGGACGTGGAGGTCCGCGGGGTCGACGCGGTCGCCGACGAGCGGCTCGACCGCGGCGTCCACCGCGGGACGAGTCCCGCGGTTGAACGTCGCGACGCTCCAGCCGCGCCGCATGCCGTCCTCGACGACGGCGCGGCCCACGAACGACGATCCTCCGAGCACGAGCAGGCGCATGCCCGCGACCATAGCGCAACCGAAAGGTTGCGCGAGTGCTCAGGTGTTGGCCAGCTCTCGCACCTGGGTGAGGCGCAGCGCGTTGCCGGACGGGTCGCGGAACCCCGCGTCGATCCCGTACGGGCGCTCCTCGGGCGCCTCGGTGAACTCGACGCCGCGGCCCTTGAGCTCCTCGTAGGCGGCCCGGCAGTCGTCGGTGGTCAGGAAGACCGTGCCGGCGTAGCCCTTGCCCATCAGGTCGTGGATCTGGTGGTTGCTCTCGTCGTCGAGCACCGGCGCCCCGGGGATCGCCATCAGGACGATCGAGATGTCCTGGCCGACGGGGCCGACCGAGAGCCAGCGGAAGTTGCCCATCTCGGGCAGCGTCGCGTCCGAGCGCACCTCCCAGCCGAGCTTGCCGGTGTAGAACGCGAGCGCCGCGTCCTGGTCGTGGACCCAGAGCTGGGTGCTGTCGAGCTTGAACATCGTTGCCTCCTTGAGCCGGGTGAAAGGACGAGACCCAAGCTATTGCGGCACGCCGGCGCTGTCTTCTCGAAACGTGCGGTGTTGCGGACGGGCGTAGAAGCGCACCACGCACGTCGGCACGCGGGCCTGGTGGACGGCCGGCGGGAAGGTCGCCCGGTAGGCGGTCGGGGACATCCCGAACATGCGCTGGAAGCTCGTGGTGAACGAGCCGACGCTGCGCAGCCCCACCGACATGCAGATCTCGGCGACCGAGCGGTCGCTGACCCGCAGCAGCGCGGCCGCGCGCTCGAGCCGGCGCGTGAGCAGGTACGCGTGCGGCGACACGCCGAACGCCCGCCGGAACTCGCGCGAGAAGTGCGCGCGCGAGAGCCCGGCGGCACGGGCGAGGTCGTCGACCTCGAGCGGCTCGAAGTAGCGGGCGTCCGCGAGGTCGCGCGCTCGCAGCAGGTGTCGGGCGGGCGGCACGTACGCCATGGACCGGAGTATGGCTCCTATACCGTGTCGCCCGCCGACATGAAGCTCATCTACACGTACACCGACGAGGCGCCCGCGCTCGCGACCCACTCGTTCCTGCCGATCATCGAGGCCTTCGCCGGGCAGGCCGGCGTCGACGTCGAGCTCCGCGACATCTCGCTCGCCGGACGGATCCTCGCCCAATTCGGAGACCTGCTCACCGACGAGCAGCGCGTGCCCGACGCGCTCGCCGAGCTCGGCGAGCTGGCGAAGACGCCCGAGGCGAACATCATCAAGCTGCCGAACGTCAGCGCGTCCAACCCGCAGATGAAGGCCGCGATCAAGGAGCTCCAGGACGCGGGCTACGCGATCCCCGACTACCCGGAGGACCCGCGGTCGGACGAGGAGCGCGCGGCGCGGGCGGCCTACGACGCGGTCAAGGGCTCGGCCGTGAACCCGGTGCTGCGCGAGGGCAACTCGGACCGTCGCGCGCCCGCCTCGGTGAAGGCGTTCGCGCGCAAGCACCCGCACTCGATGGGCGCGTGGTCGAAGGACTCCAAGTCGCACGTGTCGACGATGGGCGACGGCGACTTCCGCTCGACCGAGCGCTCGGTGACGATCGAATCCGATGACGAGCTGCGCATCGAGCACGTGGCCGCCGACGGCACGACGACGGTGCTCAAGGAGTCGCTGCCGGTGCTCGCCGGCGAGGTCGTCGACGCCGCGGTGATGCGCCACGCAGCGCTCGACGCGTTCCTGCAGGAGCAGATCGCCGACGCCAAGGCGCAGGGCGTCCTCTTCTCCGTGCACCTGAAGGCGACGATGATGAAGGTGTCGGACCCGATCCTCTTCGGGCACGCCGTGCGCACCTACTTCGCCGACGTCTTCGCCGAGCACGGCGACGCGCTCGCCCGGGCGGGCGCCAGCGCCAATCACGGCCTCGCCAGCGTCCTGACCGCGATCGAGCGCCTCCCCGACGACGAGCGCCGGGCGATCGAGCAGGCGATCGAGCGGACCTACGAGGACGCGCCGAAGCTCGCGATGGTCGACTCCGACCGCGGGATCACGAACCTGCACGTCCCGAGCGACGTGATCATCGACGCGTCGATGCCGGCGATGATCCGCACCTCCGGGCAGATGTGGAACGCGGCCGGCGAGCAGCAGGACACGAAGGCGGTCATCCCCGACTCGAGCTACGCCCCGCTGTACGCCGAGACGCTCGACTTCTGCCGCGCGCACGGGGCCTTCGACCCCGCGACGATGGGCACGACGCCGAACGTCGGGCTGATGGCCCAGAAGGCCGAGGAGTACGGCAGCCACGACAAGACGTTCGAGATCGAGGCGGCCGGCACGGTCCGCGTCGTGGACGGCTCGGGCGCGACGCTGCTCGAGCACGACGTCGAGCCCGGCGACATCTGGCGCGGCTGCCAGACCAAGGACGCGCCGATCGCCGACTGGGTCCGGCTCGCGGTCGAGCGGGCGCGGGCGACCGGTGACCCGGCCGTGTTCTGGCTCGACGAGAGCCGCGCCCACGACGCCCAGATCCTCGCCAAGGTCCGGGCGTACCTGCCCGAGCACGACACCGACGGCCTGCAGATCGAGATCCTGCCGGTCGCCGAGGCGACGCGCTTCACGCTCGAGCGGGCGCGCAACGGCGAGGACACGATCTCGGTCACGGGCAACGTCCTGCGCGACTACCTGACCGACCTGTTCCCGATCCTCGAGCTCGGCACGAGCGCGAAGATGCTCTCGATCGTCCCGCTGATGAACGGCGGCGGGCTGTTCGAGACGGGCGCGGGCGGCTCGGCCCCCAAGCACGTGCAGCAGCTCGTGCGCGAGAACCACCTGCGCTGGGACTCGCTCGGCGAGTTCCTCGCGCTCGCCGTCTCGCTCGAGATGCTGGCCGACAAGGACGGCAACCCGCGCGCGGGGATCCTCGGCCGCACGCTCGACGAGGCGACCGGGAAGCTGCTCGAGAACGGCAGGTCACCGTCGCGCAAGGTCGGCGAGCTCGACAACCGCGGCAGCCACTTCTACCTCGCGCTCTACTGGGCGCAGGCGCTCGCCGAGCAGTCCGACGACACCGAGCTCGCGGACGCGTTCAAGCCGCTCGCCGGGCGCCTCGCGAAGGACGAGGAGGCGATCGTCGAAGAGCTCAACGGCGTCCAGGGCGACGCCGTCGATCTCGGCGGCTACTACTTCGTCGACCGCGAGCGCGCGACCGAGGTCATGCGTCCGAGCGAGACGCTGAACGCCGCGATCGACTCGCTCTAGACCTCATCGAAGGCCGGGTGCGGTCAGCCCTGGCGCGGCGGTAGCGTCGCGCCATGGGCGAGTACCGGTTCGTCACCACCTGGTGCGTGGACGCGCCGGTCGAGCGCGTCTACGCCGCGATCGACGACGCGGCGGCCTGGCCGCAGTGGTGGCGCGGGGTCCGCAGCGCGGAGCTGATCGAGGAGGGCGACGCCGAGGGCGTCGGCCGCCTGTGGCGCTACGTGTGGCGCAGCCGGCTCCCGTACGAGCTGGGGTTCGAGACGCGCGTCGTCGCCGCCGAACGCCCGTGGTTGCTGGAAGGGCGCGCCGACGGGGAGCTTCGCGGCACGGGGCGCTGGCGGTTCTTCGAGAGCCCCCGGGGGACGGCCGTGATCTACGAGTGGGACGTGCGGACGACGCAGGCGTGGATGAACTGGCTGGGACCGCTCGCGCGCCCGGCGTTCGCGTGGAATCACGACGTCGTCATGCACGCGGGCGGCGAGGGGCTGGCGCGCCGGCTCGGCGCCCGGCTGCTCGTCAACGCCTGACCGGCGTAGCATCGACCAATGGGAGAGCGAACGAGCTATACGCCGGGCACCTTCTCGTGGGCCGAACTGGCGACGAGCGACGCCGAGGACGCGAAGCGCTTCTACAGCGCGCTGTTCGGCTGGGACTACGACGACAACCCGATCGGCGACGGGATGGTGTACTCGATGGCCCGCCGCGAGGGTCGCAACGTCGCGGCGCTGTACCGATCAGACCAGCCGCCGCACTGGAACTGCTACGTCACCGTCGAGTCGGCCGACGACGCCGCCGTGCGTGCCGCCGACGCCGGCGGCAGCGTCCTGCAGGAGCCGTTCGACGTCATGGACGTCGGGCGCATGGCGGTCATCGCCGATCCCGCCGGCGCGGCGCTGTGCGTGTGGGAACCCCGCCAGAGCATCGGCGCCGAGCTCGTGAACACGCCCGGCGCGATGACCTGGAACGACCTCGTCACGAACGATCCGAAGACCGCGATCAGGTTCTACGGCGAGGTCTTCGGCTGGGCCGTCAACGAGATCCCCGACGCCGGCGGCTACCACGTGATCCAGAACGGCGAGCGCAGCAACGGCGGCATGATGCCGATCGATCCCAACGGGCCCAACGCAGAGACGCCGCCGACCTGGATGCCCTACTTCGGCCACGAGGACGTCGAGCGGGCGCTCGGCGAGGCGGAGGCGCTCGGCGGCCGGGTGTTCGCCGGCCCGATGCAGATGCCGGCTGGATCGATCGCCGTGCTCGGCGACCCCCAGGACGCGGTGTTCGCGATCTGGACCGGTCGCTACGAGGACTAGCCGCTTGACGGCGAGCTGCTGGTAAGCGTAGGCTTACCGTAAGTGCTCGCTAACGCAGATCCCATGACGGCGCTCGGAGACCCCACGCGGCGGGCGGTCTTCGAGCGCCTGGGCGACGGACCGGCCGCGGTCGGGGCGATCGCCGGCGAGCTCCCCGTGAGCCGACCCGCGGTCTCCCAGCACCTCAAGGTGCTCAAGCAGGCCGGGCTGGTCACGGACCGGCAGGTGGGCAACCGCCGCATCTACAGCCTCGACCCGGACGGCGTCGGCGCGCTGCGCGCCTACGTCGACCGGTTCTGGACGAAGGCGCTCGACGCGTTCAAGGCCGCGGTCGAGCAGGATCAGGAGGTCTCATGACCACCCAGGCAGCATCCGACGTGGTGCGCACGTCGATCGTCGTGAACGCCCCGCTGGAGCGGGCGTTCTCCGTCTTCACCGCGGGCATCGACACGTGGTGGCCGCGCAGTCATACGATCGGCGCCTCGCCGCTCGCCGAGATGGTGCTCGAGTGCCGGGAGGGCGGCCGCGCGTACGGGCTCGGCGACGACGGCAGCGAGGCCGACTGGGGCCGCGTGCTCGTCTATGAGCCGCCGGACCGGATCGTCGTCTCGTGGGACATCACGCTCGAGTGGAAGCACGAGGTCGATCCGGCCAAGACGAGCGAGTTCGAGGTCAGCTTCACGCCGGAGGGCGATGGCCGCACGCTCGTCGTGCTCGAGCATCGCCACCTCGACCGCCACGGTGAGGGCTGGGAGGAGATGCGCGACGCCGTCGGCTCCCCGAACGGCTGGGGCGGCGGCCTCGGCGAGTTCGCGAAGGCCGCCGAGGCGACGTAGCGCGGGCGCTCGCGCGGGCAGGGATACTCGGGGTCCGATGGCCTCGACCACCCTGCCCGCCGGCCCGAGCGCGCCGCCCGTCCTGCAGACGGCGCGCTGGCTGCTGCGGCCGATCTCCTTCCTCGAGGCGTGCCGGCGGCGCTTCGGCGACGCCTTCAGTGTCCGCTTCCTCGGCTTCCAGACACCGATGGTGATGGTGTCCGACCCCGAGGCGATCCGCGCGCTGTACTCGGCCTCCGAGCACGGGCTGCCGCCGGGGCGGACGTTCGCGCTGCAGGCGATCATGGGCTCGCGCTCGGTGCTGCTGCTCGAGGGCCGCGAGCACCTCGCCCGGCGGCGGCTGATGCTGCCGCCGTTTCACGGCGCGCGGATGCGTGCCTACGAGGACACGGTCGGCGAGGTCGTGGAGCGCGAGGTCGCGACGTGGCCCGTGCGCGAGCCGTTCGCGCTCCACCCGCGCATGCAGCGGGTGACGCTCGAGGTGATCCTGCGCGCGGTGTTCGGCGTGACCGACCGCGACCGCCGCGAGCAGCTGGCCGAGCGGCTCTCGCGGCTGCTGGCCGACACGTCCTCGGCCGGACTGCAGTTCGGCGTGCTGCTCTCGCGCCGCCTCGGCGGCCCGGACCCGCTCGAGCGGCTCGGCGCGCTGCGCGGGGAGATCGACGCCCTGCTCGAGCGCGAGATCGCCGAGCGCCGCGCGAACCCGAGCCAGGACATCCTCTCGCTGCTTGTCGAGGCGCGCTTCGAGGACGGCGAGCCGATGGACGATGCGGAGATCCGCGACCAGCTGATGACCCTGCTGCTCGCCGGGCACGAGACGACCGCGACCGGCCTGGCCTGGAGCTTCGACCTGCTCCTGCGCAACCCCGACGTGCTGACGCGGCTCGTGGCGGCGGTCGACGCGGGGGAGGAGGCCTACGTCCGTGCGGTCGTCGCCGAATCGCTGCGGCTGCGTCCGGTGGTGCCGCTCGCCGGCCGGCGCCTGGCTTCGGAGCTACGGGTCGACGGGCACGTCCTGCCGCCGGGGACCGACGTGACGCCGGCGATCTGGCTCACCCACACGCGCCCCGACCGCTACCCGGAGCCCTACGCGTTCCGGCCGGAGCGGTTCCTGGGAGACGCGCCGTCGACCTACGCGTGGATCCCGTTCGGCGGCGGCATACGCCGGTGCCTCGGTGCGGCGTTCGCGGAGATGGAGATGCGCGTCGCGCTCGCCGAGATCCTGCGCCGGAGGACGCTCCGGCCGGCCGCGTCGGATGCCGAGCGCGTCGCGCGGCGCAATGTCACGTTCTCGCCCGCGAACGGGACCCGCGTGACCGCCGCGCCGCGCTGAGCGCTCGGTTCAGCGAGCGGTCACCGTCCCGAACAGGCCGTGCGCCTCACCGCCGGGGCCGGCGGTGAACAGCAACGTCTGCGGCGTGCCGATCACGCCGTTGCCGAACTCCAGTGCCCACAGCCCGTCGATGTCGATCCGCCTGCCGTGGCTGCTGCGCAGCGCGCCGAGGAAGCGCCCGCTGACCGGGTCGAACGCGTTGATGCGCCCGTCGCCGAAGTTGCCGATCAGCAGCGCGCCGCTCGCGGCGCCGAAGCCCTGCGGCGCCTGCGCGACGCCCCACGGCGAGTTCAGCGGCCCGTGCTTGGCGAAGCGTCGCAGCAGCGTGCCGTCGGTGCCGAACACGTCGACGAAGCCGTTGCCGCGGCCCGCGACGTCGTCATGGGCGTCGGCATCCTGCTTGGCGTAGGTCACGACGATCCCGCCGCTCGTCGACTGGATGCCGAACGGGGCGAAGCCGCGCGGGATGGCGGGGTCCCGGAACGCGCCCGGCTTCGTGACCGGCGCGAAGTTCTGGTCCCAGACGTCGACCGTCCCGTGGTGGAAGTCGGTCGCGTAGAGCTGCGGACCGGTCGCCGTGTCGGCGATGGCCAGGCCCTTGAAGACCGCGTCCGGCACGGACGCCGCGATCTGCGCCTCGGTCGAGCCGGCGGCCGGGACGTTCGGATTCCAGCCGCTGATCACGCCTGCCTCCGAGGAGAACAAGAAGCGCGCGGAGCCGGAGCTCGTCCCCGAGTGCACGACGAAGGCCGTCGTCGAGGGGTTGAACACGAGGCCGGTCGGCTCCCCGCCGGGGATGCTCACGACCAGCGGGACGATCGACGGGCTCGGCGCGGCTGCGGTGGCGCCGGAATAGAGCGTCGAGACGTCCATGCCGTTGTCCGCGACCCAGGCCGGCGTCGTCGGCCCGAAGCCGAGGCCCCAGGCGTTGACGAGGTGAGGATCGGTCAGCTCGGCCGCGCCTGGGACGTCGGAGACGAGGTTGCGCTGGACGTAGTGGCCGATGCCGCGGCCGCCCCGGTCACCGTGGGCGGCGAATGCGTTCGGAGCGAGGGAGAGCGCAAGGGCCGCGCCGAGGACCCCGATGAGGACCCACCACCTCCCGAACCGTCCGAGGGACCGGCGGGACGAGCTCGCGAGGCGCATGGGGAACCTCCTCGGTTCGGCGGCCAGGGTGCGGCCGCGGCCTCCGGGCATACGCGCCGCGCGCGCGGGAGGTTCAGTCCTCGCAGGGGACGTTCACATAACCCGAGCGGAACGGCTCGGGCGCGCCAGAGCGCTCGTCGTAGGCGTGGCGCCAGACGCAGCCGGTGTCGTTGGTCAGCAGGTGGACCGAGACCGACGCCCCGGGGGAGGTCGTGCGCACGCGGTGGATGTCGTCGCGCGGCGGGAGCAGCGTGTAGAAGTCGCCGGTGGCGAGCGCGCGGCGCTCCGACGGCTCCGCCCGGCCGTCGTGCTCGGCGAACACCTCCTCGTCCTGCGTGCCGCGGTAGAGCCCGACGAGTCCCCAGGCGAGGTGATCGTGGATCGGCGTCGCCGACCCGGCGGGGACGACGAGGGCGAAGAGGGTCAGCGAGCGGTCGCCGGCGCGGAACAGCAGCCACTGCCCGATCCCCCCGCCCATGCCCGACTCGGGGTTCGGCGCCTGGAAGGACTCGGGCAGCCAGCCGGGATCGGCGAGCAACTGCGCGAACCGTGGCCGGATCCGCTCGCACGCGTCGGCGGGCGACGCGGCTCGATCGATCGCGGCACGCGCGTCCGCGACGAACTCCCGGACGGTCGCGGTGTCGAGCAGGTACTCGTCGGCGGCCATGGGGCGAAGTATGCGCCGATCGG
Source organism: Solirubrobacteraceae bacterium (assembly GCA_036269915.1). Classification (GTDB taxonomy): domain Bacteria; phylum Actinomycetota; class Thermoleophilia; order Solirubrobacterales; family Solirubrobacteraceae; genus DATBDM01. The sequence goes on along the minus strand of DATBDM010000131.1, from coordinate 56,790 downwards.
CGACACTCGTCGCATGTCCAGGCGACGGAGCTCCACGGCGGCCCGGCGGCACGCTGCGCGACGGCGAGCGGCGGCAGCTCGCCCACGCGTCCCGGCGCGCGGCACAGGTTCCGCGGCCGGGGCCGCGGCCCGCCAACACCCACCGCGTCCTCTGCGACGGCGGCTCGCGCGGCAATCCCGGGCCGGCGGCCGTCGCCGCCGTGCTGCTCGCGCCCGCCGGCGAGGAGCTCGAGGCGCGCGCCCGGCCGATCGGGCGGGCGACCACGGCGCAGGCCGAGTACGAGGCGATCCTGCTCGGACTCGAGATCGCGATCGCCCATGGCATCGCCGCCGTGGAGGTGTGCAGCGACTCGCGGCTGGCCGTCGAGGCGATCGAGCGCGGCAACGGCGAGCCCGCCGCCGCGGTGCGCGCGGCGGCGGCCCGGTTCGCCCGCGTCACGTGGCGCTGGCACCCGCGCGCGGAGAACGAGGCCGCCGACGCCCTCGTGCGCGCGCTGCTGTGGTGAGGCGCGCGTCCGCCGCGCTTCGTACGGTGATCTGAGCCGTGCTGCACATCCATCGAGCCGAACGGGCGGACGGCCTGGTGAGCGCGCTCGGCGACCTGCTCGCCGTGCCGCTCGGCGATCCCTTCGCCGCCGAGGTCGTCGCGGTCCCGACCCGCGGGATGGAGCGCTGGCTGACGCAGCGCCTGTCCTCGGGCCTCGGCGCCCAGCCGGGGCGCGCCGACGGCATCTGCGCCCGCGTGGAGTTCCCGACGCCGCGGCGGCTGGTCGGCGACGCCGTCGCCGCCATGTCGGGCATCGATCCCGACGCGGACCCGTGGCTGCCCGAGCGCGCCGTCTGGCCGCTGCTGGAGATCGTGGACGAGGCGCGCGGCGAGCCGTGGCTGCGCGCGCTCGGCGAGCACCTCGGCGGGAGCGACGGCGACCGCGCCGCGCGCCGGTACGCCGCGATGCGCCACCTCGCCGACCTCTTCGACCGCTACGCGCTGCACCGGCCCGAGCTCGTGCGCGCGTGGGCGCGCGGCGACGACGGCGGGATCGCGGACGACGCCGCCTGGCAGGCCGAGCTCTGGCGCCGGCTGCGCGACCGGATCCCCGTGCCCGGGCCGGCGGAGCGGATCGAGGGCGCGTGCGGGCGGTTGCGGGAGCAGCCCGGCCTCGTCGACCTCCCCGCGCGGATCGCCCTCTTCGGCCTCACCCGGCTGCCCGCCGGCCATCTGGCGGTCCTCGACGCGCTCGCCGCCCACCGCGACGTCCACCTGCTCGTCCTGCATCCGTCGCCCGCGCTGTGGGAGCAGGTCGCCGGACACGACGTGACCCGCCGCGAGACGGATCCGACGAAGTCGATCGCCCGTAACGGCCTGCTCGCCTCCTGGGGTCACGACGTCCGCGAGCTCCAGCTCGTGCTCGAGCACGCGAGCGCGCATCGCGACCACCACCATCCCGTCGCCGCGACCGGGCGCGACACGCTGCTCTCCCGCCTGCAGGCCGCCGTCCGCGAGGACCGCCCGGCGCCGGCGCCCGACCGGCGCCCAGCGCTGGACCCGGCCGACCGCACCGTCCAGGTCCACGCCTGCCACGGCCGGGCACGCCAGGTCGAGGTGCTGCGCGACGCGATCCTGCACCTGCTCGAGGACGACCCGACGCTCGAGCCGCGCGACGTGATCGTCATGTGCCCGGACATCGAGTCGTTCGCGCCGCTGATCCAGGCGACGTTCGGCGCCGGGGAGATCGCGCCCGACGACGACGAGGTCGAGGCGCTGCCGCCCGAGCTGCGCCCGCCCGACCTGCGCGTGCGGCTCGCCGACCGCTCGCTGCGCCAGACCAACCCGCTGCTGGGCGTCGTCGCCCGGCTGATCGAGCTCGCCGACGAGCGGCTGACCGCCTCGCAGGTCGTCGACCTCGCCGACCGCGAGCCCGTGCGCAGGCGCTTCGGGCTCGACGACGACGACCTCGCGCGCCTCGAGCAGTGGGTGCGCGCGAGCGGAATCCGCTGGGGGCTCGACGCGCCGCATCGCGCGCCGTTCAAGCTCGACGCCGTGCCGACCGGCACGTGGCGCTTCGGCCTCGACCGCCTGCTGCTCGGTGTGACGATGACCGAGGACGAGCAGCGGCTCGTCGCCGGCGTGCTCCCGCTCGACGACGTCGACAGCGGCGCGATCGACCTCGCCGGCCGCGTCGCCGAGCTCGTCGACCGGCTGCAGGCGAGCCTCGACCGGCTCGCCGGCGCCCAGCCCGTCGACGCCTGGGCGCAGGCGATCGGCGACGCCGCGGACGCACTCGCCGCGACCACGCCGCGCGACGCGTGGCAGCGGGCAGAGCTGCAGCGGCTGCTCGACGACGTGGTCGCCGAGGCCGCGGGGCATGACGTCGCCCTGACGCTGGCCGAGCTGCGCGCGCTGCTCGGCGACCGGCTGCGCGGGCGCCCCACCCGCGCGAACTTCCGCACCGGCCATCTGACCATCTGCACGCTCGTGCCGATGCGCTCGGTTCCGCATCGCGTCGTCTGCCAGCTCGGGCTCGACGACGGCGTCTTCCCGCGCAAGGCGCCGCGCGACGGCGACGACCTGATGCTGGCCGACCAGCACGTCGGCGAGCGCGACGCCCGCACCGAGGACCGCCAGCAGCTGCTCGACGCGCTGATGGCCGCGACCGACCGGCTGCTGATCACCTACGAGGGCAACGACGAGCGCACCAACCTGCCACGGCCGCCGGCCGTCCCGGTCGGCGAGTTGCTCGACACGATCGAGCGCACCGTGACGGGCGCCGACGTCGTCGTCCGCCACCCGCTGCAGCCGTTCGACGCGCGCAACTTCGAACCCGGAGCGCTGGTGCCCGGCGAGGTGTGGAGCTTCGATCGGACGGCGCTGCGCGGGGCGCAGGCGCTCGCCGACGAGCGGCCGGCCGCGCGCGCGTTCCTGGCCGCGCCGCTGCCGCCGCTCGACAGCCCGCTGATCGAGCTCGACGATCTCGTCCGCTTCGTCGAGCGACCCGTGCGCGCGTTTCTGCGCCAGCGGCTCGGCGTCTCCGTCGCGGACTACTCGGACGAGCTCGACGACGCGATGGCGGTCGAGCTCGACGGGCTCGAGCGCTGGCAGGTCGGCGACCGGCTGCTGCGCGCGCGGCTCGCCGGCGCGGGCGAGCGCGAGGCGGCGCTGGCGGAGATCGCGCGCGGGACGCTGCCGCCGGGTGTGCTCGGACGGCCGGCGATCGACGGCGTGTGGCCTGCGGTCACCGAGATCATGGGCCACGTGCCCGAGGGCGAGACGCGCTCGCTCGACGTCAAGCTCACGCTGCGCGACGGGCGCGTCCTCAGCGGCACCGTGCCCGGGCTTGTCGGTGACGTGCTGCGGACGGTCGTCTACTCGCGCGTCAGCGCGCGCCACCGGATCGCCGCGTGGGTCCGGCTGCTCGCGCTCACGGCGGCGCATCCCGAGCGCCCGTTCGAGGCGCTGACCGTCGGGCGCGCGCCCTCGGGCTCGGACGCGCTGGTGACCGTCGCGCGCATCCCGCTGCTCGACGCCGATCCGGCCGCCCGCCGCGAGCTCGCGCTCGACCACCTGGAGGTGCTCGCCGACCTGCGCGATCGCGGTCTGCGCGAGCCGCCGCCGCTCGCGTGCCTCGCCTCGGCCGCCTACGCCCGTGCCGCGCGTGGCGGCCGCGATCCGCTTGCCGCCGCCAAGCGCGAATGGGAGTCGGCCTGGTCGTTCCCGCGCGAGGACGCCGAGCCCGAGCACGTGCTCGCCTTCGACGGCGTGCGCACCATCGAGGAGCTGCTCGACGCGCCGGCCCGTGCGGACGAGCAGGGCGCGTTCTGGGATCCGGCCGAGCCGCGCCGCTTCGGCCGCTGGGCACGCCGCCTGTGGGACGGGCTGCTCGGCGTCGAGGAGGTGCAGGAGCGATGACCGCGCCGTTCGACGTCCGCGGGCCGCTCCCGACCGGCGTCACCGTGCTCGAGGCGAGCGCGGGCACGGGCAAGACGTACACGATCGCGGCGCTCGCGGCGCGCTACGTCGCCGAGGGGACGACGCTCGACAAGCTCCTGCTCGTCACCTTCACGCGGATGGCGACCGGCGAGCTGCGCGAGCGCGTCCGCGAGCGGCTGATCGGCGCCGAGCAGGCGCTCGGCCGTCATCTCGCCGGGAAGCCGCTCGACGACGAGGACGAGGTCGTCCGGCTGCTCGCCGAGGGCGCGCGCGAGCAGGTCGAGATGCGCCGCGCGCGCCTCGCTGGCGCGCTGGCGGACTTCGACGCGGGCACGATCGCCACCACCCACGGCTTCTGCCAGGAGGTGCTCGGCGGGCTCGGGCTGGCGGGCGACGCGGACGGCGACGGGACGTTCCTGGAGGACGTCGAGGACCTCGTCGAGGAGGTCGTCGACGACCTCTACGTGCGCCGCTTCCACGCAGAGGGGACGCCCGCGTTCACACGCGCGGAGGCCGGGCGGATCGCGGCGCTCGCGGTCGCCAACCCGGCCGCGCCGATCGAGCCGGCCGGCGCGGGCGGCACGCCCGGCATGCGCGCGCGGCTCGCCGGCGCCGTCCGGCAGGAGCTCGAGCGGCGCAAGCGGCGCATGGGCGTCCTGACCTACGACGACCTGCTCACCCGGCTCGACGGGATCCTCTCCAGCCCCGGCGGCGACGCGATCGCCCGGCGGCTGCGGGCCCGCTGGCACGTCGTGCTCGTCGACGAGTTCCAGGACACCGACCCGGTGCAGTGGAACATCATGCGCCGCGCGTTCGGCGGCTCGACGCTCGTGCTCATCGGGGATCCGAAGCAGGCGATCTACGCGTTCCGCGGCGCCGACGTCTACGCCTACCTGGAGGCCGCGCGCGACGCCGGCGCGCAGGCGACGCTCGACGTCAACTGGCGCAGCGACCAGGGGCTGCTCGACGCCTACGACGCGCTGTTCGGCGGCGCGCGGCTCGGCCACGAGGGGATCGTCTACCGCACGGTGCGCGCAGCCGCCGGCCGGCGCCGCGCCGAGCTCCCCGGCGCGCCCCTGCGCGTTCGCGTGCTCGACCGCGAGGACGTGCGCCGCACGCCGGGCGGCTACGCGAGCGCGCCCGCCGCGCGCGAGTTCGTCGCCCGCGACCTCGCCGCCGACCTCGTCGCGCTGCTCGCCTCGGGCGCCACGCTGCCCGACGGCACGGCGATCCGGCCCGGCGACGTCGCGGTGCTCGTGCGCACCAACCGCAACGCCGCGCAGGTCCGGGACGCGCTCGACGCCGTCCGCGTCCCCGCGGTGATCAACGGGGCGGGGAGCGTGTTCGGCACCCGCTCGGCGCTCGAGTGGCTGCGACTGCTCGAGGCGGTCGAGCGCCCGACCGACGACCGCCGGGCGCGCGGCGCCGCGCTGACCCCGTTCCTCGGCTGGACGCCCGAGCGGGTCGCGACCGCGGACGAGGGCGCGTGGGAGGAGGTCCACCGGCGCCTGCACGGCTGGGCGCGGGCGCTGCGCGTCCAGGGCGTCGCGTCGCTGGCCGAGACGATCTCGCTCGTCGAGGGTCTCCCCGAGCGGGTGCTGTCCGGCGCCGACGGGGAGCGGCGGCTCACCGACCTGCGCCACGTCGCCCAGCTGCTGCACGCCGCGGCGGTCAGCGAGCAGCTCGGCCCGACCGCGCTGACCGGCTGGCTGCGGCGGCGGATCGCGGAGGCCGCGCAGGACACCGGCGACGAGGACCGCTCGCGCCGCCTCGAGTCCGACGCCGAGGCCGTGCAGGTGCTGACGATCCACCGCAGCAAGGGGCTCGAGTTCCCGGTCGTCTACTGCCCCGACCTGTGGGAGCCGACGTGGATCACCGAGGAGGCCGTCCCGGTCGCCTTCCACGACCCGGCGCAGGGCGAGCGCCGCGTGCTCGACGTCGGGCTCGACGGTGCGGACTACCGCGACCACAAGCGCCTCGCGCTCGTCGAGCAGCGCGGCGAGGACCTGCGGCTCGCCTACGTCGCGCTGACCCGTGCGCGCCACCGCGCGATCGTCTGGTGGGTCGGGTCGGCGACCAGCCAGCACTCAGCGCTCGGCCGCCTCGTCTTCGCCCGCGAGGACGACGGGACGGTGGCGTGGGCCGGCCGGACGCGCCCGACGGACGCCGCGGCGACCCAGCGCTTCGAGGCACTCGCCGCGCTCACCCCGGGCTGCCTCGCCGTCGAGCGCGCCGCGCCGGGGCTGCCGCTCGCATGGTCGGGCCGCCTGCGCGATGCCTCGGCGCTGACCGCCGCGCGCTTCGGCCGCAGCCTCGACCCGAGTTGGCGGCGGACGTCGTTCTCCGACATCACCGCGGGCGCGTACGAGTCGCGCGTCGCGTCCGAGCCCGAGGAGGCGGTCGTCGCGGACGAGCCGGACGGCGCGGTCGTCGCGGTCGCGCCCGAGGGCGACCAGGCGCTGCGCGCGACGCCGTCGCTGCTCGGCGACATGCCGGTCGGCACGGAGGTCGGCACCTTCGTGCATCGCGTGCTCGAGGCGACGGACTTCGCCGCGGGCGACCTCGACGCCGAGCTCGCCGAGCGGGTGGCCGCGGTGCAGGCACGGCGCCCCGCGGAGATCGGCGATCCGGCCGTGACGAGAGCCGGGCTGCGCGCGGCGCTCGAGACGCCGCTCGGCCCAGTGCTCGGCGGCGCGCGGCTGCGCGACCTCGTCCGCGGCGACCGGCTCGACGAGCTCGACTTCGAGTTCCCGCTGGCCGGGGGCGACCGGCCGACCGGCCGCGTCGCGCTCGACGCGATCGCCGCCGTCCTGCGCGCCGAGCTGCCCGCGGACGATCCGCTCGCGGGCTACGCCGACCGGCTCGCCGACCCGGTGCTGCGGCGCAGCGTGCGCGGCTACGTGACCGGCAGCATCGATCTCGTCGCGCGTGCGGGCGATCGCTACGCCGTCGTCGACTACAAGACCAACCGGCTCGCGCCGCCCGGCGAGCCGCTCACCGCCTGGCACCACCGCCCGGAGGTGCTCGCCGCCGAGATGGAGCGCGCGCACTACGCGCTGCAGGCGCTGCTCTACACGGTCGCGCTGCACCGCTTCCTGCGCTGGCGGCTCGCGGGCTACGACCCCGAGCGCAACCTCGCCGGCGTGCTCTACCTGTTCCTGCGGGGGATGACCGGGCCGGCGACGCCGGTGGTCGACGGCGTGCCCTGCGGCGTGTTCGCCTGGCGCCCGCCGGCCGCGCTCGTGGTCGCGCTCAGCGACGTGCTCGACGGAGGCGGGCGATGACGGCGATCGACCCCTACGACGCGCGCCGCGCGCTCGCCGCGCCCGCGCTGCTGCGCGAGTTCAACGACGCGGGCGTGCTCGCTCCCGCCGACGTGCACGTCGCGCGCCGGCTCGCCGCGCTGGTCGGCGAGACGGACCCCTCGGTCGCCCTCGCCGTCGCGCTCGCGGTGCGGGCGCCGCGGCTGGGGCACGTCTACGTCGACCTCGCGACGATCCGCGACACGGCGACGGTCGACGCCGACGACCCGGTCGACCTGTCCGGGCTGCCGTGGCCCGAGCCGGCGCAGTGGCGCCGGCGCGTCGCGGCGAGCCCGTTGCTCGGCGGCCCGTTGCGGCTCGACGAGGACGCGCTCTACCTCGACCGCTACTGGCGCGAGGAGCGCAGGCTGGCCGAGGACCTGCGCGCGCTCGCCGCCGCCCCGGGGGCGGAGCCGAGCGAGGCCGTGCTCGACCGGCTGTTCGCCGGCGCCGGCGACGCGCGCCAGCGGCTCGCCGCGGCGACCGCGGTCCGGCGCCGCTTCGCGGTCGTCGCGGGCGGGCCCGGCACGGGCAAGACGACGACGGTCGCGCGCATCGTCGCGCTGCTGCTCGAGCCGGGCGGCGCGCCGCTGATCGCGCTCGCCGCGCCGACCGGCAAGGCGGCCGCCCGGCTCGCGGAGGCCGTGCACGCCGAGGCGGAGGCGCTCGACGTCGACGAGGCGGTGCGCGAGCGGCTGCTGGCGCTCGACGCGTCGACGTTGCACCGCCTGCTCGGCTGGCAGCCCGGCACCCACAGCCGCTTCCGCCACGACCGCGCCAACCGGCTCCCGCACGACGTCGTGATCGTCGACGAGACCTCGATGGTCTCGCTCTCGCTGATGGCGAGGCTCGTGGAGGCGGTGCGGCCCGACGCGCGGCTGATCCTGGTCGGCGATCCGGGCCAGCTGACCTCGATCGAGGCCGGCGCGGTGCTCGGCGACATCGTCGGCCCGGGCGGCTCCGCGCCCGAGCGCGGCATCGTGGTGCTCGACCGGGTGCACCGCTACGGCGGCGCCATCGCGACGGTCGCCGAGGCGATCCGCCGCGGCGACGCCGACGCCGTCCTCGACGCGCTCCGTGCCATCACCTGGATCGACACCGACACGGCCGGGGACGCCGGCCTGGCGCCCGTGCGCGAGCAGGTCGTCGCCGCGGCGCGCCGCATCCGCGCGGCCGCGCTGGAGGGCGACGGCGCGGGCGCGATCGCGGCCCTCGGCGCCTTCCGCGTGCTGTGCGCTCACCGGCGCGGGCCATTCGGCGTCCAGGCGTGGACGGAGCGCATCGAGAGCTGGCTCGCGCACGCGATCCCCGGGTTCGGCGCGTTCGGCGACTGGTACCCCGGCCGGCCGCTGCTCGTCACCGAGAACGACTACGGCCTGCGGCTCTACAACGGCGACACGGGCGCGGTCGTCGCGCGCGGCGACGGGACCGTGACCGCAGCGTTCGAGCGCCACGGCGACGTCGCCGAGATCAGCCCGTCGCGGCTCGCCGCGGTCGAGACCGTCTACGCGATGACGGTGCACAAGAGCCAGGGCTCGCAGTTCGACACCGCCGCGGTCGTGCTGCCCGAGCCGGACTCCCCGCTGCTCACGCGCGAGCTGCTCTACACCGCGGTGACGCGCGCGCGGGAGCAGCTGATCGTGGTGGGCGGCGAGGCGGCGATCCGCGCCGCGGTCGCGCGCCCGGTCGCCCGCGCCTCCGGCCTCGGCCGCCGGCTCTGGGCGTGACGCCGGGGGTGTGGGACCATGGCGGCATGGTCGAGCGCCTCTACTTCACCGACTCCGACGAGGCCAACGCGCTGATCGCCACGGACCCGCTCGCGCTGCTGATCGGCTTCGCGCTCGACCAGCAGGTGACCGTCCAGAAGGCGTTCAGCGGGCCGCTCGTGCTGCGCGAGCGCGCCGGCACGCTCGACGCGGGCGAGCTGTCGGCGCTCGACCTCGAGCCGATCTTCCGCGAGCGCCCCGCGATCCACCGCTTCCCCGGCGCGATGGCGACGCGGGTGCACGCGCTCGTCGCCCATGTCTCGGAGCGCTACGACGGCGACGCCGCGCGGGTGTGGACCGGCGCCGCGAGCACCGCGGAGCTCAGGGCGAACCTCGAGGCGCTCCCCGGCTTCGGGGAGATGAAGGTCAAGGCGCTCGGGGCGGTCCTGGCCAACCGCTTCGGCGTCGAGCTGGCCCGGCCGCTCGTCCCAGCGCATCCGACGCTCGGGGACGTGGACTCGCACGAGTCACTCGCGGCCTACCAGGCCGGCAAGCGCGCCTACAAGGCGCGCATGCGGGCCGCCGCGGCAGCGGCGGACTGAGCCTCACGGCACCACCACCGGCTGCAGCGTCACCGGGTTGTGCACGGTGTAGTCGAGCTCGTCGGCCTGGCTGGTCCCGGCGGGTGTGATCGTGTCCATGACCTTCGGCACCGAGCTTGGGTTCACGGTGCAGTGCGGGTCGCTGCTCGCGGTCGCGCAGACGCCGAGCTGGAACCCCTGCGGCGTCGACTGGAAGGCGCGCGCCTGGTCGGGGCTGAAGCCGTCCTGCGAGGTGAGCGTGACGGTGAAGCCCCAGCCGGGACCCGGGTTGCCGAGCGACGCGCGCGGCACGCTGAACGTGATGTAGCGCGAGATGTCGTCGGCGCGGATGTCGATCGTGCCGAGCGTGTTGCCGCTCGCGTCGACGTAGCGCTGGCCGAAGCCCTGCACCTCGAGCAGCCGGCTCCACGCGCCGCCTGGGGCGATCGTGTGGTTGCGGCCGGGGAACGACGCGGCGGTCGAGGTCGGGCTCGCGCCCGGCACGTGGACGTAGACGTCGACCAGCTGCGCGCCGAGCGGGCTGCCGAAGGTCGGCGTCAGGTCGCGCGTGCGCACGCGGAACGTGACCGTGTCGCCCGTGTCGAGCACCTGGAACTGCTCGATGTCGAACGCGCCGTCATGGAACTGCGGATCGGTCGGGTACGCGTAGTTGCCCGGCCCGTGGTCGTCGCCGGACGGGTCGTCGGCCTGGAAGATCACCGGCGCCGTCGCCGCCAGCACGACGACCGTGCGCACCGCGCGCGCGGTGGCGCCCGAGGGGCTCGTGGCGACGATGTTGAGCACCGAGCGCCCGCCGGTCAGCGCGACCGGCACGGAGAACGAGCCGGACGAGCCGACGGTGATCTCGGTCGTGGTGGTGGCGGTGTTCTCGTCGAGGTTCGAGGCCGCGATCGTGATCCGGTTGCCCGGCGTGGATGTGCCCGCGACCGTGACCGGCGACGTCACGATCGTGCGGTCGGCCGGCGCGTCGACGGTCAGCGCCGTCTGGCGCTGCGTGTGGCGGACGTAGCGGTTGGTCGTCTGCCGCGGGCGGTCGAGGATCGCCTGGGCCGAGACGTCGGCGGTGAGGCGCACGAACTGCGCCGCCGACCAGGTCAGCGGGGCCACCGAGCCGGCGGGCTTGCCGTTGACGAAGCCGATCGAGGCGGTCTCCGGCGGCGTGCCGAACGGCGAGCGCGCGAGGTCGGCGAGCTCCCACGCCTGCTCCGGGATCAGCCCGACGCCCGAGCCCATCGCGTCCATCGCCTGCAGGCGCCGGACGGCAGCCTGGCTGTCGCCGGTGTCGAGCTCGTACTGACCGCGCTCGCCGGCGAGCACCGGCCACAGATGGCCATCGCCCTTGTGGCTGGGCTCCCACGGATGCCCGTCGCTCGCGCCGTCCCCGTAGCCGTCGCCGTTGTAGCGGTAGAAGCCGTCGCCGCTCGACGTGTGGCGCAGGATGGTCGCGTCGACGACGTCGAGCGAGCGGACGAGGTCGGCGTCCCGCGGGCTCATCACGCCGAGGCGCGCGTACTCGAGGAAGCCGTCGTCGATGACGCTGCGCTGGTCGACCGGCGGCCGGTCGCTGTTGCCCAGCGAGTAGCTCGTCGCCGCGTTCGGGTCGCCGTCCTTGGAGAGCCGGATGAAGTACGGCCGGTTCGAGAGCGGGCCGTTGGTGGTCAGCGTCCAGCGCTTGAGGTTGCGCTGGAACTCGTCGGCGACGCCGCGCCACACGCGCGCGGACCTCGCGTCGCCGTTGCGGTCGGCGATCGTCGCCGCCGCGAGCAGGCCGGCGATCTCGGCGGAGATCGTCGAGGGCGAGAAGCCGCTCTGCTCCTCCCAGCGCTCCGGGCCGAACGACGGCCCGCGGGTGGCGACGAAGTTCGCCGCGCGCTTGATGTGCGCCTCGTAGAACGAGCGCGAGGTGAAGCCGGAGGCGAGCGCCATCACCAGCGGGTAGGCGCACTCGTCGAGCTGGGTGTTGAACGAGTCGGGCGCGACCTTGCCGTTGGTCAGGCTGTTGCGCGGCATCGAGCCGTCGGGCAGCTGCTGGCGCTCGAAGAGGAAGCGCGTCATGGCCCGCGCCGTCCCGCGGTCGCCTGCCACGAACAGCGAGCTCCATGCCTCGTAGAGGTCGCGGGCGAACACCTCGCGGTAGGAGCCGAAGTACGTGCGCGCGGGATCGCCGGCCGAGACCGCCTGCCCCCACGGCGAGCCCAGCGCGGCCGAGACAGCGCCCGGGAACGTCTTGTCCTCGGCGGCCTTCACCGCGAACGCGCTCACGTAGTACTCGTCTACGAGGCTGCGCCAGGCGGACTCCGAGGTGCCGCGCGGGCGCTTCGGGCGGTCGAGCGTGCGGGCGTAGTCGTGCCACGTCGAGGCGTAATCGCGCGCGAGCTTGTCGTAGCGCTCGCCGAGGCTGCCCTGGGCTGCGCCGACCGCGTGCGCCTGGCTGTCGCCGAAGCCGAGCGCGAGCGTCGCGTCGCCGTGGGCGAGGTCGACCTGCGCGGTCTGCACCAGGTTGCCCTTCGGCGCGTCCGCCGTCGGGGTCGTCAGCGCGTGCGCGGCGTCGAGCTGGGTGAGGCCGTCGCTTGACGTGCCCGCGTAGCCGTTGGAGACCTGGCGGAAGCCGCGGTCGGTGTCGAGCGCCGAGTAGACCGGGATCGCGTAGTCGCGGTTGGCGGCGTTGGTCGCCGTGACGGGATCGGAGCCGATCAGCAGCGTGTGGCCGCCGGAGCGCGCGACCGTGCCGGAATCCGAGCCCGCGTTGTCGGCGCCGCCGCCGCCGTTGCCGTTGAGGTTCGGGTCGAAGCGGACGTAGAGCTTGTAGTCGGACGCCTTGCCGCGCAGCGCGTCGAAGTGGGTGCGCATGACGACGGTGGAGCGGTCGGGGTCGGTCACGTAGTCGGTGACGATCCGGTAGCGCCCGCTCTTGGCGGTGGCCGTGACGCGGCAGGTCAGCGCGCGGTCGTCGGTCGCCGCGACGCGGTAGGTCATGTCGCGCGTCTGCAGGTCGGTGAACGAGCTGCCGTCGGTGACGACGTACTGCAGCGTCTCGACGTTGGTGTTGTCGGCGGTGGGGAAGAGGACGTCGGACAGGACGCCGTCGGCGACCGTGAACCACGTCTTCGAGCGGCGGTCGCGCGCGGTCCCGATGCAGTCCTTGCGCGCGAGGCCGTAGTGCGACAGCGCGCCCGGCTGGCCGCTCGCCGTCCCGCTCGGCGACGGCTGCTGCGCCTGCGCGCTGCCCGTCAGCCCGACCACGGTCGCCGCCGTCGCGACGACCATCCAGAACTTCCGCATGGCTCCCCCTCAGACCCGGTCGGCACGACGCTACTGGTGCGTCGCGCCGGCCGGGAAGGGGAGCCGGTTTGCCAGTCCCGGTCGAAGTCCGGAAGCGGACGTCAGCCGGTGATGTTCTGCCCGAACACCTCGAACTCGGCGGCGTGCAGCACCGTGCCCTGATCGGAGCCGGTGACGCAGTCGGTCGCGTTGGTCGGGTCGGCATCCTGCTCGCCCTGGTAGGCGGGGCCGCCCGTGCACTGGTTCTCGAGCGCGGTGAAGCGCAGCTGCGTCGCGACCGTGTCCGGGACGTCGAACGTCCGCAGGGTCAGGTTCGGCGCCAGCGGGCGCGGGATCGTGCCCGGGAAGGCGTCGGCCGGGCTCGTGTACAGCGGCTTCCAGCTCGTCGGCAGCGAGCAGTTCGCCGTGCGCCCGTCGCAGGACTCGACCTCGAAGCGGCGCAGGGCGCTGAAGCGGCCCTCGTCGCCGTCCGGGTCGTCCGGGTCCAGCAACGCGCTCACCGCGACCGTCTTGACCGGCTTGGCGCCGGCGAAGGAGACGGTGACCGACGGCCGCGTGACGTTGACCGGAGTGGTGGTCATGGCGTCCCAGGTCGTCGACTCGCTGTCGTCGATCAGGTCGTCGAGGTTCGTGCCCGCCCCGGACGCCGAGGCGCCGGAGCTCTTGGACGCCACGTTGGGCGTGAGCGCGAACGACCTCGTCAGCGTCTGGCCGGCGCCGACCGTGACGGAGAAGCGCCGCAGGCCGTGGCCGGCGGAGCGCACGTACACGTCGTAGGTGCCCGGCACGAGCTTCGCCGTCGCGCCGAGCGGCGTGGCCGGATCGGTGTCGGCGATCGGCGTCGCGCGCGCCTCGTAGCGGCCGACGTAGACCGTCGACGGGATCGCCGCGGCGCTGCCGGCGTCGGTCGTGGCGAACGTGACCGTCGCGTTGTTCGCGAGCGGGGAGTCGTAGCCAGGGGTGGGCTGGTTGTCCTCGGTCGTGTCGGTCGACGCCGACTCGCCCATGCCGCGCTTGGCGAACGCGTTCCACAGCTCCGCCTGGTTGGCGCCGCCGAAGCGCATCCGGTCGGCGGCCAGGTAGGCGTCGCGCGCGGTCAGCATGCTCGTGTCGCCCTGCTGGAGCAGGAACGCGTCGAACACGATCTGGATCCAGCGCCGATTGCCCGGGCACTGCTCGGGCGGCAGCGGCGCCTCCGGGGCGTTGCCGCCGGGCCGGCCGTCGGCGCAGCGCAGCTGCAGCGCCTTGTCGGTCGACGGGAACGTCGCGTCGTAGGAGCGCACGAGCGCCTGGCGGATGTCGTAGTTGACGCCGTTCCAGATCTCGCCGTCGGCGTGCACCTCGGGGCCCGGCGTGTCGAAGCCGACGTCGGCGTAGTTGAGCGGGTTGGCGTCCAGCGCGTAGTCGCGGATGCCGACCTGCTTGTTGCCGGTGGCGTAGGCGCCCTCGGCCCACGGGTTCTCGCCGTCGGCCGGCACGTAGTCGTGCGCGTGCAGGTACTCGAGCGCCACGAGGTCGGACCAGCTCTCGCCCATCGCGCCGCCCTGGAAGCCGGTCAGCCCGTCGTCGGGGCCGCCGACCATGCGGTTGGAGATCGCGTGGGTGTACTCGTGGCCGAACACCGAGGTGTCGAGGTCGCCGTCGACGCACGGCCCGTAGAACGCGCCCGCGATCGGCTGGAACAGGTACTGGTTGGTGATGCCGGGGATGCCGTCGTTGAGCGCGATCTGGTTCGCGTTGTCACGGCCTTCGTAGGTCGGCGCGCCGCCGGTGAGGGCGCCCGCCTGCACGTTGCCGAGCTCGGGATCGCCGTCACGGCCGGGCTCGGTCGCCCCGAAGTTCGACTGCTGCAGGTTGTAGTTGCGCTCGGTGAAGCCCAGGTGGTACGCGAAGTCGTGGAAGCGGTTGTGGCCGCTGAACAGGTTCGCGACGGCGGCCGAGATGTCGGCCCCCGAGCCCGGGACCGCGAGCGCCGTCGGGTCGCACTGGGACTTCGCCCACTGGTTCTCGAACGGGAAGCGGTACTCGCGCGACAGCGACGTCGGCATGAAGCCGAACGGGCCGGGCGAGAGCGGGGTCGTCCGCGCCTCGGCGGTGCGGGCGGCGTTGCCCTGCGTGGTGAAGGAGGGCGTCCCCGACTGCGGGATCGCGTCCCACGGGCCGCGGGCGGCCGTGCTGCTCAGGCCGAGGTCGCAGCCGGCGGCGCTGAGGTAGCAGCCCGTCACGCGCGTGTCGGTGCCGGCGTCCGTGGGGCTCGCGTCGAAGAAGTCCCACGACGGGTTGCCGGCGGCGCTCGGGGCCGCGGCGGTCGTGTTCACCGTGTAGCCGCCGGTGTAGTCGAAGGCATCGCCGGTCGCGGGGACCGTCGGGTCGGCGAACTTGCAGACGACGAGCTGATACGCGCCGTCGGGGATCGTCCCGCCGGGCTGGTCGTAGGTGACGGCCTCGGGGCTCGTGCCCGTGTCCGACGAGGCGACGGCCTTGCCGTCGGGCCCGATCAGGCGCAGCACGATGTCGTCCGACGGCACGTTCGCGGTCGCAAAGGCGGCGATCGAGTAGGCGCCGCCGGCGTTGACGACGTGCGGCTTGCCGCAGCCGTTGGCGCCGTCGGCCGTGCTGCCGGAGAAGCTGCCGCTGCCGTTCTCGTCGCCGGCGGCCTGCTTGACCTCGTTGGAGCGCAGCAGCACCTCGCCGGTGCGCGCGTCGACGAACGAGCGGTACGCCCGCGCGCTGCCGCCGTCGACGTCGAGCACGATCGTCTCGAACGCCGCCCGCACGCCCTGCGTGTAGGTCGGGAAGGCGACGAGCCGCGCGCGCTGGTCGACGTTGTCCTTGGACCCGGGGATGGCCGGCGTGGCAAGGCCGTTGACGCCGAAGCGGGTCCAACCGTCGTGGGTGCGCAGCGTGCCGAGGTCGGCGCGTGTGACGTTCAGGCCGGCGTTGTGGGCGGCGGCGAGCCACGCCTCGGCCGGGGTGAGCGTCGCGGCGGCGGGGGCGTCCTGGCTGCCCGCGGCCGAGGAGGACACGTACGCGACGCGGCCGCCGCTGACGCCGACGGTGATCATGCCGTCGTGGCCCGCGGCGAGGTTGCCGAATTGCTGGCGGAACAGCACGGCGTGGCCGTCGGAGGCGACGAGCTTGGCGTCGTTGAGGACCTTCAGCGCGTCGACGTCGGCCGCGGAGAGCCGGAACAGCTCGCGGTGCGCGGCGATGAAGCCGCGCGCGATCGTGGCCGCGCCGCCGCTGGTCGGGGCGCTCAGGAAGCCGGACTTCGCCAGCAGCGAGGCGGGGGTCCCGTACCGGTTCCACTCCACGGTTGCGCCGAGGTCCGAGACCGCCTGCCTGGCGGCCGCGGACGGCGCGACCCGTCCGGAGCGCGCGTCCAGATCCTTGAGCCCGGCCTGGCCCGGGAGGATCTGCGCGACCGCGCCGGCGCTCGCGGGAAGGACCAGCACCAGCAGCAGCGCGACCAGCCCGGCGGTGGCGCGCGTCGACGTCCAACGTGAAGGTCTCATTGGATTCCCAGAACGACGACATGAACGGGAACTTGCGGTCGGGGGAATCTGCGCCGAGTTTGCCTCGACATGGAAGGCAAAGTCGGTCCGGATCGAATCCACGTCGCTATCCGAGGGGATCTCGCACTGGCAGCGATGAGTTTCCGGTGCGCGTAGGGTCTGCATCGGTGTGACCCAGGTCATCGTGTGCCTCCGCCAGCCGCTGAAGCGGCTCGCCGGTGATCGCTCCGAGCATCCGCTCGCGGGCGCGACCGTGCTCGAGCTCCTGCAGGAGCTCGAACGCGAGCAACCCGCGGTCGGCGGCTGGATCCTCGACGAGCGCGGGCAGCTGCGGCGGCACATCAACGTGTTCGTCAACGGCGAGCTGTGCGCGGCGGGGACGGCCGTCGGCGACGGCGACCGGGTCGACGTGCTTCCCGCGATCTCCGGAGGAACATGACCGAGCTGTTGATCGGCACACGCAAGGGGCTCTTCGCGCTCGAGGGGGAGCCGGGCGACGCCTTCGAGGTGACCGCGCGCGCCTTCCCGGGCGAGACCGTCGAGAACGCGGTCCGCGACCCGCGCACCGGCCGCGTCGTCGCCTCGGTGACCTCCGCGTTCTACGGGCCGAAGCTCTGGTGGATCGACGATCCCGCGGGCGAGTGGCAGCAGGCCGAGGGCGTCGCGCTGCCGGCGGGCGGCGAGCAGGCGCTCGAGCGCATCTGGACCATCGTGCTCGGCGAGGCCGATGGCCTGCTGTGGGCGGGCGGCGATCCCGGCGTGCTCTTCAAGAGCGTCGACGGCGGCGAGAGCTGGACGCTGGACCGCGGGCTCTGGGAGCACCCGACGCGACCCAAGTGGATGCCGGGTGGCGGCGGGCTGTGCCTGCACTCGATCGTCACCTGGCCCGGCGAGCCCGACCGCCTCGCGGTCGCGATCTCGGCCGCGGGCGTGTGGCTGACCGACGACGGCGGCGCGAGCTGGCGGCGCGGCAACCGCGGGCTCTACCCGCGCTACCTGCCCGAGGACACGCCGGAGGAGGAGATCGGCCTCTGCGTGCACCGGCTGCACCGCTCGCCGAGCCGCCCTGAGCGGCTCTTCATGCAGTTCCACGGCGGCGTCTACCGCTCCGACGACGCCGGCGAGTCCTGGCAGGACATCGCCCCGGGACTGCCCTCGGACTTCGGGTTCCCGCTCGCCATCGATCCCGCCGATCCCGATGCGGCCTACGTGATCCCGCTCGTCGGCGACACCGATCGCGTGACGCCGGACGGGCGGGTCCGGGTCTGGGAGACGCGCGACGCCGGCGCGAGTTGGACCGCGCGCGGAGGCGATGGGCTGCCGTCCCGGCACGCCTATCTCACGGTGCTGCGCGAGGCGCTCGACTGGCGCGGCGAGGGCGCCGCGCTCGAGCTCTACTTCGGTGCGACCTCGGGCGACGTGTTCGGCACGGGCGACGCCGGCGCGTCGTGGTTCGACGCGGCGACGCGGCTGCCGCCGGTCCTGTCGGTCTCGGCCCGCTGACGGACGGCGGCGACGAACAGCTCGACGACGTCGGCGTCGAACTGGGCGCCGGCGCAGCGACGCAGCTCGGTCAGCGCCTCCTCTGAGCCGAGCGCGGCGCGGTAGCTGCGCGTGGAGACCATTGCGTCGTAGGCGTCGCAGACGGCGATGACGCGCGCGCCGACGGGGATCGCGTCGGCGACGAGGCCGTCGGGGTATCCGCCGCCGTCGACGCGCTCGTGGCTCGAGCGGACGAGCAGCGCGACGTCGGCCAGCGCCGGCGCGCGCTCCAGGATGCGCTGCCCGATCAGCGTGTGGCGGTGCATCAGCGTCCACTCGCCCTCGCTCAGCGGGCCGGGCTTGTGCAGGATCGAGTCGGGGATCGCGATCTTGCCGACGTCGTGCAGCAGCGCGCCGAGGCGCACGCGCTCGACCTCGGTCGGGTCGAGGCCGAGGCGCTCGGCGACCTCGGTGGCGAGGCTCTGCACGCCCTCGACGTGCTCGTGCAGGCCGGCGTCGCGCTCGACCAGCGCCTGCATCAGCGCGCGGGCGGCCTGGCGCCGCGGACCCATCCGCCGGCGCTCCTTGTCCTCGTACATGCGCACGTCGGCGAGCCGCAGCGCGTCGCTGGCGTTGTCGGCCTCCGACGGGAGCAGGACGAGCCCGTGGGCGGCGTTGACCTCGAAGCCCTGGGTGCCGAGGTCGAGCGCGAACGCCGCGTGCGAGGCGATGGCGCCCGGGTCCTCGGTGGTGTCGCAGTCGACCAGCACGCAGAACTCGTCGCCGCCCATGCGATAGGCGATCGCGCGGCCGTCGACGGCCTCGCGCAGCTTCTCCGACAGCGTGATCAGCAGTGCGTCGCCCGCGGCGTGGCCGTAGGTGTCGTTGTAGTCCTTGAACCCGTTGAGGTCGTAGAGCGCGAGCGCGCAGCCCGTGCCCCTGCAGCTCGAGATCCGTGCCTCGAGGTCGGCCGTCAGGCGGCGGCGGTTCGGCAGGCCGGTCAGGGCATCGGTCATCGCCTCGTGCTGCGCGTCGAGCAGCATCCGCGCGTTCGCGCGCAGCGTCAGGGCGAAGCGGGCGAGCACGGCGGCGAGCGCGCACGCGGCGAGGACGAGCGCCAGCGGGTAGTCCGCGGGCCGCGACGCGGTGACGATCAGCAGCGCCAGCGCGAGCACGCTGAAGCTGATCGGGACCCAGTGGCGCGGGCTGATCTCACCGGGCTTCGGCGGGACCGGAGCCCACGCGGCGACGGCGACCAGCCAGGTCCCCGCAAGCCACGCGACGTTCGCCGAGCCGCCGGCGCCGTCGGGACGGACCACGTCGGCGACCTGCGCCGAGTCGCCGGCGGTGATGACGACGAGCCCGAGCAGCAGCCAGCTCCAGCTGCCGGGGCGCCAGCCGTGCTGGGCGGCCGCCGCCCCGATCACGCCGACGACGAGTAGGTCGGCGAGCGGGTAGAGCAGCGTGACCGAGGCGACGAAGCCGCGATCGGCGAGCGCGTGCTCGACGGGACCCAGCAGCGCGAGCGCGATCAGGGTCTGGATCACCAGCGCGGCGGTCAGGCCGTCGAACGCGGCGACGGCGCGCAGCCGGCCGACGCGCTCGCGCAGGAGCAGGACGAGCGAGAAGATGGCGAGCGGGACGACGAGCACCCCGGCGGCGACGCTGAGCGGACCCCACGGCCCGCCGTCCGCCACTCGCGACCAGCCGGCGCCGACCTCACAGAGCGCGTTGAAGGTCATCGCCGCACCGACCACCGGCCAGAGCGCCCGCTCCCGGCTGCGGGAACGCGAGCCGGCGAAGATCAGCACGACCGCGACGCCGACCAGTGCGCTGAAGGCGGCCTGTACGGTCGCCGCGGGCGCGCCGCCGAGCTGGAGCGCGAGCAGGGCAGCGGTCGCCAGCACGCCGGAGGCGAGCAGGCAGGGGACAGCACGGTTCCCACGACCGGACGGACGGCGCATGTACACCCCTCATCGGTCGGCGTCCGCCAGGCTTGATCTCCGGTCGCCGGTTCCGGGTAGCCGATGGGCAGCATCGAAGTCCGACGGAAGGAGCGCACGATGCCTGAGCGCAGTCCCGGCCCGAGCGTCAAGGATCCCGAGCAGTACGAGGCCCTGCGCGACAAGGGCGAGTCCAAGGAGAAGGCGGCGCGGATCGCCAACAGCGGCCGCTCGTCCTCCCAGAAGGGCGGCCGGGCGCCGTCCTACGAGGACTGGACCAAGGACGACCTCGAGCAGCGCGCCGGCGAGATCGGCATCGAGGGCCGTTCCAGCATGAGCAAGGACGAGCTGATCAAGGCGCTGCGGAACCACTGAGACGCGCGGCGCGGCGGCGGCGAACGCCGTCGCGCCAGGTCTCCGGGACCGCGCCGAGCTCGAGCGCGCGGCCGCGGCCGGGGCCGTGCAGGTCGTAGTGCGCGCGCTCGGGGCGGCCCGCGCGGGTCTGCAGCCAGGCCCGGCTCAACCCGAGCCGGCGCGCGAACGCCTCGAGCTCCTCGACCGAGTCGGCCTGCAGGTGACCGCCCCCCGTCCACCGTCCCCATTCACCGGCCATGAACGCGTCGTCGACGTAGACCGCCATGGCGTCGAGTGTGGCGTACCGTGGCCGGCATGGCCGCCGAGGCGCGCTGGTGGACCGTCCGCCGCGCGCAGAACCTCAAGCCCGCGACGTACCGCTGCCCGTTCTGCGGCGGGCACCTGCCCGCGCTCTCAGAGCACGTGCTCGTGATACCCGAGGGCGACGCGTCGCGGCGCCGCCACGCCCACACCGCGTGCGCCCTCGCCGAGCGCAGGGCCGGCCGGCTGCCCGACCGCGACGAGTGGCGCAGGACCCAGCCACGGGAGCCCGGCCTAATCGGCCGGCTGCTGCGGCGACGCTGATCCACGCAGTAGCCTCCCGCCCGACCACCAAACGGGAGGGAGAGGTCGATGCGACGCATGGTCCATGGGGTTGGGCTTGCGCTGGTCGCGCTGGGGCTCGCGGCGGTGCCCGCGCAGGCCGCGAAACCGGTTAAGCCGCTGCAGAAGGTCAAGCACATCGTGGTGATCTACGAGGAGAACCACTCCTTCGACAACCTGTACGGCGGCTGGGAGAAGGTCACGGGCCTCAAGCAGGCCGACGCGGCGCACACGACGCAGGTCGACCAGCACGGCGCGGCGCTCGCGTGCCTGCCGCAGAACGACGTCAACCTCGCCGCGGTCGGCACCGGCTGCTTCGCGAACCAGCCGTTCCACATCGACGACTACATCCAGCCGTCGGACACCACCTGCCCGAAGCCCGGCGTCTTCGCCGCCAACGGCGTGCCCAAGGGGACCGGCGATCCCGGCGGATGCACGCGCGACCTGGTGCATCGCTTCTACCAGGAGCAGTACCAGATGGACGGCGGCAAGCATGACCGCTACGTCACCGGCAGCGATGCGGTCGGCCTGTCGGTCGGCGCCTACAAGACGCGCATGCTGCCGATCTACCGCTACCTGCATCGCTCCGCGCACCAGCGCTACGCGATCGCCGACCGCTTCTACCAGGCGGCGTTCGGCGGCTCGTTCCTCAACCACCAGTGGCTCGTCGCCGCGCGCACGCCGGTCTGGCACAACGCGCCCGACGCCCAGCACTCGATCCTCGACTCGGCCGCGATGCCGACGACGTACCCGCTCTACACCCCCGACCGCCCGGTCAAGGACAGCGCGCTGACGCAGGCATGCGACCTCCCGACGACCGTCGCGGGCGTCGCGTGCGGCGACTGGGCCGTGAACACGGTCCAGCCGCCCTACCAGCCGCACGCCAGCGGCGCCCAGCTGCCGCCGCAGACGTCGCCGACGATCGGCGACCGGCTGACGGCCAAGGGCGTCTCGTGGGCCTGGTACTCGGGCGGCTGGTCGAACGCCAACGGCGACGTCGGCGCGCCAGGCTGGACGAACGGGACCACACCGGGCACCTGCAGCGACCCGAACACGACGACCGGCGCGGTGTACCCGAACTGTCCCGACAAGCTGTTCCAGTACCACCACCAGCCGCTGAACTACTACGCGTCGTTCGCCCCCGGCACGGCACAGCGCAGCCAGGACCTGCGCGACGAGCAGGAGTTCATCGACA
The DNA here is from genome assembly GCA_036269915.1 of Solirubrobacteraceae bacterium. GTDB lineage: Bacteria > Actinomycetota > Thermoleophilia > Solirubrobacterales > Solirubrobacteraceae > DATBDM01. The sequence goes on along the minus strand of DATBDM010000131.1, from coordinate 34,878 downwards.
AGGCCAAGGCGAGCGGTTCGTCCTGCAAGCTGCGCTCGGTCTCGTTCATCAAGCCGGTCGGCGCCGAGAACGAGCACCCGGGCTACGCGAGCGAGCACGGCGGCTCCGACCACCTCGTCTCGCTGCTGCGGACGATCCACCGCTCGTCGTGCCGCAAGGGCACGATGGTGATCGTCACCTACGACGAGTTCGGCGGCCAGTGGGACCACGTGCCCTCGCCCGGCCAGGTCGGCGGGCCGGGCGGCCCGAGCGACGAGATGGGCCCGGGGACGCGGATCCCCGCGCTCGTGCTCTCGCCGCTGCTGCCCAAGCGGTTCGCGGTCGACAGCACGTCGCACGACACGACGTCGGTGCTGGCGACGATCGAGCACCGCTTCAAGGTGCGCGGCGTCAACTCGCGCGATCGCAAGGTCCAGGACCTGTCGACCGCGTTCACGGTGGCGCCCTGAAGACGATCGGCGGCCGGCCGGATCAGCGAGGTGCTGATCCGGCCGACCGAGCAGGAGGCCTGAGGCTCCAGGTCTCGAGCTCGACGCGACGGCCCTTCGCGGCGCGCGCGACGAGCGGGTCCCGCGTCAACTCGAAGCCGGCCGAGCGGGCGACCGCTCGGCTGGCGGCGTTGCCGGGCGGGATCCGCAGCAGGAAGCGCTGCAGGCCGTAGCCGGCCGCCGCGTGGTCGACGAGCGCGAGCACGGACGCGCGCGCGAGCCCGCGGCCGCGATGCGCGGGGCCGATCGCGTAGCCCAGCTCGGCGGAGTCGCCGGACGGATCGAACAGGAGCACCTCTCCGAGCGGCGCCTCGCCGTCGGTCGTGACGGCCAGCTGCAGCGCCCGGCCCTCGCTGCGCCGGGCACGCGCCCGCGCCAGGTAGCGGGCGGCGGCCCCGGCGTCGAACGGCGACTCGATCGGCGTCCACTGATCGATCTCGGGATCGTCGAGCAGCGCGACCATCGCCGGCACGTCGTCATCGGTCCACTCGCGCAGCACGACGCCGTCGCCGTGGACGAGCACGGGGAAGGGGAGATGCACGGCCGGGAGGATGACGGGATGTCCCGTCGCGCGCGTTCGGGCTGGCGTTATCCCTACCTGGCCGAGGTTTGACGCGCGCCGCCACCCAGATGAGCGCCGAGCCATCGCCGCGCAGGACGACCCATCCCGCCGTCGAAGGACCGGAGGACATGGCATGGATCGTGAAGTCCTGGCGTAGGGACGCGCTGGCCGCGCTGGCCGACGCCGAGGCCCTCGACGCCGCGCGGGAGATCGTGCTCGGGGCCGAGCGCGAGGCCCGCCGGATCGAGCGCGGTGCGCGCCGCGAGGCAGCCGACGTCGACGCCTACATGGCCGAGCTCGAGCGCTTCGGCCGCGACACCCGCGAGCAGGTCGCCGCGCATCGCCGCGGCCTGCGCGCCACGCAGCCCGAGCGCCCCGCCGTCGTCCCCGAGGAGCCCAGCGGCCCGATCAGCGTCCGCAAGGGCCGCGCGACGCTGCGCGACTCGCCGCTGAGCGAGCTCTTCCGCGCGACGGAGCCCGGCTAGCCCCTCATACGCGCTCGAGCAGCGCGCCGGCGAAGGCGCCGGGCGCCTCGAGCGGCACGAAGTGCCCGGAGCCGGGGAGCTCGCGCACCTCCGCGGCGGCGAAGAAGAGATCGACGCGATCCGACCACGCCGGCGGGAACAGCGGATCGTGCTCCGGCCACAGGATCGTGGTCGGCGCGGCGATGCGATCCACCGGGTCGGGAACCGTCTCGGCCAGCGCGCTGGCGACGGCGCCCGAGCCGGCCCGGTACCACGCGGTGCTGCGGGTGAAGGCGCCGGGCCGCGCGTAGGACTCGACGAGCGCGTCGAGATGGGCGGCGGGCGGCGTGAAGCCCGGCGCGCTCCAGTGCTCCCAGAAGTGCCGGAGATAGGCGCGCACGGCATCCGGCCGGCCGTCGATCAGCTCGCGCGCGAGCGGCAGGCGATGGAGCGGCTGGTACCAGAACTCGTCCATCGCCTGCGCCCCGAGGATCCGCTCGCCGGCGCCCGGGAGGGGCGGCGTGATCACCAGTCCCGCGACGCGCTCCGGATGGTCGGCGGCCATCCGCTGCGCGACGCGGCTGCCGACGTCGTAGCCGCCGATCAGCACGCGCTCGAGCCCGAGCTCGTCGAGCAGCGCGACGACGCTCGCGGCCTGGGCCGGCGCCGCGTAGGCGGCGTCGGGCGCGTCCGCCGGTCCCTCGCCGTCGCCGAAGCCGCGCAGGTCGGGGACGAGCACGTCGGCGCTCCCGGCGAGCGCCGCAGCGACCGCATCGTGGTCGTGGCGGCCGCCGGGCCACCCGTGCAGCAGCACGATCGCCGGCGCGCCGGCCTCTCCGTGCCGGTCGTACGCGAGCCGGAAGCCGTCGACGTCGGCGCTCATCGGCGCCGAGGCTACCCCGCCTCTCCAGAGGAGTACCATCGAGCCATGGCGGGCGCCTCCCGCGAGCTGTTCCCCACCGACCGCGGCCTCGTCGCGCGGATGGTGTTGGCGGCGGTGGCGACGCCGCTCGTGGTGCTCGCCGCGCTCGTCGCCGTGGTCGCCGTCGCGCCCGGCCGGCTCGTGATCGGCGTGGGGATCGCGATCGCGATCGGGCTCTACCTGGTCATCCAGGAGCGCGTCGCGACCGTACGGGCGCACGAGCTCTCGCCCGGCTCCGCGCCCGAGCTGCACGCCGCGGTCGAGCGGTTGTGCGTGCTTGCCGACCTGCCCAAGCCGAGGATCGTGCTCGAGCAGGAGCGCCAGCCGAACTCGTGGATCGTCGCCACGGGCCGCGACCGGGCCCGGCTGCACCTCACGCAGGGTCTCGTCGACCGGCTCGAGCCGCGCGAGCTCGAGGCCGTGATCGCGCACGAGCTGGCGCATCTCGCCCATCGCGACGCGATCGTCATGACCCTCGTCGGCGGACCGGGCGCCGTGCTGCTGGGCGGCGGCTCGATGCTCGCCGGGCGGTGGATCTGGCCGCTGCAGCTCGGCGGCCTGATCGCGGCGGCGATCGGCTGGGTCGCCAGTCTTGGGACCCGCGCGCTGTCGCGCTATCGCGAGTTCGCCGCCGACGCGGGCGCGGTCGCGCTGACCGGCCATCCCGCCGTGCTCGCGTCAGCGCTGATGAAGGTCTCGGACGGCGTCCACGCGCTGCCGACGCGCGACCTGCGCGTCGCCGCCGCGCGCGACGCCTTCCACCTGCTGCCGGTCGCCCGCGAGCGCCGCCTGACCGCGACGCACCCGTCGCTGAAGGCGCGGATCGCCAAGCTGGAGCGCATGGAAGCGCGCCTGCAGTCGGCGCGCCCGGCGCTCAGCGACCCGGCTCGCTGAGCCGCTCGGACAGCTCGCGCAGCCAGCGGCGGGCGGTCGGGTCGAACGCCTGCGCATCCGGCGTGCCCTCGCGCTCGCGGTCGTAGTAGCGGCCGGTCACGCCCTCGAGCGCCGGGTCGGCGATGAGCCGCAGCGTCGCGTGCACGCCCTCCTCGAGCGAGGAGGTGGGGGAGGAGACGATCTTCGTCGGCATGTAGGTCGCCGGATGCAGCGCGTTGACGGTCACGCCCGAGCCGTCGAGCTGCTCGGCGAGGTCGAAGGTCGAGATGATCTGCGCGAGCTTGCTCTGGCAGTAGGCGCGGACGCCGCGGTAGCCGCGCCGGAGCATGACGTCGTCGAAGTCGATCGGCGTCTGGCCCGCCGAGGCGACGTTGACGATCCGCGCCGGCGCCGAGGCGCGCAGGAGGTCGAGCAGCTCCTGGGTCAGGACATAGCCGGCCAGGTAGTTGACCGCGAAGCGCAGCTCGTAGCCGTCCTCGCTCTCCTCGCGCTCCCCGCCCCCGGGCACCGTCGCGCCGATGCCGGCGTTGGAGACGAGCACGTCGAGGCGCGGCTCGGACTCGCGGACCGCGGCGGCCAGCGCGCGCACCTGCTCCAGCGAGGCGAGATCGGCCTGGTAGGCCCGAGCGCCCGGGACCTCCGCCAGGGTCTCGGCGATCCGCGCCTCGCTGCGCCCGTGGACGAGCACGGTCGCACCCGCCTCGGCCGCCTCCCGCGCGAGGGCGCGCCCGAGGCCGTCCGTGGCGCCGGTGATCAACACGACGCGGCCGTCCATGTCGTATGAGCTCATTGGACACCTTCCTACCACGGATGAACGTCTAGCCTCAGGCTGGTGAACGAATCCAGCGAGGACGTCGCGATCCGCGAGGTCATGGAATGGGCCGACCTCGGGGAGGCGGCCCGCAGCCTCGGCGCGCAGATCATCGCCGACGGCTATCGCCCCGAGGTGATCCTCGGGATCGCGCGCGGCGGCCTGCTCCCGGCCGGCGCGGTCGCGTACGCGCTCGGCATCAAGAACGCCTGCGCGATGAGCGTCGAGTTCTACACCGGCATCGAGGAGCGCCTCGACGTGCCGATGGTGCTGCCGCCGGTGCCCGACCTCGTGACGCTCGCCGACAAGCAGCTGCTGATCGTCGACGACGTCGCCGACACCGGCGGGACGCTGCAGGTGGTGCACGACTTCTGCGAGGGCAAGGTCGCCGAGGTGCGCACCGCCGTGCTCTACGAGAAGCCCCGCTCGCTGGTGAAGTGCGACTACGTGTGGCGGCGCACCGAGCGCTGGATCACGTTCCCCTGGAGCGCCGACGACCCCCTGGAGGCCTGAAATGCGGACCCGCAAGCTCGGCAACTCCGACCTCGAGGTCACGGAGATCTCGCTCGGCTCCTGGCTGACCTACTCCGGCGGCGTCGAGCGCGACCAGACCGAGGCCTGCACGCGCGCCGCGTTCGACGCCGGCATCAACTTCTTCGACACGGCGAACGCCTACGGGCGCGGCGCCGCCGAGTCCGCCTGGGGCGAGATCCTCAAGGACTACCCGCGCGACTCCTACGTGCTGGCGACCAAGATCTACTTCCCGATGTCGGACACCGACAAGGGGCTCTCGCCGGAGCAGATCCACAAGCAGGTCGACGCGTCGCTGGAGCGCCTGCAGACCGACCACGTCGACCTCTACCAGTGCCACCGCTTCGACACGGAGGCGCCGATCGAGGAGACCATGGAGGCGCTGAGTGAGGTCGTGCGCGCGGGCAAGGCGCGCTACCTGGGCTTCAGCGAGTGGACGCCCGAGCAGATCGAGGCGGGGCTGACCGTGCCCGACGCGGTCGCGTTCGTCTCCTCCCAGCCGCAGTACTCGATGCTCTGGCGCGCTCCGGAGGCGGAGGTCTTCCCGTACTGCGAGGAGCACGGCATCTCGCAGATCGTCTGGTCTCCGCTGGCCGAGGGCGTGCTGACGGGCAAGTACAAGCCCGGCGAGGCGCCGCCGGCGGACTCCCGCGCGGCCAGCGCCGAGATGGGCACGTTCATCGGCCGCCGGCTCGACGACCACGCGCTCGAGGCCGTGCAGCGGCTCGTCCCGATCGCCGAGGGCGCGGGGCTGACCATGCCCCAGCTCGCGCTCGCCTGGGCGCTGCGCCGCCCGGAGGTCGCCTCGGCGATCATCGGCGCCTCGCGGCCGGAGCAGGTCCACCAGAACGCCGCGGCGGCGGGCGTGGAGCTCACACCCGATCTGCTCGAGGCGATCGACGAGGCTCTCGGCGACGTGCCGGTGCGCGAGCCGGTGCTCGCCCCGGGCGCGACGAGCGGAGTGACGCGCCGCTAGGTCCGCGTGACCTTGGAGAGGTGGGCGGGGCGATCGGGGTCGTAGCCCAGCCGCAGCGCGAGCGCGCGGGCCAGCTGCTGAGCGCGCACCACCGCCGCGACCGGCTGCAGCGCCTCCGGCAGCGCGGAGGGGAGCGGCAGGTCGGCGTCGCCGGGAGCGCCGGTGAACACGCGGATCCCGCGGCCGCGCAGCGTCTGGATCAGGTCGGCCATGTCGGCGTGCGCGGGGCCCGGCGCGTCGAGCGCCAGCACCGGCACGTCGGGCGTCACGGCGGCGATCGGGCCGTGGCGCAGGTCGGCGGCGGAGGAGCCCTCGGCGAGGATCCCGCACGTCTCCTTGATCTTCAGGGCGCTCTCGAGCGCCGCGCCGGTGAGGAAGCCGCGCGCGACGACGACGACCCGCGACGCTCCGGCCAGCTCGGCGGCGACCGCCTCCGCCGGGCCCGGGTCGTCGAGCACCGCGCCGACGGCCTCGGGCAGGCGCTCGAGATCGTCGGCGCCGAACGGGACGGGGCCGAGCGCGGCGGCGAGGATCGCGAGCGCCGTCATCTGCGTGGTCACCGTCTTCGTGGCCGGGACGGCCAGCTCGGGTCCCGCCTCCGTCGGCAGCACCGCGTGGGCGATCGCCGCGAGGTCGGACTCGGGGTCGTTGGTGACGGCGACGCCCGCGGCGCCCGTCGCCTGCACGCGCACGAGCGTCTCGGTGATCTCGGGCGTCTGGCCGGACTGGCTGACCGCGACGGCGAGCACGTCGCGGTAGGAGATGTCGGCGTCGTAGAGCGTGAACAGGCTGGGCGAGACGAAGCTCAGCGGGCGCCCGGCGGCAGGCTCGATCAGGTAGCGCCCGTAGAACGCCGCGTGATCGGAGGAGCCGCGCGCGATCACCGCGACCGCGGCGAGCGCCTGGGGCGCGACCGCCCGCACCCGCTCCTGCAGGTCGCCGGCACGGGCGATCAGGCCGGCGAGACGCTCGGGCTGCTCGGCCATCTCCGCCGCCATCACGGATCCCGGCCCGCCCGCGCCGCTCACCGGACGGGCTCCTCCGGCCAGCTCCCGCCGTTCTCCCAGAAGCGCCGGATGTCCTCGAGTGGCCGGCCCTTGGTCTCGGGCGCGAAGGCCGAGATGAAGACGAACGAGATCACCGCGAGGGCGAGGAACAGGCCGAACGTGCCGGCGCCGCCGAGGTCCTCGAACACGGTCAGGAAGAAGCGCGAGATGAGCAGGTTGGCGAGCAGGTCGGCGGTCAGCATCGCGGACGCGCCGGCCGTCCGCAACGGGGCCGGGAAGCTCTCGGAGGCGTAGACCCACACGAGCGCGCCGAAGCCGAAGTTGAAGCCGGCGGTGAAGAACAGGATCCCGACGAAGCCGAGCACCGACTCGAAGCCGCCGTCGAGCGACCCGAAGCTGAACAGCAGCACCATCAGGATGTTCGCCGCGATCATCACGCCGACGCCGGTGAGCAGCGTCTTGCGCCGCCCGAGCCGGTCGACCACGAGCACGGCGCCGACGACCGCGAAGACGGAGAACAGCTCGATGAAGCCCTGCACGAGCAGCGAGGTCGTGTCCGACCAGCCCAGCTCCTTGAAGATCGACGGGCTGTAGTAGGTGATCGCGTTGATGCCGGTGATCTGCACCAGGAAGCCCAGCACGACGACGAAGATCGTCGCCCGCAGGTAGGGCTTGCGCAGCATCGTGCGGATCTCGCCGCCGCGCTCGGCGCGCAGGTCGGCCTGGATGTCCTCGAGCTCGCGCTCGACGTCGGCCTCCGGATCGGTGCGCGCGAACGTGGCGCGCGCCTCGTCGACGCGGCCCTTCATCATGTACCAGCGCGGCGTGTCGGGCAGCCGCAGCAGCACGAGCAGCACGAGCGCGGCGGGGATCGCGGAGATCGCGAGCATCCAGCGCCAGTGCTCGCCGCCGGCCAGCGCCCAGGCGACGAAGTACGCGACCATGATCCCCACGACGGTCGCGACCTGGTAGCCGACGATCAGCGCGCCGCGGATCCGCGCCGGCGCCGATTCCGCGATGTAGACGGGGGCGACGACGGTCGAGATGCCGATGGCGACGCCGAGCAGGAAGCGTGCGCTGTCGAGGACGACGATGCTCGGCGCGATGCCCTGCAGCACCGCGAAGACGAGGAAGCCGACGGTGAGCGCGATCATCGCGACGCGCCGGCCGAAGTGGTCGGCGATCCGGTTGGCGGCGAGCGCGCCGACGATCAGGCCGATGCCGGTGAACGTCGCGACCCACTCGGTCGCGCCCGTGGAGAGGCTGAAGCGGGCCGGGATGAACAACAGCGCGCCGGCGATGCTGCCGGTGTCGTAGCCGTAGATCACACCGATCGTGGCCGCCGTCAGCGCAATGGTGAAGCTCAGCGTGCGACGCTGAGCTGGTGCCTCGAGCATCTCGATCCCTCCCGTTGGACCTGCGTCCGGCCTGCCCGACAACTCGGCGCGGCAATCGCGGGTAGGGAGGCGGGGTGACCTCGGAGCTGCTCGCCAACGCGCGCCTCGCCCTGCCGACCGGCGAGCTCCGCACGGGGTGGCTGCGCGTCGAGGACGGCCGCATCGTCGCGCTCGGGGAGGGGGCCGCCGGCGGCCCGGCGCGCGACCTCGGCGGCGCGGTGCTCGCGCCGGGGTTCGTCGACGTGCACGTGCACGGCGCGGCCGGCGCCGAGTTCCTCGACGCGGATGCCGGCGAGCGCGCCGCGATCCTGCGCGCGCATGCGCGCGGCGGCACGACGGCGCTGCTGGCGACGACCGTGACCGCGTCGCGCGAGCGGCTGCGGGCGGCGGTCGATGCGCTGGCCGCCGCGGAGCCGGTCGACGGCGGCGCGGCGCTGCTCGGCATCCACCTCGAGGGCCCGTACCTGTGCGAGCGCCATCGCGGCGCGCAGGATCCCGAGCACCTGCGCGCGCCCGACCTCGCCGAGCTCGACGCGCTGCTCGCGGCAGGGCCCGTGCGGCTGGTGACGCTCGCTCCGGAGCTGCCGGGCGCGCCGGAGGCGATCGCGCGGCTGGTCGACGCCGGCGTCGTCGCCTCCGTCGGGCACACGGATGCGACCTACGCGCAGGCGATGGCCGCCTTCGACGCGGGCGCCCGGCACGCCACGCACCTCTTCAACGGGATGCGGCCGTTCCACCACCGCGAGCCGGGCGTGATCGGGGCGGCGCTCGATCGCGACGACGTCACCTGCGAGCTGATCTGCGATGGCGAGCACGTCGCCCCGGCCGCGATCCGGCTCGCCCGGCGGGTCAAGGGGGTCGACCGGATCGTCCTCGTGACGGATGCGATGTCGGCGACGGGGCTCGGCGACGGCGAATACCGGATCGGCGCGCTGCCGGTGACGGTGCGCGGCGGCCGCGCCGAGCTGGCCGGCACGGGTACGCTCGCCGGGAGCACGCTGACGATGGGCGCGGCGGTGCGCAACGCGGTGCGGCTCGCCGGGCTCTCGCTCGGCGACGCGCTGCGGATGGCGTCGGCGACGCCCGCCCGCGTGCTCCGGCTCGAGGCGTCCAAGGGCGCGCTGGCGCGGGGCTTCGACGCCGATCTCGTCGTGCTCGACGACGACCTGGCGGTGACGGCGACGATGGTCGCCGGCGCCTGGATCGTGGGTAGCCTCGACCGATGACCACCGCCGAGCGCGTCTCCGATCTGCTGCGCCTGCCGGCGGGTCCGGTCGACCTGCACACGATCGACACGCGCTCCACGCCGGGCTTCGACGGCGGCAAGAAGGACGCTCGCGAGGAGGCGCTCGGGCTCGGCGAGCGGCTGGCGACGCTGCAGGAGCAGCTCTACGCCGAGGGGCGGACGGGAGGCACGCGCAGCCTGCTGCTCGTGCTGCAGGGGATGGACACCTCCGGCAAGGGAGGCACGATCCGCCATGTCGTCGGGCAGGTCGATCCGTCGGGGGTGGACGTGCACGGGTTCGGACCACCGACCGCGGAGGAGCGCCGCCACGACTTCCTCTGGCGCGTGCGCCGGCAGCTTCCCGCGCCGGGGCAGATCGCGGTCTTCGACCGCTCGCACTACGAGGACGTCGTCGCCGTGCGCGTGCGCGGCCTCGCCGACCGGCGCACCTGGACGCGCCGCTACGGCGCGATCGAGCGCTTCGAGGCCGAGCTCTCGGCCGCCGGCACCCGCGTCGTGAAGTGCTTCCTGCACATCTCGCCGGCCGAGCAGCGCGAGCGGCTGCTCGCGCGGCTGGACGACCCGCGCAAGCACTGGAAGTACAACCCGAGCGACCTCGACGACCGCGAGCTGTGGGAGGAGTACATGACCGCCTACGCCGACGCGCTCGAGCGCTGCACGAGCGAGGTGGCGCCGTGGTACGTCGTCCCCGCGGACCGCAAGTGGTACCGCAACTGGGCGGTCACGAACATCCTCGTCGAGCAGCTGGAGGCGATGGCGCTGCGCTGGCCGGCGGCCCCGCCGGGGCTGGACATCGAGGCACAGCGCGCCCGGTTGCTGGCGATGCCCTGAGGTCGCCGGCGGCGCCGGCGAACGTCAACCCGGGTGGGTGGGAAGGCGACAGGGTCACAACGTGCATCCGGGCTCGGCCGGGCGGTCGCCATGCACGTTGCGGACGCTGAGCGTCGTCAACGTGCATCTCGCTGTGTCCAGCAGCGCTTGGCGCGTTTTGCCTCCAGCAGAGGCAAAAACGCGCCACGGGACGAGATGCACGTCCCGCCGAGGCCGCCGCACGCGCCCCTCCTTCGAAGCGGCCGCCGACGTTCGCCGATCGGCTACGCCGGCGCGACCGATTTCGGGCGCCGGCCCGGGACCACCCGCGGCGCGCGCGCGCGGATCTCGACGAGCAGGCGCGTCGGCAGCGCGGCCGGCGGCTCGTCGGGGTCGACGTGCGCGTCGACCGGGCGGAAGAAGTCGACGCGGACCTCGGGGCGCTTCGGGAAGCGGGGGACGTCGACGGTGCCGGTCACCGTCGCGCAGACGATCGTCGCCTCCGGCACGGCCTGGGCGAGCCGGCCGAATCCGCTGCGGGCGCGCAGCTCCAGCCCCTTCGAGCGCGTCGCCTCCGGAAAGATGCCGATGCACTTCCCCGCGCGCAGCTCCTCGATCGCGCGGTCCATCGCCGCGGCGTCCCCCGTGCCGCGCTGCACGGGGATCTGGCCCATGCCGTCGAGCACCCAGCCGAGCACGGGCTTCCACAGCGACGACTTCGCCAGCGCGTGGATCTGACGCGTCGGGGCCGCGGCGACGCCGATCGCGATCGGGTCCCAGTAGGAGTCGTGGTTGGCCGCGAGCAGGACTGGGCCGGTCGCGGGCAGGGCCTCGAGCCCCGTGACCTCCATGCGCGACCAGTGCCGCATGATCGGCGACGTCGCGCCGATGACGGCTCGATACGCGGGGGTCAGCTGAGCGCTCATCGCCGCCATCTAACCAGTAAGCGCAACCCCGGCGCGGACTAAGGCCCTAAGGCCCCGAACGCGCTCCATCCGCCCGATGTAAGGGGGCCGTCTCAGCGCGATCATGACTCACATGTCCACTCCAGAACTCGTCATCCGGATCGCCCGCCCCGACGACGAGCCCGCGATCGAGCGGCTCGCCGAGCTCGACTCCGCTCGCGTGCCCACCGGCGACGTGCTCGTCGCCGAGGTCCGCGGAAGCGTGTGGGCCGCCCTTTCCCTGGTCGACTTCCACGCCGTCGCGGACCCGTTCCGCCCGACGGGCGAGCTGGTGTTCCTGCTCGCCGAGCGCGGCCGCCAGCTCGTGCGTCTCGAGGAGCGCGGCCGCCGTGGCCGTCGCCGCTTCGGGCGCCACCGCCCCGTGCTCGCCTGAGGGGGGTGCGGGAGACCGTACGTCGACTCACAGGTGAGCCGTAGAGGCACCACCCCGAGGGTCATGGAAGATCCTTCTCACATATCGCGATCACATCCCTCCCCCGATCGCCTCTCAGAGACCGGCCCCAGGACTGCTCTTTCCCCCCAACCCCGGCGTCCGCGGTCGATCTCCCTCCGACGCTCGGTCGTCGCGCCACCCCTCCTCCGGGCGCGACGGCCAAGCGCTCGTTCTCGGAACCCAGGATCAGCGTCAGGCCAGCTCGTTGAGCAGGGCCTCGAGCTGCTCCATGCTCGGTCGGTCCGCCCGCGGCCGCAGCGCCGCCGCCACGATCGGCTCGAGCGCCGGATCGCCGGTCCACGGGCGCCGGCGCCGATCGTGGATCGCGCGGATCTGCTCGCCGCGCGTCGCGCCCTCGAAGGCGTGCTGCCCGGTCGCCCACGAGGCGATCGTCGCGCCGAGCGCGAAGACGTCGTCGGCCGGCGTGGGGCCGCTGCCGCGCAGCCGGCCGAGCGAGATGTAGACCGACGGGCCGCCGGGCGCGTCGAGGCTCTCGTGCGAGATCTCCCACAGGCGCGTCAGCCGCGGTGAGATCGACACCTCGTCGCCGCGCCACACCGACTCGGGCCGGATCCCGCCGAGCGCCAGCCCCATGTGGTGCACGAACGCGGCGAGCTCGGCGACCTCGGCGCCGAGCGCCGCCGCCTCCTGCGGGGCGGGCGTGGCGATCGCGCCGGGCGGATGCTCTTCGACCACGGCGGTCCGGCCGTCGGGCGCGTCGCCCACGGCGAGCAGCGTCGGGACGCCCGGGACGTCGAGCTGGAGCTCGTCGAAGACGTCGCCCGCGTACGGGCCGATCGAGACCAGCACGGGCCGGTCGCCCGCCGCGGGCTCGGTGCCCTCCCAGACGCCGAGCCCCTCGGCGCCGTGGAGGCGTTCGCCGAGCTGGAAGCGGCCGTCGATGACGGAGGTGAACGTCCGTCGCTCCATCGGAAGCACCCTACGCGCTCGCCACGCCGCGCCCGCTCTCAGCCTTCGCGCTGGCGTTTCGGCCCTCGGTGCGTAACGATCGCTCCATGCTCGCCGACGTCACGTCGGGATCGGTGCTCTGTGCAGGGGCGATCGCGGCGGCCGCAGCGGCCCTGCGCGCCCCTGGGCGCCGCACGCCCCGGTTCGTCCTCGCGGCGGCCCTGCTGCTCGCCGGGATCGGGGACATCGCGGCCTCCGGAGACGACGAGGCGGCGCGCTGGCTGCGCATCGCCGCGTGCGTCGTGGCGATCGCCGGGCTGATCGGCCTCGTCCTCGAGCACCGCCCGGACGTCGGCCGGCTGTCGCGGCTCGACGCCGGCATCGGCGCGGCCGCCGGCGGCGCGCTCGCGCTCGCGCTCGGGGCGACGACGGCCCCCGCCGTGGCCGCGGCCGGCGTCGTCGGTCTGATGTCGCTGAGCCGATGGCGGCCGGGCTGGTGCGTGGCCGCCGGCTGCCTCGGGCTGGTCGCGCTCGCCCTGCCCGAGGGCTTCTCGCCGCTCGCCGCACTCGCGCTCGCGGGCGCCGCCGCCTACCGCGAGCCGCGCGCACGGCCGAGCCCGGAGTTCAGCCGCCGGGTCCTCTTGGCGCTGGTCACCTGCGCGTTCGGCTCGGTCGCGCTGCTCACGATCGGGCAGTTCGTGCAGGTCGCCGACGCCGCCGCCGTGCTGGCGACGCTCACCGTGGCGATCGGGACGCTGCGCTCGGGCGCGACCGTCATCGAGCGGCTGGGGGAGAGCAACCGGCGCGCGATCACCGACGACCTCACCGGCCTCGGCAACCGCCGGCATCTGATCGACCGGCTCGAGACCGTCTGCGAGTCAGCACGCGAACGCGGCAGCCAGGTCGCGCTGCTGCTCGTCGATCTCGACGGCTTCAAGGAGCTCAACGACACGCTCGGCCACCACGCGGGCGACGAGGTCCTGCGCCAGATCGGCCCCCGGCTGCAGGCGATGCTGCGCGCCGACGACACGCTCGCGCGGCTCGGCGGCGACGAGTTCGCCGTCGTGCTCCACCCGGGCGACGAGGCGTCGGCGAGCACCGCCGGGCTGCGGCTGCGCGCCGCGCTCGAGGACTCCTTCGAGGTCGGCGGCATCAGCGTGCATATCGACGCGAGCGTCGGGATCGCCCTCTTCCCGCATCACGCCGAGGACCCGCTCGGGCTGCTGCAACGCGCCGACGTCGCGATGTACGAGGCCAAGCGGATGCGCACCGGTCACGAGGTGTACCTGCCCTCGCGCGACCGCCACAGCCGCCAGCGGCTCGCGCTCGTCGGCCAGCTCAGCGACGCGCTGCAGGCGGGCGAGCTCGCGCTGTACTACCAGCCGAAGGCCGACCTGCGCACGGGCGCGGTGCGCGGTGTCGAGGCACTCGTGCGCTGGCACCATCCCCAGCACGGCCTGCTCGGCCCCGGGCACTTCCTCCCGCTCGTCGAGCAGAGCGGGCTCACGCGCGCGCTGACCGCGTTCGTGCTCGATCTGGCGCTCGAGGAGATCGGGCACCGCCGTCGCGAGGGCTACGAGCTGAGCGTCGCCGTCAACCTGGGACCCGCCGACCTGCTCGACCTGGGGCTGCCGGCCGAGGTCGAGCGGCTCCTGCGGCGGCACCGCTTCGACGCCGAGCACCTGCAGCTCGAGGTCTCCGAGGACGTCGTGATGGCCGACCTCGAGCGCACGGTCGACGTGCTGATCGGGTTGCGGCGGACCGGCGTGCAGACCGCGCTCGACGACTTCGGGGCCGGCCACTCTGTGCTCGGGCAGCTCAAGCAGCTGCGCGTCGACGAGATCAAGATCGACCGCTCGTTCGTCATGCGCGTCGGCCGCGACAAGCGCGACGCGGCGATCGTGCAGTCGATCGTCGACCTCTCGCGCCGGCTCGGCCTGCGCGTCGTTGCCGAAGGCGTCGAGGACGCCGAGACCTGGGGGCAGCTCGCGCGCTGGGGCTGCGACGAGGCGCAGGGGCACTTCCTCGGGCGCCCGATGCCGATGGCGGACCTCGAGGTCTGGCTGCGCGGGCTCGCCCAGCGCGCCCCCGGCCCCGCGGAGGAGCGGCTCTGGGCACCCGTCCGCGGGTGATCGTCATCGCCCACCGGGGCGCGTCCGCATACCGCCCCGAGCACACGCTGGCCGCCTACGAGCTGGCGATCGCGATGGGCGCGGACTTCATCGAGCCCGACCTCGTCGCGACCCGTGACGGCGAGCTCGTCGCCCGCCACGAGAACGACATCACGCAGACGACGGACGTGGCGAGCCGGCCGGAGTTCGCCGGCCGCCGTGCGACGCGCACGATCGACGGGCGCGAGCACGACGGCTGGTTCACCGAGGACTTCACGCTCGCCGAGCTGCGCACGCTGCGCGCGACCGAGCGCATCCCCGACGTACGGCCGGCGAACGCCGCGTTCGACGGTCGCTTCACCGTCCCGACGCTGCAGGAGGTGATCGACCTCGCCCGCCGCGCCCAGGTCGGCATCTACCCGGAGACCAAGCATCCGGCGTACTTCCGCTCGCTCGGCCTCGCGCTCGAGGACCCGCTGGCCGCCGCGCTGACGCGCAACCACCTCGACCGCCCCGATGCCCCCGTCTTCCTGCAGTCCTTCGACCCCGACAGCCTGCGCCGGCTCGCCGCCCTCGTCGACGCGCCGCGCGTGCAGCTGACCGCCCCGAGCCTGCCGGCGCTCGCGCTCGAGGACGTCGCGGGCTACGCGCAGGCGATCGGGCCGGAGAAGAGCCAGGTCTCGCCGGCCCTCGCCGGCGACGCGCACCGCGCCGGGCTGCTGGTCCACGCCTGGGTGTTCCGGCCCGAGGACGCGGACACCGAGGCCGAGCTGCGCCGCTTCATGGAGCTCGGGGTCGACGGCGTCTTCGCCGACCACCCCGACACCGCCGTCGCGGTTCGCGAGGCGTGGGCTACAGATCGATGACGTCGAGGCCCGGCAGCCGCTGCGCCAGCGACTCCGCGACCACCCGCCGGTGGCAGTCGGCCGGGTCGGCCTCCAGGCACAGGAGCGCGGTGCGCGGCGCGTTCGGCAGCTCGGCGGCGAGGGCGTCGAGCTCGTCCGCGGCGCTCGCCTCGAGGTGGGTGTGGAACAGCCTGCGCGCCTCCGGGATCCGGTTCGTGCGGAACAGGTGGCGGATGTCGGGCGGCGTGCCGAGCGTGCGGCGCGGCTCGTAGACGATCCCGCGATCGCCGAGCATCTCGCCCAGCCGCGTCTTGCTCATCCCGGGCCGCCGCGACTGCGGGCGGAAGCGCACGTCGATGACGCGCTCGACGCCCGCGTGCTCGAGCTCGGCGACGAGCTCCGGCGGGAGCAGCTTCTCGTAGCCGATGGTCCAGAGCGTTGGCATGTCAGGCGAGCCGGGGCGCGAGCTCCTCGCCGATCAGCGCGAGCACGTCGAGGTCGCGGTGGAGGAGGTTCTGCAGCATCACCCGGTGCACGCCGGCGTCGCGCAGCGCGGCGAGCTGCTCGGTCGCCTGGTCGAGCGTGCCGGCGATCCACGTGTCCGGCAGCTCGTCGGTGCCGCGCCACTCGGCCAGCGCCCGCTTGCGATCGCGCAGCTCCGCGTCGTCGCGGCCGACGACGAAGCCGGTCATCACCGACAGCGGGATGGGCGCCCGCCCGGCCGCCTCGCAGGCCCGCTCGATGCGCTCGCGGCGCTCGCGCACCTCGGCGGCCGTCGGCATGACCGTGTTGTACTCGTCGGCCCAGCGCGCGGCGAGGCGCGCCCCGCGCGGCCCGGCCGCGCCGCCCATCAGCAGCGGCGGGTGCGGGCGCTGCAGCGGCTTGGGCTGCGCGTCGAGGTCGACGAGCCGGTAGTGGCGGCCCGAGAACGAGAACGAACCGTCGGCCCAGTGGCCGTGGACGATCTCGAGCTGCTCCTCGAGCCGGTCCATGCGCTCCTTGAGCGGCGGGAAGGCGAAGCCGTAGGCCTCGTGCTCGCGCGCGTGCCAGCCGGCGCCGAGGCCGAGCTCGACCCGCCCGCCCGATGCGTGGTCGGCGGCGAGCACCGCCTTGGCCAGCGCCGAGGGGTGCCGGAAGGTGGCGGGGGAGACGAGCGTGCCGAGCCGGACCGTGCTCGTCACCGCGCCGAGCGCGGCGATGGTCGCCCAGGCGTCGAGCGAGCCCCGATCGGCGCGGCCGTCGAGGTTGAGGTGGTGGTCCGAGCGGAACATCGCGGGGATGCCGTGCGCCTCGCAGCCCTGTGCGAGCGCGACCCACTCGGGCCAGCTCACGCCCTCCTGGCCCTCGACCATGAGGCATAGATCCATCGGGGGATCGTAGGCTGGTCTGCGATGACGATCGATCCGCCTCCCGTCCGGGCGATCCTGCTCGACTTCGACGGCACCATGCTCGAGACCGAGAGCGCGTCCTACGGGTCCTGGCGCGAGCTGCTCGACGAGCACGGCTACGAGCTCACCCCCGAGGCCTGGTCCGCGGCCGTCGGCACGATCGGCGGCGTCGATCCGCTCGAGCTGCTCGAGGAGCACCTCGGCACCGACGTCGACCGCGACGTGCTCGAGGACCGCGCCAAGCGGCGCCATCACCAGCTGCTCGAACAGGAGCGGCTGCGTCCCGGCATCGAGCAGCTCGTCGACGAGGCGCGCGACCGTGGCCTGCACGTCGCCGTGGTCACGAGCGCGAGCGAGCGCTGGGTGCGTGGCCACCTCGCCCGGCTGGGCCTCTACGACGACATCGAGGTCGTCGCCGCCGACGGCGACGCCGACCGCGCCAAGCCCCATCCGCTGCTCTACCGCGAGGCGGCCGCGCTGCTCGGCGTCGACGCGGCCGCGGCCGTCGCCGTCGAGGATTCCCCCAACGGCGTCAAGGCGGCGCGCGCCGCCGGCATGCAGGTGATCGCGTTCCCGAACCCGATCACCGAGGCCATGGACCTGGGGGAGGCCGACGCGATCGTCGCGGATCTCGACGGGCTCGGGCTCGACGGCTTCCTCGACGTGCTCGGCCGCCGCGCCGAGGCCGCGGTCTGACCCGCGCCTTGACAACGCTGTCAGTCAGGCGCTAGACCTCCGGGCCGAGGCCGCGCAGGGAGCGCGGCTCGGTCGGGCGGGAGGAGCCAGAGGATGCGGATCGGGCGCGGGGCACTGGGTGACAACGTTGTCAGCGTGGCTGCGGTCGCGGTGGCGCTGCTCCTCGGCGTGCCGGCGGTCGCCGGCGCCGCGACCGACCAGCGGGTGACGCTGCAGCGATCGGCCGACGGCATCACGCTCGTCAACGGCTTCGTCCGCGCGCACTTCGACCTGCGCCACCCCGGCATCGACACGCTGCAGGGCGACGTCGCGGGCGGCGGGAGCTACGGCGCGGACGTGACGACCTCGGGCGCCGACGCGCTCTCGCGCAGCGGTGTCCAGCTCGAGCGCACCGACGTGCTGCCGGCCCGCGTCCTGAACGCGATCGGCATCACCGATCCCCAGCACGGCGACGCCGGCCAGATCCCCGGCCCGGCGCCGTTCTCGCTGCCGGCCGAGCAGCTCCCGCCGGGCGGGACGGTCGCCACCGCGCAGGACGGCGTCCCCGTGCGCATGCCCGATACGAGCGGCGCGGCGCCCAACGTCGCCGTCGCCCGCGGCCAGACGTTCTCCTTCGCGGACTCCGATCGCGCGACGGCGCGCACGGTGCACGTGATCGCCTTCGCCTCCGACGGCGACGCGACCGGCACGTTCACGCTGCACTTCGCCGACGGCACCACCGAGACACACGAGGTCGCCATCCCCGACTGGGGCGCCGGCCCGTCCGACAGCGCTGACCTGCACCCGGCCTTCGACGTGCCCTATCGCCACCGCGGCGACGCCAACGAGGCGCATCGCTTCATCGTCTACGACGCGGCCGTGCCGGTGAGCTCGACCGCGGCGCTGACCGGGGTCACGCTGCCCGACGGCGTCCCGAACCGCTCGACGTCGGAGTTCGCGACGCAGCTGCAGGTCGTCGCGCTCACCGCGCAGGGCGATCGCACGATCACTCCCGACCTCGGCGCGAACGACCCCGCGCCGGGCGCGGGCCGCCACGCCTCCAGCGCCGCCGCCGCGCCGGACCTCCGCGTCACGGTGCTCGACGACGGCGCGGACCTCGCGCGGGTGCGGATCGAGGGCGTCGTCGACGATGCGTCCGCGCCGCTCGCGACGTCGCGCTGGACGCTCACGCTGCGGCGCGGCAGCCGCACGCTCGGCCTCGCCGTGCGCACCCGCGCGCTGCGCTCGGCGGACGTCGCGTCGCTTCGCGTCGCCCAGGCGTACGCGCCGCCGGCCGCCTACGGCCTGTTCCGGCGCGGCGTGACCGAGCGGATCGACTCCGGCGACCCGTACTTCGCCTCGCGCTCGCGCCTGCACCGCTTCTACGCGATCGGCGGGGGCGCGGCGATCGACGTGCGCGCGCGCGGCCAGCGCGAGACGGTGCTGCGCAACGCGCCCGCCGGCTCCGCCTCGCCCGCGACGCCCGCGTCCGGGGTCGAGCAGGTGCTCGCCGGGCGCTACCCCCGCCGCGGCGAGTGGGACGGCCAGGGCTGGGAGGCCGCGCCGGCCACCCACGTCACGGCCGGCGAGCGCTGGGCCGTGCACACGCGGCTCACCCCCAACGACCGCGACTTCCCGACCGCCGGGCTGCCCGGCCATCCGACGCTGCTCGCCGACGACCTCGCGGCGATCCTGACCGGCGTCTACGGCACCGCGGCCGGCGTCCTCGACACCTACGCGCTGCCGGGCGAGGCTGCGCCGACGCTTGCCCATCCGGGCTGGTCGTACGGCAACGGGCGCAACTTCTACGACCCGGACACCTTCATGATCGACTCGGCGCTGCTGTGGTCGGGCGACCGCTACCTGATCCGCCAGGCGCGCGACACGATCGAGCACTCGGAGGCGGCGATGGCGCCGTCGGGCCAGCTCCCGCACCACTTCGAGGGCGACCAGCCGACGTTCGTGGCGATCTCCGGCGCGACCCAGACGGGGCCGAACATCTTCTGGATCGCCGCCGCGCTGCGGTATGCGGAGGCGACGGGGGACACGGCGTGGCTGACGGCGCGCATGCCCGACGTCGAGCGCGCGCTGTCGTTCCTCACCGACCGCTTCGATCCGTCGGTCGGGCTGATCGACGCGCCCGGCCCGCTGTGGATCGACGTCTTCATCCGCAACGGCTTCACGTCGGACACGAACGCGTACATGGTCGGGCTGCTGCGCGACGTCGCCGAGGCCGAGGACGCGACCGGCCGGGCCGGCGACGCGGCGAAGCACCGGCAGATGGCGACGACGATCGCCGCGGCGATGAACGACAAGCTGTGGGCGGGCGACCACTACGTCACCCAGCTCAACCACGACGGCACGACGCGCGACCTCGTCGACTACGACTCGAACCTGCTCGCGGTCGCCAACGGCGTCGCGACGGGCGCCCGCGCCGCGGCCGTGCTGAGCCGCGTCGACTCGGGGCCATGCACGCACGGCCGCGCGACATGGGTCTCCGAGCGCTTCTACGGGCCGACCGAGACCTACGGGGGCAACACGGGCGATTCGGCGGTGAGCATGGGCCGGATCGGCTGGGCGGACGCCTACGCGCGGGCGGCGGTGGGCGACGCGAAGACGTTCCAGGACACGCTGCTCGCGCCGCTGCAGAAGGACCTGCTCGAGCGGACCTGGCTGACCGAGCGCTACGACTGCTCGGGCACAGCGACCCGCGCGCCGTACTACCACGAGTACCCCGAGGTCGTCGTGATGCTGCTGCGCGAGGTCGCCTACGGCATCCGCCTCGGCGTCACCGACGTCACGATCGACCCGCTCTCCCGGCGCGACTTCGACTATCGCGTGGGCGACACCGAGGTCCGCCACAGCGCCGCACGGGTCGAGCTGCACCTCCCGGGGACGGGCACGCGCAACTTCACCATCTCCGCCCTGACGCCGGGCGCGACGTACCAGGTGCACGGCAAGGGCAAGCCGCAGCGCGTGGTGGCCGACACGACGGGCACGGTGCGCTTCACCGCCTCCCTCGACCCGGGTGGGATCACGGTCACGCGCAAGTGAGCTGCCCCTAACCCTCCGAAAGGGGTCTGACCCTTTTCGGAGGGTTGCGCCACGTGTCGGCGGTGCCGGTGGGCTCGGCGAACGTCAGCGGCTTGCATCGAGGGAGGTCCGGGCGCCGGGCGGGTCGCGTGTCGCGTCGTCGCGCGAGTGAGCTCCGCCCCGCATAACGTGCGCCGCGTCGGCGCGAGGGGCATGCGCCGCACGTTGTATGCGCTGACCACGCATAACGTGCGCCGCGTCGGCGCGCGGGGCACGCGGCGCACGTTTCGCCACGTGCCGGCGCCAGCGGGATGCGCACGTCAACGGCTCGCATCGAGGGAGGGTCCGCGCCGTCGGGCCGGTCGCGTGTCGCGTTGACCACCCACCCGGTGGTCAACGCGACACGCGTGGCGCGTTGACGGCGTATGCGGCCGTCAACGCGCCATCGATCCACCCACGGCGACCGGGCCCGCTCCCTCGATGCCGGGGTTGACGTTCGCCGGGGCGACCGGCGGCGACAGCGGCAGCCGCCAGGGCGGCTGGTCGCACCAGCCACCGGCCGGTTATCCACCCGCAGCACTAGGGACACCTCCGATGCGGGGGCCCCGGCGGGCCGGGAGTATCGCGTCAACCCCGAACTCCCCGCCCCGAGAGGTCCTCCGCACATGCTCAGCCCCGAGCGCACGCTCCCCGATCCCAGCCTGCTCCGCGACGTCGTCGCCGGCCACATCGTCGCCCCCGGCGACGAGGGCTGGGACGCCGCCCGCGCCGCCTGGAACCTCGCCATCGAGCAGCATCCCGCGCTCGTCGCCATCCCGCACTCGATCGAGGACGTCCAGGCGATCGTCGCCTACGCGTCCGGCAACGGGCTGCGCATCGCGATGCAGGGCACCGGCCACAACGCCGGCGCGATCGACTCGCTCGCCGGCAGCATCCTCGTCCGCACCCACGAGATGCGCGGCGTCGACATCGACGTCGACCACCGCCGCGCCCGCGTCCTGGCCGGCGACGTCTGGGACGACGTCGTGCAGCCCGCCTCCCAGGTCGGCCTGATGCCCCTCGCCGGCTCCTCGCCGGACGTCGGCGTCGTCGGCTACTCGCTCGGCGGCGGCATCGGCTGGATGGCGCGCAAGCGCGGCCTCGCCGCCAACAGCGTCACCGCGATCGAGCTCGTCACCGCCGAGGGCGACCTGATCCGCGCCGACGCCGAGCACCACGCCGAGCTGTTCTGGTCGCTGCGCGGCGGCGGCGCCTCGCCGGCCGCGGTCGTCGCGATGGAGATGCAGCTCTACGCCGTCCCGGAGCTCGTCTCGGGCGCGCTGTTCTTCGACGCCGGGCAGACCCGCGAGGTGTTCCACGCGTGGCGCGAATGGGTCCGCACCGTGCCGGAGGAGCTGACGTCCTGCGTGCGGCTGCTCCAGTTCCCGCCGCTGCCGGACATCCCCGAGCCGATGCGCGGCAACTCGTTCGCGGTCGTCGAGGCGACGCTGCTCGGCACCCCCGAGGAGGCCGAGCGCCTGCTCGCCCCGCTGCGCGCGCTCACGCCGCAGATGGACACCGTCGCCCCGGTCGCGCCGGCCGCCCTCGTGCGCCTGCACATGGACCCCGAGCACCCGGTCCCGGGCATCACCGGCGGCCAGCTGCTGAGCGACCTGCAGCCGGCCACGATCGACGCGCTGATGGACGCCGTCGGCCCCGGCTCGCCACTGCTGTCGATGGAGATCCGCCACCTCGGCGGCGCGCTCGCCGTGGCGCCGGAGAACCACGGCGCCCTGGCGACGCTCGACGGGTCGTTCGTCGCCTTCGGCGTCGGCATCCCGATGAACGCCGACCTGGCCGCCGCGATCGGCGGCGCGCTCGGGGCGATGAAGGGCGCGCTGGCCGCGGACGCGGCGACCCGCTCGTACCTGAACTTCTCCGAGCACCCCGGCGCGGCGACACACGCGTTCGATCCGACGACGATCGAGCGGCTGCGCTCGGTCCGCGCCGCGTACGACCCGGAGGGCATGTTCCGCGCCGCCCACGCGCTCGACGCGTAGCTAGGCGGTTCTCACCGCGTCCGCCGTCTCGAGCCCGAGGCGGCGGACGCTCTCCTCGCGCATGAGGTACTTCTGCACCTTGCCGGTGACCGTCATCGGGAACTCGTCGACGACGAGCACGTAGCGCGGCACCTTGTAGTGGGCGAGGCGGCCCGTGCAGAACTCGCGCACCGCCTCGGCGTCGAGCTCGGCGCCGGCACGCAGCCGCACGCACGCGCACAGCTCCTCGCCGTAGCGCTCGTCGGGGACGCCGATCACCTGCACGTCCTCGATCTCCGGATGGCCGTAGAGGAACTCCTCGACCTCGCGCGGGTAGACGTTCTCGCCGCCGCGGATCACCAGATCCTTGATGCGCCCGACGATGTTGCAGTAACCGTCGGCGTCCATCGTCGCCAGGTCGCCGGTGTGCATCCAGCCCGCGGCGTCGATCGCCTCGCGCGTCTTGGATTCCTCGCGCCAATATCCGAGCATCACCGAGTAGCCGCGGGTGCACAGCTCGCCCGGCTCGCCGTGGGGCTGCACGAGCCCCGACTCCGGGTCGACGATCTTGACCTCGACGTGCGGGCCGACCCGCCCGACCGACCCGACGCGGCGCTCGAGCGAGTCGTCGCGGCGTGTCTGCGTCGACACCGGCGAGGTCTCGGTCATGCCGTAGCAGATGCTCACCTCGCGCATGTGCATCTCGTCGATGACCCGCTTCATCACCTCGACCGGGCACGGCGAGCCGGCCATGATCCCCGTGCGCAGCGAGTCGAGCTCGACGGTCCCGAACGTCTCGCAGCCGAGCATGGCGATGAACATCGTCGGCACGCCGTAGAGCGAGGTGCAGCGCTCCTCGGCCACCGCGCGCAGCGTCGCGTCAGGGTCGAAGCCGGGCGCGGGGATGACCATGCACGCGCCGTGGCTCGTCGCCCCGAGGTTGCCCATGACCATGCCGAAGCAGTGGTAGAAGGGCACGGGGATGCAGATGCGATCCTGCTCGGAGTAGGCGATCAGCTCGCCGACGAAGAAGCCGTTGTTGAGGATGTTGTGGTGTGACAGCGTCGCGCCCTTGGGGAAGCCGGTGGTGCCGCTCGTGTACTGCAGGTTGATCGCGTCGTCGAAGGACAGCGTGGCCCCGCGCTCGCGCAGCGCCTCGGGCGCGACGTCGTCGCCCGCCGCGAGCAGCGCGTCCCAGTCGGGCGAGTCGAGGAACACCACGCGCTCGAGCTCGGCGCAGTCGCCGCGCACCTCCTCGACCATCGCGCGGTAGTCGCTCGTCTTGAACGCCGGCGCGGAGACGAGCAGCTTCGTGCCCGACTGGTCGAGCACGTACGCGAGCTCGTGGGTCCGGTAGGCCGGGTTGACGTTGACGAGGATCGCGCCCACCTTGGCCGTCGCGTACTGCACGAGGACCCATTCCGCGCAGTTGGGCGCCCAGATCCCGACGCGGTCGCCGCGCTCGATCCCCGTGGCCAGCAGGCCGCGCGCGAGCCGGTCGACCGCCGCGTCCAGCTCGGCGTAGGTCATCCGGATCCCCTGCTCGCAGGAGACCAGCGCCTCCCGCTCGCCGAAGCGCTGCGTCGTGCGCTCGAGGTCGGCGCCGATGGTGCGGCCGAGCAGCGCCTCATCCCAGGCGCCATGGGCATAGGACGGCATGGCCGGAGAGTAACCCGTGACAGGCGTGGGAACATCACCTTCCACATGGGCGAAGACGTCGTCGCACAGGAGTTCTCCCGCGAGGACCGGCAGCGCTATCGCGAGAAGGTCAAGCGCTGCCTGGACATCTTCGCGCGCATGCTCTCGGAGGCGCGCTTCGACGCCGAGCACCGCTCGATCGGGCTCGAGATCGAGCTGAACCTCACCGACGACGCGGGCGAGCCCGCGATGACGAACGCCGTGGCGCTCGAGGCGATCGCCGACGAGGACTTCCAGACCGAGCTCGGCCGGTTCAACATCGAGATCAACATCCCGCCGCGGCTGCTCAGCCAGTCGATCGCGTCCGAGCTCGAGGAGGACGTGCGGCGCGACCTCAACCACGCCGAGGAGCGGGCGCGCACCGTCGGCGCGCACATGGTGATGATCGGGGTGCTGCCGACCCTGCGCGAGGAGCACCTCAGCTCCGACGCGTTCTCGGCCAACCCCCGCTACCAGCTGCTCAACCAGCAGATCTTCGCCGCGCGCGGGGAGGACCTGCACATCGCGATCGCCGGCGTCGAGCGGCTCAACACCTACGCCGACTCGATCGCCCCCGAGGCCGCGTGCACGAGCGTGCAGCTGCACCAGCAGATCCACCCGAACGCCTTCGCGAGCCACTGGAACGCGGCCCAGTGCGTGGCGGGCATCCAGCTCGCGGTCGGCGCCAACTCGCCGTTCTTCTTCGGCCGCGAGCTGTGGCGCGAGACGCGCATCGCCTTGTTCGAGCAGGCGACCGACACGCGGCCGGAGGAGCTCAAGGCGCAGGGTGTGCGCCCGCGCGTGTGGTTCGGCGAGCGCTGGATCACCTCGATCTTCGACCTCTTCGAGGAGAACGTCCGCTACTTCCCGGCGCTGCTGCCGCTGTGCGAGGAGGAGGACCCGGTCGCGGCCTACGAGCGCGGCGACATCCCCGAGCTCGCCGAGCTGCGCTTGCACAACGGGACGATCTACCGCTGGAACCGGCCGGTGTACGACAACGTGCGCGGGCGCCCGCACCTGCGCGTCGAGAACCGCGTGCTGCCCGCCGGGCCGACCGTGGTCGACATCGTCGCCAACGCCGCCTTCTACTACGGGCTCGTGCGCTCGTTCGTCGACGAGGAGCGCCCTGTGTGGTCGCGGATGTCGTTCTCGGCGGCCGAGGAGAACTTCCACCGCGGCGCGCGCGACGGCATCGACGCGAGCGTGTACTGGCCGGGGGTGGGGGAGGCGCCGGCGGTCGAGCTGGTGCTGCGGCGGCTGCTGCCGCTCGCCCACGCGGGGCTCGAGCGCTTCGGCATGGCGACGCGCGAGCGGGAGCGTCTGCTCGAGATCATCGAGCGCCGCTGCGTGACCCAGCAGAACGGCGCGAGCTGGCAGGCCGCCGCGTTCCACCGCCTCTACGAGCACCTCGACCGCGACGCGGCGCTGCGCGAGATGACCGTCCGCTACCGCGAGCACATGCACGAGAACGTGCCCGTGCACGAGTGGCCGCTCCCGTAGCGCTCAGCCGGACTCGTCGACCAGCGCGAACCAGAGGCAGGCGATCGGCTCGTCGTCGGTCAGCTTCCAGTCGGGCTCGCCGAGCAGCACCGCCACCTCGTCGCGGACGCGATGGAAGAAGCGCCGCCGGTCGTCGCGCCACTGCGCCGCGGTCATCGGCTCGCCCATCGCCGCGCCGGCCATCTCGGCGTCGACCTCGGAGAAGGCGAGCACCGTGACGCGCGTGACCCGCACCGTGGCGTGCCGGACGCCGTTGTGGTCGCGGACCGGCAGCAGCGTGCCGGGGCGCGGGAGGCCGCCCTCGAGATCCCATTCGCGCGCGAGCGAGAGGCCGGCGCGCAGGCGGCCGTCGAGCAGCCGCGCGATGCGCTGTGCGCCCTGGCCCCCGTCGTCGCCGTGGCCGAACTCGAGGAACGGCTCCTCCGGGGTGCGCCACGGGGTGACGGGGATGCGCAGCGACAGCGTCGTCCCGCCGCCGGGCGGACTGTGGAGCGCGAGCGTGCCGCCGAGCGCGTCCAGGCGCCCGTCGAGCCCGAGCAGGCCCGAGCCGTGCTCCGGGTCGGCGCCGCCGACGCCGTCGTCGTCGACCACGGCCTCGATGAACCCGGAGGCGAGCGCGACCGCGACCCGCACGCGGCTCGCCTGCGCATGCTTGGCGGCGTTGGACATCGCCTCCGCGACGACGTAGTAGATCGTCGCCTCGATCACGTCGGGCAGCCGGCGATCGGGCAGCGCGGCGACCTCGAGCGGCAGCGTCGACTGCATCGCCAGCGTGTCCAGCGCGACCGCGAGGCCCTTCTCGAGCGCGACCGGATGCAGGCCGCGCGCGAGGCCGCGCAGCTCGGCGCCCGCCTCGTCGACCTGCTCGCGCGCGAGCCCGATCAGCCGCGCGGCCTCCTCGGGCTCGCCCCGGTCGAGCTTGCGGCTCGCGACACCGAGGAACTGGCTGAGGGCGACGAGCCGTTGCTGCGCGCCGTCGTGGAGGTTGCGCCCGATGCGCCGGCGCTCCTCGTCGGCGGCTTGGAGCACGCGCGCGCGGGACACCACGATCTCGTGCTCGCGCTCGCGCAGGCGGCTCTCCTGGGTGCGGCGCTCCAGCTCGGCGCCGACGCGGGTCGCGAAGACCCGCAGGGCCGCGAGCTCGTCATGCGCGGGCCGCGAGCGCCCACCGGCGATCGCGAGCCGCGCCACGGGGTGGCCGTCGGCGCCAGGGCAGTCGACCGCGAGCACGCCGTCGAGCGGCGGCTCGTCCGCGGCGGGCGGCCAGCTCGCGACACGGTGTTGGTGCTCGAGCTCGGCGATCCAGCAGGCGTCTGCCCCGAACGATTCGCCGACCGCGCGGACGAGGCGCTGCAGGAACGCGTCGCCGACGACCCCGACGGTCTCCGCGGCGACCGATCGGAGGAGCTCATCTGCCATCGCCACCGATTCTATGGCCGCCGATTTCAGTCGGTTCGGCGCCGGCCGTCCCCGATCGCGGACCGCGCGGCGGCGCGCGACTCGTAGCTCGTGGCGGAGACGAGCCGCCCGTCGCGGCAGCGGAAGACCCACGAGGGCTGCACGTCGATGAAGCCGCCGTCGCGGAACCGTCGCAGGCTGCCATGGACCATCACGCAGTCGCCCGCTCGCTCGAACGCGTGCGGGACCGCGGAGATCACGTCCTCGTTGCGCCGTAGGTACGCGGTCACCTCGGCCGGGCCGCGCAGCACCTCGCCGCCGAGCGGCCGCCAGACGACCTCCTCGTCGAGCAGTGCACCCAGTCGGTCGACATCCCCGCGCGTGTATGCGTCCCACACTGCGCGCGCTCGCGCCTCGTAGTCGTGCCCCACGCTCGCCATCCTTCCAGATGCACGATGATGTGGGGCGCAACCATGAACGGTTCCACCCACGCCGCACCCGCCGTCCCCTTCGAAGCGCTCGAGACTTTCGTCGAGGTGCTGGCCGAGGTGGAGGACGACGCGTCGGACGCGTTCTACTCGCGGCTGTGCGAGGCGACCTGCCGCCTGGCGAACATGGACCGGGCGGTGATCTTCCGCTACGACGACGCGCGCCGGCGCGTGCGCGCGGCCGGCGCATGGGGGATCCCGCTCGAGGTCTTCGCCGATGCCCACGTGACCGTCGAGTCCGCGCCGATCGCGCGCCAGGCGCTGGCCGAGGACCGCGTCATCGAGCTGCTCGACGACATGGTCCCCGACGTGCCCGAGGAGTACCGCGGCCTGCTGCGCGAGGCGACGATGGTCTGCGTGCCGGTCGCCGCCGCGGGCCGCTGGATGGGCGTGATCATCTCCGATCGCGGGCCGGGCCGGAAGCCGCTGACGCCGGCCGAGCGCCACCTGCTTTGGGCGCTGGGCAAGACCGCGGCGCTGGCCACGCGCGCACGGTTGGCGGCCAACCAGCAGATGAACTCGCGCCGGCTGCAGGAGCGCATCGACCTCGCGCGCGACGTGCACGAGGGCGTGATCCAGCGGCTCTTCGGCGTGCAGCTCGCGCTCGCCTCAGGCGCCGAGCTCAACACCGAGGCGCGCGAGCGCATCGCCGCCGAGCTGCAGGCGGCGCTCGGCGACCTGCGCGCCGCGCTGCAGCGCCCGCTGGGGCGCTCGGCGCCCGAGACGCAGACGACGCTCCTGGACGAGGTCGGCCGCCTGCGTCGCATGCACCCCGACCTCGGCCTCTCGCTCGCCGACGGCTCGCGGGACGTCACCGTGCCGACCGAACTCGAGCCACTGCTGCAGTCCGTGCTCGCCGAGGCGGTCCGCAACGCGCACAAGCACGCGCGGCCCAGTCGGGTCGAGGTGACGCTGCGCGAGACGGACGGGACGCTGACCCTCGAGGTGGCCAAC
Source organism: Solirubrobacteraceae bacterium (assembly GCA_036269915.1). GTDB lineage: Bacteria > Actinomycetota > Thermoleophilia > Solirubrobacterales > Solirubrobacteraceae > DATBDM01. The sequence continues at coordinate 6,376 of DATBDM010000131.1, read as the reverse complement.
GACGGCGTGAGCGGGCGGCCCGGGCGCTCGGGGATGGGACTCCGCCTTGCCGCGCTCGAGGCGCTGCAGATCGGCGGGATCGTGGAGTTCGGCGAGCGCGAGCCCGGGCTCTGGCGCGTGCGGCTGGCGGTGCCGGTTGAACCTCGCTGACGTGAACCCGTCGCGGCTGGCCAGCGGCGTCCCGGAGCGCCGCCTCCGGGTGCTGATCGTCGACGACCACGAGGTGGTGCACTGGGGCTTCCGGCTGATGCTGGGCGAGCAGCCGTGGGTCGAGCGCTGCCTGAGCGCGCGCAACGCGCGCGAGGCCGTCGCGCTCGCCACGCGCTACGAGCCGCACGTCGCCCTGGTCGACCTGTTCGTCGGTCAGGAGTCCGGTGCGGAGATCTGCGAGCGGCTGCGCTCGCTGTCGCCGATCACCAACGTGCTGCTGATCTCGGGCGCGGGCCGGATCTCGCCGAACGCCGCTCGCGCGGCCGGCGCGGCCGGCTTCATCTCCAAGGACTGGCCGGCCGCGGAGATCGCCGCCGCGGTGCGCCGCGTGGGACTCGGCCAGACCGTGTTCCGCGCGCACGAGGGCCCGCAGGCGCCGCTGCTGACCGACCGCGAGCGCGAGGTGCTGGAGGCGATCGGCTCCGGCGCGACCAACCGCGAGATCGCCGGCCGGCTGTATCTCTCGCCGCACACGGTCAAGGAGCACACCTCCTCGCTGTATCGCAAGCTGCAGGTCCGAAACCGCGCCGAAGCGGTGCAGAAGGCCCAGCGGCTCGGGCTCATCTCGTAGCGCCCGATCCCGCGGCCAGTTCCCGGAGCTCACCGAAGGGCCAGATGAGCGCCGACCCCCCGGCCGGGGGGTGCGGGGTGGTGGATGGTGTGACGCAGCTCACGCCTGGGTTTAGGTAGGCGTAGTGACTCCTGCGATCGACACAGCACGACCCGCCGCGCTGTTCCCCGGGCAGGGCAGTCAGGTGCCCGGGATGCGCGAGAACGTCGAGACCCGCGCCCCCGACCTGCTCGAGCGCTGCCTCGAGCTCGTCGGCGAGGACCCCTTCGCGCGCGTCGACGAATCCACCCGCTTCGCGCAGCCCGCGATCTTCTGCGCGTCGCTCTCCGCCTTCCAGGACGCCGGCCTCGAGCCGGGCGTCGCCACGGGCCACTCGCTCGGCGAGCTCGCCGCGCTCACCGCCGCCGGCGTGTTCGCCCGCGAGGATGCGCTCGAGCTCGTCGTCCTGCGCGGCCGCCTGATGGCCGACGCCGATCCCGACGGCTCGATGATCGCCCTGATCGGCGGCACGCCCGAGGACGCCGCGGCCGTCGCCGAGCAGTCCGGCGTGACGGTCGCCAACGACAACGCACCCGGTCAGATCGTGCTCTCCGGACCGCGCCAGGCGCTTGCCCGCGCCGAGGCCGCCGCCGGCGAGCTCGGCCGCCGCACGCTGCCCGTCGACGTCGCCGGCGCGTTCCACTCGCCGTCGATGCGACCCGCGATGGAGCCGTTCCGCGCCGCGCTCGACGAGGTCGAGGTCCGCGAGCCGCGCTTCGCCGTGATCTCCTGCGCGACCACCCGGCCGTTCGAGGACGTTCGCGCCGAGCTGACCGAGGCGCTCGTGCGCCCCGTGCGCTGGCGCGAGACGATGCTCGCCCTGCACGCCGGCGGCGTGCGCGACTTCGTCGAGACCGGCCCCGGCAAGCTGCTCGCCCGCATGGGCAAGCGGATCCTGCCCGACTGCCCGGTCACCGCGCTCGAGGAGCATGCCCATGCCTGAGGCCGTGACCCAGGTCCAGCCGCTCGACCAGCAGGCCTCGGCCGTCCGCGTCGCGCGGATCGCCGGGCTCGGCCACTACGTGCCCGAGCGCGTGGTCCACAACGCCGAGCTGGCCGAGCGCTTCGGCGTCGACGACGAGTGGATCGTGCGCCGCACCGGCATCCACTCGCGCCGCTGGGCGGGCCCCGAGGAGAGCCTCGACGACATGGCCGTCGCGGCAGCCGAGCGCGCCCTCGAGGACGCCGGCCTGCGCGCCGCCGAGATCGACCTCGTGCTCGTCGCCACCGTCTCGCAGGATCTCGTGATCCCCAACTCGGCCCCGGTCGTCGCCAAGCGCCTCGGCATCGCCGGCGCGGGCGCGATCGACATCGGCGCCGCGTGCACCGGCTGGCTCTCGGGCCTGCAGCTCGCCTGCGGCCAGGTCGAGGCCGGTCGCGCCGAGCGCGTGCTGGTCATCGGCGCGGACCGCCTCTCGGGCTTCCTCGACCTCGACGATCCCAAGACCGCGGCGCTGTTCGCCGACGCGGCCGGCGCCGTCGTCGTCTCCGCGGCGGGCACCGGCTCGGGCATCGGGCCGATCGCGCTCGAGGCGGACGGCGAGCTCGCCGGCGCGATCTTCGCGACGCGCGACGACTCGAAGATCCGCATGGACGGCCACTCGACGTACCAGTTCGCCGTCAAGCAGCTCACCGAGATCACCACGCGCGTGTGCGAGCGCGCGGGCGTCGCGATCGACGACGTCGACCTGTTCGTCTACCACCAGGCCAACGGGCGCATCATCCGCGCCGTCGGCCAGCGGCTCGGCCTGCGCGACGACCGCGTCGCCGACTACGTCGCCGGCATGGCGAACACGTCCGCCGCCTCGATCCCGCTGGCGCTGTCGCTGCTGCGCGAGGACGACCGCCTGCACCCCGGCCAGCGTGTGCTCGTCGCCGCGATGGGCGCCGGGTTCGTGTGGGGCGCCGGGCTCCTTGAATGGGGCAACGGATGAGCCGCCCCGAGAGCGCCACCGCACTCGTCACCGGCGCCTCCAAGGGCATCGGCGCGGCGATCGCCAAGGCGCTCGCCGAGGACGGCTGGAACGTCGGCATCGGCTACCGCACCGACGAGGCCGGCGCACGCGCCACGCTCGAGGCCGTCGAGGCGGCCGGCGGCCGCGGCACGCTGCTGGCCGGCGACGTCTCCAACGGCACCGGCGACGACCTCGTCGCCCGCGCCGAGGCCGAGCTCGGCCCGGTGCTCGCGCTGGTCAACAACGCCGGCGTGCGCGCCGACGGGCTCGCCCTGCAGATCGACGACGAGATGTGGGAGCGCGTGATCGACACCAACCTGACCGCCGCCTTCCGCCTGACCCGCCGCGCGATGCGCGGCATGGTCCGCTCCCGCTACGGGCGCGTGATCAACGTCGCCAGCGTCGTCGGCCCGCGCGCCAACGCCGGGCAGGCCAACTACGCGGCCGCGAAGGCCGGGCTGATCGGCATGACCAAGACGATCGCCGCCGAGGTCGCGCGGCGCGGCGTCACCGTCAACGCGGTCGCCCCGGGCTTCATCGAGACCGACATGACCGCCGACCTCCCCAAGGAGGTCGTGCAGGCCGTGCCCGCTCGCCGGCCCGGGACGCCGGACGAGGTCGCCGCCGCCGTGCGCTTCCTCGCCTCCGACGCCGCCGGCTACGTGACCGGCACCACCTTGTTCGTCGACGGCGGCATGTCCGCCTGACTCAAACCCGACCCAGGAGAACCAGACACCATGGCTACAACCGTCACCCCAGATCAGGTCGAGAAGGTCGTCACCGACGCCCTTCCGCAGTTCGGCGTGGACGAGTCGCAGATCACCCGCGACGCCACGTTCGAGGAGCTCGACGTCGACTCGCTCGACCTCGCGGAGCTCTCGCAGATCATCGAGGACGAGTTCGGCGTCCAGCTCAAGGGCGAGGACGTCGCCCAGATCAAGACCGTCGGCGACGCCGTCGACCTGGTGGTGAGCCGCGCGGCATGAGACGCGAGGTCGTCGTCACCGGAGTCGGTGCCGTCTCGCCCCTGGGCGTCGGCGCGCGGCCGCTCTACGAGCGGTGGTGTGCAGGCGCGTCCGGCATCGAGGACGGCGTCGGCGCCGCCACCGAGTTCGATCCCAAGGAGCACCTCTCCATCAAGGAGGCGCGCCGCGCGGACCGTTTCACGCAGTTCTCGATGGTCGCCTCCGACGAGGCGCTGCGCGATGCGGGCTGGGCGGATGAGCAGCCGTATGACCCCATGCGGATCGGCTGCATCATCGGGACCGGCATCGGCGGCATCGGCACGCTGGAGGTCCAGCACGCGATGCTGCTCGACAAGGGACCCGAGAAGGTCTCCCCGCTCGCGATACCGCTGCTGATGGGCAACGCGGGCGCCGCCGGCGTCTCGATGCGCCACGGCCTGCGCGGTCAGTCCTACTCCGTCGTCTCCGCCTGCGCGGCGGGGGCCCAGGCGATCGGCGCCGCGGTCCGGGCGATCCAGTCCGGCGAGGCCGACGCGGTCGTCACCGGCGGCTCGGAGGCGGCGCTCACCCCGCTCGCCACCGCGGCGTTCGGCGCGCTCGACGCGATGTCCGACGAGGGCATCTCGCGCCCGTTCGACCTCCGCCGCGACGGCTTCGTGATGGGCGAGGGCGCCGCGGTGCTCGTGCTCGAGGACGGCGAGGCCGCGCGCAAGCGCGGCGCGACGATCCTCGGCTCGATCACGGGCTACGGCTCGACCTCGGACGCCTACCACCTGACCGCTCCGGACAAGGACGGCACGGGCGCGGCCGAGGCGATGCGCCTCGCGCTCGCCGATGCCGGCCGTACGCCGGAGGACGTCGTCTACGTCAATGCGCACGGCACGTCGACGCCGCTCAACGACCGGGCGGAGACGCTCGCGATCAAGGCGGTCCTCGGCTCGGACGTCCCGGTCTCCTCGCTGAAGTCGTCGATCGGCCACCTGCTCGGCGCCGCCGGCGCCGTCGAGGCGGTCGCGACGCTGCTGGCGATGCGCGACCGGATCGCGCCGCCGACCCTGAACTATGGCGAGCCCGAAGAGGGGCTCGACCTCGACTACGTTCCCAACGAAGCCCGCACGCTCGACCTCGACGGCCGCCCCGCGGTCGCGCTGTCGAACGCGTTCGGGTTCGGGGGACACAACGCCGTCCTCTGCCTGGAGGCGAGTGCAACGGTGACGAGCGTTAGCGAGGCAGAATGACCGTCGAGATGATCCGCGACACCGCCGATGAGCGGCTGTCGCCCCTCGAGCGCCTCGAGGCGCTCTGCGATCCGGGGTCGCTGACCCTGCTGCGTTCGGACGTGCGCTCGCGCCGGATGGGCGAGAAGGCCCGCGCCGGTGACGGCGTGATCGCCGGGTCCGGCCGCGTCGACGGGCGCACGGTGTTCTGCTACGCGCAGGATCCGACGTACCTGGGCGGCTCGCTGGGCGCCCAGCACGCCGACTCGATCGTGCGCGTGATGAAGCTCGCGGGCCGTGCCGGCGCGCCGCTGGTCGGGTTCATCGAGTCGGGCGGCGCCCGCATGCAGGAGGGCGTCGACGCCCTCGCCGGCTACGCGCGGATCTTCCGCGCGCAGGTCGAGCTGTCGGGCCGCATCCCCCAGATCGCCGTGATCTGCGGCGCCTCGGCGGGCGGCGGCTCCTACTCGCCCGCGCTCGGCGACTTCGTCGTCATGACCCGCCGCGCGACGATGTTCCTCACCGGCCCCGCGGTCGTCCGCGAGGTCATGGGCGAGCACATCTCCGGCGAGGATCTCGGCGGGCCGCGCGTGCACGAGCGCAACGGCGTCGCGCACTTCGTGGCCGAGGGCGACGGCGATGCCGCGCTGCTCGTCCGCGACCTGCTCGACCACCTGCCGGGCGCGCCCGCGCGCAAGCCGGCGAAGGCGCCGGGCTACCGCGTCGAGGACTGCGTGCCGGAGTCCGAGCGCCAGGTCTACGACGTCCGCGACGTGATCCGCGCGATCTCCGACGAGGGCCGGCTGCTCGAGTGGTCGCCGCGCTGGGCGAAGAACCTCGCCTGCGGCTTCGCCCGCATCGACGGCCGCCCGGTCGGCGTGATCGCCAACCAGCCGCGCTACCTGGGCGGCGTGCTCGACGCCGAGTCGGGCGCGAAGGGCGCGCGCTTCGTGCGCACCTGCAACGCCTTCGGGCTCCCGCTCGTCGTCTTCGTCGACACCCCCGGCTTCATGCCCGGCACCCGTCAGGAGCGCGACGGCGTGATCCGCCACGGCGCCAAGCTCGTGCACGCGTTCGCCGAGGCCACCGTGCCGAAGGTGACCGTCGTGCTGCGCAAGGCCTTCGGCGGCGCGTTCATCGCCATGAACTCGCGCGACCTCGGGGCGGACTACGTGTTCGCCTGGCCGCAGGCGCAGCTGGGCGTGATGGGCGCCAAGCAGGCCGTCACGATCGTCAACCGGCGCGAGATCGCGGCCGCCGACGATCCGGTCGCCGCCCGCGACGCGTTCGCGGACGAGTACGCCGACGAGCACCACCAGCGGCAGCCCGAACGCGTTGCAGGTGCGGACGAAGCGCGCGGCCTTGGTGCCCGACTCGGCGTCGAGCACGCCGCCCAGGTACTTGGGCTGGTTGGCCACC
>DATBDM010000130.1:0-16303 GCA_036269915.1 Solirubrobacteraceae bacterium | reverse complement strand
ACCCGCTTCTCCGCGATGCGGGCGACCTCGGGAGCGTCGACGAAGCGGCGCCCGTCCGGCGTGTCGATGACGATGCCGTCGAAGATGTGCTCGCGCTCGTTGTCGAGCGCGCGATGCACCGTCCCGACCTGCGCGCCGTCGGACGCGTGGACCGGGACCCCGCGCGGCAGCGCGAGGTAGCTGATCGCGTGACCGTCGTCGTCCATGGACGGGACCCTAGCTAGTGGGGCTGGGGCTCGCCTTCGGCCACGACGCGCAGTAGGGAGACAGGCACGGCCGGCGCGGGATCGGCGTGCCGCAGCGCGTTGCGGGCGCGCTGGAGCACCTGGTCGCCCGACTCCGCCGGCCGGCGCACGGCGATCGCGAGCTCGGCCCCCGCGGCAGGCGGCAGCGCCTCGCACAGGGCGCCGGCGAGCGCCCGCGCCTTGTCCGCGCCCGCGTCGGGCAGGACCAGCGCGAGGCGGGCCGCGCCATGGCGGCCCGGCGTCGCGGCGTGCCGGCGCGCGACGTCGGCGGCCGCGGCACACGCCAGCTCGATCAGCGCGTCGCCCGGCGGCGTAGCCGTCGCGGGCGTTGACGAGGGGCAGCCCCGCGAGCGCGACCATGACGACCGCGAACGGTCGCCCCAGCAGCGCCGCACGGCGCTCGGCCGCCGCTGTGCTGGCGTGGAGCTCCGTGAGCGTGGCGAGCCCGGATGGCGTGAGCCGACCAGACATCGAGTTCCGGGATTGCTACCCCAGGGATACGCGCGAGGAAACGGTCGCGTTCAGCGGCGGGATCGCCGCCACACCTCGACGACCTCGCGCACGGACGCGGTCCGCCACGAGATCCTCGAGTCGAGCGGGCGCACCGAGAGCTCGAAGCGCCCGGAGTCGAGTTGCTCGAGCTCCACCACCTGGGCGTGGAAGCGGCGGCCCTTCTTGTCGACGAGCACGATGTCGCCGGCCGCGATGCCCTTGGAGGTCTGCCGGCGCGGCTCGGCCGGCGCCGCCTCGCCGCTCGTCGGCGCGATGTCGATCAGCGTCGGCTGGTCCATCGCGCGGCCACGCTAGGCCGCGTGCCGGACGGACCGCGCGACGGCGTCCCAGACCTCGGCATGGAGGGCGACGTTGGCCGGGCGGTCCGTGCGCACGGCCACGATCGACGTCCGCTCGCCGGCGAGGGCGCGTTCGAGCGCGGCGCGGAAGCCGTCCATGTCGGCGACCGCCTCGTAGCCGCAGCCGTAGAGCGCGGCGGCGTGGGCGAAGTCGAGCCCGTGCGGGGTCGCGACGTGCTCGACATAGGCCTCGCGGGGCTCGGTTCGCGAGACCGGCAGGAAGTCGAAGATGCCGCCGCCGTCGTTGTCGAGCAGGACGATCGTGAGCTTGGTCCGGGTCCGGCGCGCCGCGAGCAGCCCGCCGACGTCGTGGGCGAGCGCGACGTCGCCGAGCAGCGCGATCACCGGCCCGCGCGCGGCGGCGGCGATGCCGAACGCGGTGGAGACCGTGCCGTCGATCCCGTTCGCGCCGCGGTTGGCGAGCACCCGCGGCGGCGCGTGGCGCGCCGGGAAGAACGTCTCGACGTCGCGGATCGGCATTGACGAGGCGGTCAGCAGGGTGGCCGCCTCGGGCAGGCGGGCGCCGAGCTCGGCGGCGATCCGCGGCTCGCTGACCCCGGCCGCGCCGAGGACGTGTGCGATCGCCGTGGCGGCGGCGTGGTCGGCGCGCTTGAAGCGCTCGAGGTAGTTGGGGTCGCGGCGGCGGGGGAGGCGGTCCGAGAGCGCCTCGATCGTCCGCCGCGGGTCGGCGGCGACGATCGTCCCCACCGCGCCGGCCGGATCCTGCCAGGCGCCCTCCGGATCGAGCGCGACCTGCAGCGCGCCGTCGAGGCCGTGCAGCCACTGGCGCAGCGGCTTGGAGGTCGGCAGGTCGCCCACGCGGATGACGAGGTCCGGCGCGTGCTCCTGCGCCCAGCCCGGGTCGCGCAGCAGCGCGTCGTAGTGCGCGATCGCGGCCGGGCCGCGGCGACCGCCCGACAGCGGGTCGGCGAGCAGCGGGATCCGCGCGCGCTCCGCGAACGCGCCGAGCGCCTCGCCGAGCTTGGGGTCGCGCTCGGCGCGGCCGGCGACCAGGACCGCGCGCCGGCGCGTCTTGAGCTCGGCGCTCAGGCCCTCGAGCGCGGCGGCCGACGGCTCGACGACCGCGCGCGGCCGCGTCACCCACGGGCGCCCGCCGTCGCGGCCACCGCCGCCCGGCTCGTCGGCCTCGAGCGGGTGGTCGAGCACCAGCGGCTCGCGCAGCGAGAAGTTCAGATGCACCGGGCCGGGGCGGCCGTCGAGCGCCGTCCAGTAGGCGCGGCAGGCGAGCTGGCGCAGCCAGCGGACGCGCTCGGGGGTCGCCGCGTGCGCGTCGACCTCGACGAACCACTTGGCCGCCGAGCCGTAGAGCTTGACCTGGTCGATCGCCTGCCCGGCGCCGAGCTGGCGCAGCTCCGGCGGGCGGTCGGCGGTCAGGACGAGCAGCGGGACACGGGCCTCGTGGGCCTCGATCACCGCCGGCACGTAGTTGGCCGCCGCGGTCCCGGATGTGCAGGCCAGAGCGACCGGCCGACCGCTGGCCTTGGCCAGGCCGAGCGCGAAGAAGGCGCCGGAGCGCTCGTCGATGTGCGAGGTCGAGCGGATGCGCTCGTCGGCGACGAGCGAGAGCACGAGCGGCGTCGAGCGCGAGCCGGGCGAGGTGCACGACTCGCGCATCCCGCAGCGCGCGAGCTCGTCGACGAAGGCCCTCAGGCCGAGGTAGGTGTCGCGGGGGGTGGTCATGATGTGCGCGTGCGCCCGCCGCTCGTCCTGTTGCACGGCTTCAGCCAGACCCGGCAGAGCTGGCGTCGGACCGTCGCGGCGCTCGACGGACGCTATCGCGCCGTCGCTCCCGACCTCCCTGGGCACGGCCAGATGGGCGAGCGCCGGCCGGCATCGCTCGCTGCGACGCTCGCCTACCTGCGCGCGCTGGTCGACGAGCCGCACGTGCTCGCGGGCTACTCGATGGGCGGGCGGATCGCGCTGCACGCGGCGCTCGCGCGGCCGGAGCGCGTGCGGCGGCTCGTGCTGCTCGGGGCCAGCCCGGGACTCGCCGACGCGAGCGAGCGGGAGGAGCGCCGGCGCGCCGACGACGCGCTCGCGGACCGCATCGAGGCGATCGGGGTGGAGGCGTTCGCGGACGAGTGGGGCCGGCTGCCGCTCTGGGAGGGTCAGCCCGAGCGCGTGCGCGCGGCCGCGCACGCGGACCGGCTGCGCAACACGCCGGCGGGTCTGGCCGACGCCCTGCGCGGCCTCGGCACCGGCGCACTCCCGTCGCTCTGGGACCGCCTCGGCGAGCTGCCGATGCCGGTCGTGCTGCTGGCGGGCGAGCGCGACGCGAAGTTCCGCGCCATCGCCGAGCGGATGGCCGAGCGCATCCCCGGCGCGCGCCTGGAGATCATCCCGGGCACCGGCCACGCGGCGCACCTGGAGCGCCCGGACCTCGTCGCCGCGGCGATCACCACCTAAAGAGGGTCTGGCCCCTTCATGAAGGGGCCAGACCCCTTCATACGGGGTTAACGATTCAGGCCAGGAGGCCAGGGCCCTGCGGGACCGGGATGGCGCCGTCGCGCGGGGTGAGGAGGGACGGGTGGGCGGCCGGGTTCGCGAAGGCGCGCAGCGTGGCCAGGCCGCACGGGGCGACGGGGCCGGAGGCCGCCAGCGCGGCGGCGACGTGGACGCCCGCGGCGACGCCGAGCGGGCCGTCGAACGACGATGCGACGTAGACCGCCGAGCCGGCCGCGCGCGCGGCGGCGGCCTCCGCGAGGGCGCCGCTGATCCCCCCGCAGCGCGCGACCTTCAGGCACACCGCGTCGGCCGCCCCCGAGCCGGCCGCGCCGTGCTCGGCGGCCGTCTCGTCCATCGCGATCGGCACCGGCGACTCCATCCGCACGGCGAGCAGCCCGGCGACGCCGTGCACCGGCTCCTCGCAGAGCTCGAGCTCGGCGCCGGCCAGCACGCGCAGGTTGGCGAGCGCCTCGCGCGCGGACGCCCACGCGCCGTTGGCGTCCGCCCGCAGCGCGACGCGCGGCCCGATCGCGGCGCGCACCGCGGCGAAGCGGCCGCCGTCGTCGCCGACGCCCGCCTTGACCTTCACGCAGGCGAAGCCCTCGGCGACCGCCCGCGCCGCCGCCTCCGCGGCGCCCGCGCGGTCCTCGGCGCCGATCGTCGCGTTGACGGCCACCGAGGCCGCGGCGTCCTCGGCGAGCAGCCGCGCGACCGGCTGTCCGGCGGCGCGCCCCGTGCGGTCCCAGAGCGCCATGTCGATCGCGGCGAGCGCCTGCGGCAGCGCCCGCTCGCCGGCGCAGCGGGCGAGGACCTCGGCGTGCGTGGCGTCGGCGTCGACGCCTTCGAGCACCGCGCCGTAGGCGTCGAGCGCCGCGCGCACCGCGGCCAGCGGGACGCCGTCGTAGGACTCGAGCGGCGCGGCCTCGCCCTCGCCCCAGTCGTCCCCGCCGAACTCCAGCCGGACGCGCAGCAGCTCGCGCCGCTCGAGCGTGCCCCAGGCGGTGCGCAGCGGCGTGCGCAGCGCGAGGCGGACGGTCTGGACGGCGAGCCGGGCCACTCAGCTCGCGAGGATGCCCGCCGAGAGCAACACGCAGAAGACGAGCTGCAGCAGCCCGGTCTTCGCGAGCGCGCCGTTGAGCGACGGGCCGTCGGTGCGCGCGCGGACGGTGCGGACGATCGGCGCGGCGAGCGGCAGCGCGAGGAACACGAGCAGCAGCCACGGCGACAGGTCCTCGGCGCCGGCGATCCACGGGATCTGCGCGACGAAGAACGCGAGGTAGACCTCGGCGGCGTAGATGCCGCGCGCCCGCGCCCGCCCCAGTCGTACCGCGATCGTCCGCTTGCCCGCCCGGCGGTCGGTCTCGAGGTCGCGCGTGTTGTTGACCATCAGCAGCGCGGCGGCGAGCATCCCGACCGGGACCGACAGCACGAGCGCCTCCCACTCCATGTGCGAGGTCTGCGCGAAGTAGGAGCCCGAGACGGCGACGATGCCGAAGAACAGGAACACGAACAGGTCGCCGAGCCCCTCGTAGCCGTACGGCCGCGGCCCGCCCGTGTAGAGCACGCCGGCGAGGATCGACGCGGCGCCGACGAGCAGCAGCTGCCAGCCCGCGGTGACCACGAGGTAGACGCCGACGAGCACGGCGAGGCCGAACGCCACGTAGGTGGCGACGAGCACCTGGCGGGGCGGGACGAGCCCGCCCGCGGTGACGCGCACCGGGCCGAGCCGGTCCTCGGTGTCGGCGCCGCGGCGCGCGTCGGAGTAGTCGTTGGAGAGGTTCGTGCCGACCTGGATCAGCAGCGCGCCGAGCATCGCGGCGACGAAGCGCAGCGGATGGAAGGTGCCCTCCGTCGCGGCGAGCGCCGTGCCGACGAGGACGGGCGCGACGGCCGCGGGCAGCGTCCGCGGACGCGCGGCCATCAGCCAGATCCGCAGCGGATCCGGGCGTTCGGTGGGCTGGGCGGTGTGGGTGCTCATGGGCGGCGCGGGAAGCGCTCGAAGTCGGGCGTGCGCTTCTCCCGGTAGGCGTCGCGGCCCTCGGCCGCCTCCTCGGAGGCGTAGAACAGCAGGTTGGTGTCGTGCGCGAGCTGCTGGATGCCCGCCATCCCGTCCTCGGCGGCGTGGAAGGACGCCTTCAGCAGCCGCAGGGCGAAGGGGGAGAGCGCGAGCATCTCGCGGCACCAGCGGACCGTCTCCTCCTCGAGCTCCGCGAGCGGCACGACCGTGTTGACCAGCCCCATCTCGAGCGCCTGCTGCGCGTCGTACTGGCGGCACAGGAACCAGATCTCCTTCGCCTTGCGCGCGCCGACCGTCGCGGCGAGCAGCGAGGCGCCGAAGCCGCCGTCGAAGGAGCCGACGCGCGGGCCGGTCTGCCCGAAGCGGGCGTTGTCGGCCGCGATCGCCAGGTCGCAGACGAGTTGCAGCACCTGACCGCCGCCGACCGCGTAGCCCGCGACCATGGCGACGACCGGCTTGGGCAGCCGGCGGATCTGGACGTGCAGGTCGGTCACGTGGAAGCGCCCGACCGAGGCGCCCTCGGCGATGTAGCCGGTGTCGCCGCGCACGCGCTGGTCGCCGCCCGAGCAGAAGGCGAGCGGGCCTTCGCCGGTGAGCACGATCACGCCGACCGACGCATCCTCGCGCGCCCGCTCGAGCGCGCCGGAGATCTCGACGATCGTCTGCGGCCGGAAGGCGTTGCGCACCTCCGGGCGGTCGATGGTGATCTTGGCGATGCCGTCGCCGGACAGCTCGTACCGGATGTCCGAGTACTCGGCGGCGGAGGTCCAGCTCACGGGCACGCGCGTCCTCCAGGGAAGGGGTCGAGGGCGTTTGAGACTAGCCTCATGGCCGTGCCGCCCGCGCCCGAGCCACTCCTCGCCGTCCACGCCCGCCGCACCCCGGACGCCGACGCGCTGCTCGCCCCGGGCGAGCGCCTGAGCTGGGCCGAGCTGCACGCCCGCGCGCAGGCCGCCGCCGCCGGGCTGGCCGCCCGCGGCGTGCGCCGCGGCGACCGCGTCGCGATCGAGCTGCCCGCCGGGATCGAGTTCGCCGTCACCCTGCACGCGTGCCTGCTGCTCGGCGCGGCGGCGCTGCCGATCGACCTGCGCCTGGCCGAGGAGGAGCGCGCCGCGCGCCGCGCCGCCGCGGAAGCGCCGGCGGGCCCCGGCGCCGTGCTCGCCGTGCACACGTCCGGGACGACCAGCGCGCCCAAGCTCGTGGAGCTGACGTGGGGCAACGTCGAGGCCAACGCGCTCGGCTCGGCGCTCGCGCTCGGCTTCGACCGCGCGGAGCGCTGGCTGTGCCCGATGCCGCTGACCCACGTCGGCGGGCTGATGGTCCTGCTGCGCTCGCTCGTCTACGGCACCGCCGCCCAGCTGCTGCCCGCGCCGTTCGACGCCGCCGCGGCCAACCGCGCGCTGATGCAGGAGGGCGTCACGCTCGCGTCGCTCGTGCCGACGATGCTCGCGCGCATGCTCGATGCCGGCCTCGAGCGCCCGCCGCGGCTGCGCGCGGTACTGCTCGGCGGCGCGCCCAGCGGCCCGGCGCTGCTCGAGCGCGCCAAGGTTGCGGGCGTCCCCGTCGCGCAGACCTACGGCCTCACGGAGGCCTGCTCGCAGGTCTGCACCTCCGCGCCCGGCGAGCCGGAGACCGCCGGCTGGCCGCTGCCCGGGATCACCGTGCGCCTCGAGGCAGACGGCGAGATCCTCGTCGAGGGCGCGACCGTCGCCGGCGGCGGCACGCTGCGCACCGGCGACCTCGGCCGCCTCGACGAGCGCGGGCGCCTCACCGTGATCGGCCGCAAGTCCGACACGATCGTCTCCGGTGGCGAGAACGTCGCGCCCGCGGAGGTCGAGGCCGTGCTGCTCGCACACCCCGCCGTGGCCGACGCCGGCGTCTTCGCGCGACCGGACCACGAGTGGGGCGAGGCGATCGCCGCTCGCGTCGTGTTGCGCGCCGGCGCCACCGCGCAGCCCGAGGAGCTGCGGGCGTTCTGCCGCGAGCGGCTCGCCCGCTTCAAGGTGCCCAAGGCCGTCGAGCTCGCGCGTGAACTGCCGCGCACGGGCTCGGGGAAGCTGCTGCGAAAGGATCTGGTGTGAGCGACTACCGCGCCGAGAGCCGTGCCCGCTGGGCCGGCACCGCAGGGGGCTGGGAGGCCGACGGCGACGCGATGCGCCGCGCGACCATGCCCGTCTCGAGCTGGATGGTGGAGGCGATCGCGCCCCAGCCCGGCCACACGGTGCTCGAGCTCGCCGCGGGGCTGGGGGAGACCGGCTTCCTCGCCGCCGAGCTGATCCAGCCGGGCGGCGAGCTGATCACGTCGGACTTCGTCCCCGAGATGCTCTCCGCCGCCCAGCGCCGCGCCGAGGAGCTGCGCCTGCGCAACGTCCGCTTCCGCCAGGTCGACGCCGAGCTCAACATGGACTTCCCGGCCGGCTCGATCGACGGCGTCCTGTGCCGCTGGGGCTACATGCTCCTGGCCGATCCCGAGGCCGCGCTGCGCGAGACGCGCCGCGTGCTGCGCCCCGGCGGCCGCGTGGCGCTCGCGGCCTGGACCGGCCCGGACGACAACCGCTGGAGCGCCGACCCCGTGCGCGCGCTCGTCGCGCGCACGCTGATCGAGCCCGGCGACCCCGACGCGCCGGGCCAGTTCGCCTGGGCGCGCGAGGGCGTGATCGCCGAGCACCTGGACAACGCGGGCTTCGTCGAGCACGAGGTCGAGCAGGTCAACTTCGTCAACGGCTACGCCTCGGTCGCCGATTGGTTTGCGGCCCAGACGCGGCTGTCGATGCGCGTCGCCGACGTCGCGCGCTCGCTCGACGACGCGACGCTCGAGTCGGTGCTCGCCGAGCTCGCCGAGCGCGCCGCGGAGTTCACCCGAGACGACGGGTCGCTGATGATCCCCGCGCGCACGTGGGTCGCGGCGGCCACCGCTTAAGCCCTCCGTGTAGCCTGGGGCGGGTGTTCTACGACGACGACGCTGACCTCTCACTGCTCGACGGCAACACCGTCGCGATCCTCGGCTACGGCTCGCAGGGTCACGCCCACGCGCTCAACCTCAAGGACTCGGGCGTAGACGTCATCGTCGGCTTGCGCTCGGACTCGGATTCGGTCTCCAAGGCGCAGCAGGACGGGCTCGAGGTGACCGACGTCGCCGACGCGGCATCGCGCGGCGACGTCGTCATGGTGCTGCTCCCCGACGAGCGCCACCACGACGTCTGGAACGAGTCGATCAAGGACGGCGTCGCGCCGGGCAACACGCTGCTCTTCGGCCACGGCTTCTCCGTGCACTACGGCGAGGTCGATCCGCCCGCGGAGGTCGACGTCGCGCTCGTCGCCCCGAAGGGGCCGGGCCACCTCGTCCGCCGCCAGTACCTCGAGGGCTCCGGCGTGCCGGGCCTGATCGCGGTCGCGCAGGACGCCTCGGGCAACGCCCAGCAGCTCGCGCTCGCCTACGCGCGCGGCATCGGCTGCACGCGCGGCGGCGTGATCGAGACGACCTTCAAGGACGAGACCGAGACCGACCTCTTCGGCGAGCAGGCCGTGCTCTGCGGCGGCGTCACCGAGCTGGTGCGGGCGGGCTACGAGACGCTCGTCGACGCCGGCTACGACCCGCGCCTGGCCTACTTCGAGTGCCTGCACGAGCTCAAGCTGATCGTCGACCTCATGTACGAGAAGGGCATCACCGGGATGCGCTACTCGATCTCCAACACGGCCGAGTACGGCGACCTCACCCGCGGCAAGCGCGTCATCTCGCAGGCGACGCGCGACGCGATGAAGGAGGTCCTCGGCGAGATCCAGTCGGGCGCCTTCGCGCGCGAGTGGATCGCCGAGAACCGGGCGGGTCAGGAGAACTTCCAGCGCATGCGCGCCGAGGGCCAGAACCACCAGATCGAGCGCGAGGGCAAGGAGCTGCGCTCGAAGATGGACTGGATCGCGACGGAGTTCTGAGTGCTGGAGGATGCGCCGGTGCCCGAGGAGGACACCCCGCGGGGCGATTGGCTGCCGCCGCGCGCGCCGGGCGCCGCGGATCCGCCGCGCTACGAGCCGGGACGCGAGGGCGCGCCGCGCTGGCAGCCGCCGCCGGCGCCGTCGGACTGGACCCCGGCGGAGCCGGCCGCCGAGCCCGAGGCCGAGACCGACCGCGCGCCGGCGCCCACGGCGGCGCCGCGCGGGGAGCGCCCGGTGTTCGTCCCCGCCGCCGGGCAGCGCGATGCCGGCGCCACGGTCGCGGTCACGATCGCGATCATCGCGCTGGCGCTGCTGCTGCTCTCGATCGGCGCCGGCTTCTGGCTGACGCTGCCGCTGTCGGGGCTCGCACTGCACCTCGGCCGCCGCGCCCGCGACCGCTCCCAGGTCGAGGGCCGCAGCCAGGCGAACGCGGGCATGGTGCTCGGCATGGTCGGCGTCGTGCTCGGCCTGCTCGCCGCGATCGGCTGGATCATCGCGATCATCTTCCTCGGCTACGGGCCGTCGGACCTCCAGCACGA
Organism: Solirubrobacteraceae bacterium; assembly: GCA_036269915.1. Taxonomy (GTDB): domain Bacteria; phylum Actinomycetota; class Thermoleophilia; order Solirubrobacterales; family Solirubrobacteraceae; genus DATBDM01. The sequence goes on along the minus strand of DATBDM010000130.1, from coordinate 6,252 downwards.
CCTCCAGCGCGAGCTCGATCGCCAGTCGCGGGAGGCGTTCATCCACGCCGCTCGCGCCCTGCTCGGCCGCTAGGCTGATCTGCCGTCCCTCCCCAGCTCCCCTACAGGGCCCTCATGACTGCGAATCCCTTCATCAAGCAGTACCTCATGACCGCGGGGCCGACCCCCGTGCCGCCCGCCGTGTCGCAGGCGATGGCCGCCCCGATGCTCTACCACCGCGCGCCCGCCTTCGACGAGCTCTACGGCCGGGTGCTGGAGCGCCTGCCGCACGTCTTCGCGACGAGCAACCCGGTGCTCGCCTTCGCCGCCTCGGGCTCCGGAGCGATGGAGTCAGCTGTCGCGAACCTGGTGCGTGCGAACACGAAGGTGCTCGCGTGCGCGACGGGCAAGTTCGGCGAGCGCTGGATCCAGCTGGCCGAGGCCTACGGCGCCGACCTCGTGCGCCACGAGCCCGGCTGGGGCGTGCGCCTCGATCCCGCCGACATCGACCGCCTGCTGACCGAGAACGCGGGCGTCCAGGTCGTCTTCGCCACGCTCAGCGAGACCTCGACCGGCATCGTCCACGACGTCCAGTCGATCGCCGAGACCGTGCGCAAGCACGACGCGATGCTCGTGATCGACGCCGTCTCCGGCCTCGGCGCCGCCGAGCTGCGCCAGGACGACTGGGGCATCGACGTCGTCGTCGCCGGCTCGCAGAAGGCGCTGATGTGCCCGCCCGGGCTCGCGTTCGCGTCGGTCTCCGAGCGCGCCCTCGCCTTCGCAAGGGAGGGACACCAGCCCCACCCACCCGGCCGCTACTACTTCGACTGGGGCAAGACCGCCAAGAGCCAGGCGGGCGGCGCGAGCCCGTTCACGCCGGCCGTCAGCCTCTTCTTCGGCCTCGACGTCGCGCTTGGGATGATCGAGGACGAGGGCCTGGAGACCGTCTGGGCGCGTCACGACCTGCTCGCCCGCGCCACGCGCGCCGGCGCCGCCGGGCTGGGCCTCGAGCTCTACGGCGACCCGGACGAGCGCTCGACCGTGGTCACCGCGATCGAGCTGCCGGGCGACGTCGACGGCGGCAAGGTGCCGGGCGCGCTGCGCAAGCTGGGGATCACCGCCAACGGCGGCCAGGACGACCTCAAGGGCAAGATCCTGCGCATCGCGCACTGCGGCTACTTCGGCGCCTTCGACATCCTGACCTCGCTGTCGGGCCTCGAGATGGCGCTGTCGCAGCTCGGCCACGACGTCGAGTTCGGCGCGGGCGTCGCCGCCGCCCAGAAGGTGTTCCTCGAGGCCGGCGTCCCGGCGGCGGCATGAGCGGCGCCCCCGAGCTCACCGCGCCGTACAAGATCCTCGTCGCGGAGCAGATCGCCGACTCCGGCATCGACATGCTGCGTGAGCGCTTCGACGTCGATCTCGGCGTCGGATGGAGCACCGAGGAGCTCGCCGACCGCATCGGCGGCTATGACGGCATCCTGATCCGCTCGGCGACGAAGCTGACCGCCGACCTGATCGCCCGCGGCGACAACCTCAAGGTGATCGGGCGCGCCGGCGTCGGCGTCGACAACGTCGACGTCCAGGCGGCGACCAAGCGCGGGATCATCGTCGCCAACGCGCCGCAGTCGAACATCATCACCGCCGCCGAGCACACCTTCGGGCTGCTGCTCGCGCTCGCGCGCAACATCCCGCAGGCGCACGCCGCGCTGGTCGGCGGGTCCTGGGAGCGCTCGAAGTGGGGCGGGGTCGAGCTCTACGAGAAGACGCTCGGGCTGCTCGGGTTCGGCCGCATCGGCCAGCTCGTCGCCGCGCGGGCGCGCGGCTTCGGCATGAAGGTCGTCGCCTTCGACCCGTTCGTCTCGGCCGGTCGCTTCCGCGAGCTGGGCGTCGAGAAGGCGGAGTCCTCCGACGAGCTCTACGCGCAGGCCGACTTCATCTCGATCCACCTCCCGAACACGCCCGAGACCAAGGGCTGGCTCGACGACGAGGCGCTGGCCAAGTGCAGGGACGGCGTCCGCGTGGTCAACTGCGCGCGCGGCGACCTGCTCGTGGAGAAGGACCTCCAGGCCGCGCTGGACTCCGGCAAGGTCGCGGGCGCCGCACTCGACGTCTTCAGCTCGGAGCCGATCACCGAGCACCCGCTCTTCGGCTACCCCAACGTGGTCGTCACCCCGCACCTCGCCGCCTCGACCGCCGAGGCGCAGGACCGCGCGGGCGTGCAGACCGCCGAGCAGGTGGTGGCCGCGCTGACCGGCGGGACCGTCTCGACCGCCGTCAACATCCCCGCCGTCTCTGCGGAGGACATGGAGGCGCTCGAGCCGTTCCTGCCGCTGTGCCGGCGCCTCGGCCGCCTCGCCACGACGCTCGCGGAGGCGTCGAGCATCGACCGCCTCGAGATCGAGTACCTCGGCCGCATCGCCGGCCGCGACACCCGGCTGCTGACGCTCGCGGTGATCATGGGCGTGCTCGCCGGGCACACCGAGGAGGAGCTCAACCTCGTCAACGCGCCGTCGCTGGCCGCCGAGCGCGGGATCGAGATCTCCGAGCGCTCCGAGCTCAACGCGCGCGACTTCACCGACCTCGTCCGGGTGACGGTCGTGTCGGACTCCGAGCGCGTGCGCGTCGTCGGCACGACGCTCGGGCGCCTGCACCGCCCGCACCTGCTCGAGGCATGGGGCCAGCGCTTCAACCTGCAGTTCGACGACCCGCACCTCGCGCTGTTCCGCTACCGCGACGTGCCGGGCATGGTCGGCCGCGTCGGCACCGCGCTGGGCGAGCACGGCATCAACATCTCCGAGGCGGCCGTCGGCCGCCAGGCGCCGGGCGAGGGCGAGGACGGCCGCCGCTCGGAGCTCGCGGTGATGGCCGTGACGACCGATGCCGCGGTGCCGCAGGACGTCGTCGACGAGATCTCGGGCGCCGACGGCTTCGTCGGCGGCCGGACGGTCTCGCTGACCGGCTGACCGCTCGCGGCGGGCGTCACGCTCCTCGAGCCGGCGCCAAGCCCGCCCCCGGTGCGGACGCTCCGACCCGCGGATCCATCCTGACCACCACGAATTCGAGGACGAGGCTGACCACGATCGTCAGCACGGCGGCCCAGAGCATGAGCGCGGCGGTCATCTGGTAGTCGGGCAGCGGCGGGTAGTCGTTGGGGTTGGGCGGATGCCCGGTCGCCCTCCACGTGTAGGTGAAGAACCCGGGGACGGAGAGCACCCGCTCGACCAGCACGACGTTGAGGACCAGCAGGGGCACTGAGACGCTCGCGAACGCGGCGGTGGCCGGGGCCGCCGCCCTGCCGGCGTGGCGCCGGACCACCTCACGGCGGGTGAGGCCCTTCGCGAACGCCGTGCGCGTGTAGTGCTCGTCGAGCGCCTCGATGGTCAGGGCCAGCGTGAGCCGCATGCACATCGCCGCGAGCGGTGCCGCCAGCACGAGCCAGGGGACGAGCAGCGTGCGCAGCCACGCCCACGGGTCGCCGAACGGCGACGCCCAGCGCGCCCTGGCGTCGAAGAAGCCGGGCAGCGGGAAGCGCCCGAAGGTCGGGTTGAAGAGCACCAGGAGCCCGAGACCCACCACGTACACCGGCACGCAGTAGGCCAGCATCGCCGCCGACTCGACGGTGCGCGCGGCGCGCGAGCGCGGCCGCTGCGCGCACCAGAGGCCGCCGCGGATGCCGCCCCAGATCCCGATGACCATCGCCCCACCGAGCAGCCACAGGTCCATCGGGGCGCCGCGCAGCCACATGTCGTGGATCGGCGGGCACCCCGGCCAGCCGCACGCACGACCGAAGTCCAGATGGAGGAAGATCCGCTCGACGTCGTGCCGCACGCCCGCCGCCACGCTCGTCCCGGGGTACTGCTCCGGGTGCGTCCAGCGCGGGATCGAATAGATCAGCGCCGAGAGGCCGAGCAGGAGGAACGGGGCGCCGACCAGGCGTCCGACGAGTTGGCGCACGCCGGAGTCATGGCCTCGCGGCCCGGTTCATGTCGCGGGCGCCGCCGCGGGCACCGGTTCCTCGGCGCGCGCCGCGTCGCGCTTGGCCAGCCGCGACTGCACCAGCACGTTGAGGCCCATCAGCAACAGCACGACGATCAGCAGGCAGGTCGCCAGCACGTTGACCTCCGGCGGCACGCCCTGGCGGGTGGAGCCGAAGATGAACAGCGGGAACGTCTGCGTCTGGCCGGCGTTGAACGACGTGATCACGTAGTCGTCGATCGACAGCGCGGCCGACAGCAGCGCCGCCGCGGCGACGCCCGGCGCGATCATCGGCAGGGTCACCTTGCGGAACGTCGTCCACTCGGTCGCGCCGAGGTCCATCGCCGCCTCCTCGATGTGGCGGTCCATGCCCTCCAATCGGGCCTTGACCGTCACCACCACGTAGGAGACGCAGAACATCACGTGGGCGATCACGATGGTCGTGAAGCCGGTCGAGACGTTGATCGTCAAAAACAGCGAGAGCAGCGCAGCGCCGAGCACGACCTCGGGCGAGGACAGCGGCATGAAGACGAAGAAGTCGACGGCGCTGCGGCCGCGGAAGCGGTAGCGCACGAGCGCCATCGCCATGAACGTGCCGAGCGCGGTGGCGATCAGCGTCGCGATCAGGGCCACCTCGAGCGACGTGGTGAGCGCCTTCGCGAGGTCCGGATCGGCGAACGGGTGCGCCCAGTGCTTGAGCGTGAAGCCCTGCCAGGTGAAGTTGAAGCGGCCCTTGTTGTCGTTGAACGAGAACAGGACGACGATGAACACCGGGATGAACAGGTACAGCAGCGCCAGGCCCGACCAGATCGCGAGCAGCCCACCGCGGACGCGATCGGAAGTCGGCCTGCCGCCGCCGCTGCGCGGCGTCTCGATCTCGCGCTCGACGACGGTGGCGACGTCGACGGCCATCAGATCGCCGCCTCGGTGAGGTTGCGGGCGCCGAGCACGCGGGCGTAGATGAAGATGCCGACGAGGATGAAGAGCATCAGCGTGAACGAGAGCGCCGCGGCCGTCGGGTAGTCGAGGATGTTGAGGAACTTCGCCTGGATGACGTTGCCGATCATGTACTGGTTGGGCGTCCCGAGCAGCGCGGCGTTGATGAAGTCGCCGCACGCCGGGATGAAGGTCAGCAGCGTGCCGGCGAAGATGCCCGGCAGGGCGAGCGGCACGGTCACCTTGCGGAACGCGGTCGCGCGGCTCGCGTAGAGGTCGGTCGCCGCCTCGATCAGTCGCCGGTCGATCTTCTCCAGCGAGACGTAGAGCGGCAGCGCCATGAAGGGAAGGAAGTTGTAGGTGATGCCCGCGATCACGGCGGTGCGCGAGGCCAGCAGGCGGCCGCTCTCGGAGACCACCCCGATGTCGCGCAGCCGCGAGACGACCCAGCCGTGGTCGGAGAGGATCAGCTGCCAGGCGACCGTCCGCAGCACGTAGGACATGAAGAACGGCAACACGATCAGCAGCAGCATCAGGTTCTTCGCGCGGCGCGCGCGAAAGGCGATGTAGTACGCCAGCGGGAAGGCGATGATCAGGTCGAGGATCGTGGCGGCGGCGGCGTAGCCGATCGAGCGCCCGAACTGCTCCTTGTAGGTCGAGATCGCGTCCCAGTAGTTGTGGAACGCCCACGTGAGCTGATAGCCGTTGTCCGGGTCGCCGGTCATCAGCGACACGCCGAACTGCTGGACCAGCGGGTACGCGAAGAACAGCAGCAACCACAGCAGGCCCGGGCCGATGAAGAGCCAGGGCAGGAGCGAGCGGCGGGTGCGCAGTGAGAGCCGCAGCATGGCCCTAGGCGCCCGTCACCTGCGCCATGGCCTCTTTCATCTTGCGCTCGTCGGCGTCGGACAGGGCGGGGTAGGGGTGCAGCTTCGCGCGGATCGAGTCCGAGGGGAACACGAGCGGGTTCTTGGCGAGCTTGGGGTCCTTCTTGGCGACGAGGTCCTGGATGCCCTCGACCGGCGGGATGTAGTTCACGTAGAGCGCGATCTTCGCGGCGATGTCGGGCTCGTAGACGAAGTTGATCATCGTCTCGGCCGCGTACGGGTGCTCGACCTTCGCCGGCAGCATCATGTTGTCGGTGAAGAGCATGTTGCCCTCCTCGAAGTACGAGAAGCGCAGGTCGGGGTTGTCGCTCTGCAGCTGGATCAGATCGCCCGAGTAGGCGAGCGCGACGTCGACGTTGCCCTTGGCCAGGTCGGTCGTGTAGTCGTTGCCGGTGAAGCGGCGGAACTGGCCGCGCGCGGCGATCTTGCCCAGCTCGGCGATGGCGTCGAGCTTCTGCTGCAGCGTGGCGTCGGT
>DATBDM010000129.1:0-6421 GCA_036269915.1 Solirubrobacteraceae bacterium | reverse complement strand
GTCAGCGCGGCCCGCTACACCCGCTCGGGCGTGCTCGCCGCGCCCGTGCTGCTCACCCAGGAGCGCTGCCGCCAGGACGCGATCCGCACGGTCGTCGTGAACTCCGGCAACGCCAACGCGGCGACGGGCGGCCGCGGGCTGGAGGACGCCGCGCGCATGCAGGGCGCCGCGGCGATGGCCTCGGGGGTGCGCGAGGACCAGGTCGCGGTCGCCTCGACCGGCGTGATCGGCGTGCCGCTGGACGTCGACAAGATCATCAGGGGCATCCTCGCCGCGCGCGGCGCGCTCGCCGCCGACGGCGACGCGGCGCTGACCGAGGCGATCTCGACCACCGACCGGTTCCCGAAGCGCGTCTCGCTCGACGTCGAGCTCCCCTCCGGCACCGTCCGGCTGAGCGCTCAGGCCAAGGGGGCCGGGATGATCTCGCCCGCCTTCGCGACGATGCTCTGCTTCGTGCAGACGGACGCGGCGCTCGCACCCGAGACCGCCGACCTGCTGCTCGGCGTCTGCGTCAAGCGCTCCTTCGACCGCGTCTCGGTCGATGGGCAGCTGTCGACCAACGACACGGTGATCCTGCAGGCCTCGGGCGCCTCCGGCGTCGCGGTCGAGTCCGAGTCCGAGGACGAGCTGCGCCTCGGCGAGGCGCTCGACGCGCTGCTGCGCCGGCTGGCGCTCGAGATCGTCCGCGACGGCGAAGGGGCGCTGCGCGTCGGCCGGGTCACGGTCACCGGCGGCGACGAGCGCACGGTCGCGGGCGCCGCGCGCGCGGTCGCCAACTCGCCGCTGGTCAAGGCCGCGCTGCACGGCGGCGACCCCAACTGGGGGCGGATCGCGCAGGCCGTCGGCGCGGCGCTGCACGACGCGGCGCCGCTGCCGCTCGACGTCTGGATCGAGGACGTGCAGGTGTGCGCCGGCGGCGCGGCGGTGCCGCACGACGCCGGCGCGCTCGCGCGGGCCGTTGCCCGTCCCGAGGTCGACTACGCCGTGCGGCTGCCGGGGGAGGGCGCCGAGGTGGAGGTCTTCTTCTCCGACCTCTCGCACGAGTACGTGACCATCAACGCGGAGTACACGACGTGAACGGGGTCCACGACGTCCGGACGCTGCTCGAGGCGCTCCCGTACATCCGCGAGTTCCACGGCCGCACCGTGGTCATCAAGTACGGCGGCGCGGCGATGGAGGACCCGACGCTGCGCGAGGACTTCGCGCGCGACGTCGTGCTGCTCAAGTACGTCGGGATGAACCCGATCGTCGTCCACGGCGGCGGCCCGGAGATCACCCGCTACATGGAGCGGCTGAGCCTGCCGGTGGAGTTCGTCGGCGGCCTGCGCGTCAGCGACGAGCAGACCGTCGAGGTGGCCAAGATGGTCCTCGTCGGCAAGGTCAACAAGGACATCGTGATGCTGCTCAACCGCCACGGGCAGCCGGCGGTCGGGCTCTCGGGCGACGACGGGCAGCTGTTCCGCGTCGCGAAGATGGAGGGCCCGAGCGGCGAGGACATCGGCTACGTCGGGCGCATCGAGCGCGTCAACGCCGGCGTGATCGAGCACATCGCCGCCGACTACATCCCGGTGATCGCCTCGGTCGGAGCCGACCGCGGCGGGCACTCGCACAACGTCAACGCCGACGAGGCCGCGGCGGCCGTCGCGCGCGCGCTCGGCGCCTACAAGATCATCTTCCTCACCGACGTCGCGGGCTGGCTCGCCGATCCGGCGGATCCCGCGTCGGTGATCTCCGAGGCCGGCGCCGACGCCGTCGAGCGCGCGCTGGACGGGATCGCCGGCGGCATGCGCCCGAAGCTGCGGGCGTGCCTGGACGCGATCCACGGCGGCGTCGGCTACGCGCACATCGTGGACGGCCGCGTCCCGCACTCGCTGCTGCTCGAGCTGTTCACGGACGCCGGCCTCGGGACCAAGATCCGGCCGGCGTCGTGAGCGCGCTGGCGCCCACCTACGCGCGCTATCCGGTCGAGTTCGTCTCGGGCGAGGGCTGCGTGCTGCGCGACGCCGACGGGATCGAGTACCTCGACTTCCTCTCGGGCATCGGCGTCTGCAACACGGGCCACTGCCATCCGAAGGTCGTCGCCGCGGTCCAGGAGCAGGCCGCCCGGCTGATGCACGTCTCGAACCTGTTCACGACGGCGCCGATGGTCGCGCTCGCCGAGCGGCTCGTCGACCGCTCGCTCGGGGAGGGCAGCGTCGTCTTCTTCGCCAACTCGGGCGCCGAGGCCAACGAGGCGGCGATCAAGCTCGTGCGCAAGGCGCGCCGGGGCGGCGGGCTCGTCGTCGCGCACGGCGGCTTCCACGGTCGCACCTACGGAGCGCTGTCGGCGACGCCGCAGGAGTCCAAGCAGGCGCCGTTCGCCCCGCTCGTCCCGGGCTTCACCGCCATCGCCCCGACCGCCGAGGCGATCGACGCGGCCGTCGACGAGCACACCGCCGCGGTGCTGCTCGAGCCGGTCCAGGGCGAGAGCGGGGTGCATCCGCTCGACGCCGAGGTGCTGCGGGCCGCCCGCGCCGCCTGCGACCGCGCCGGCGCGGCGCTCGTCTTCGACGAGGTCCAGTGCGGGATGGGGCGGACCGGGTCGCTGTGGGCCTACGAGCAGGCCGGCGTCGTGCCCGACGCGATGACGCTGGCCAAGGGGCTCGGCGGCGGGCTGCCGATCGGCGCGCTCGTGATCGGACCGCGCCTGGCCGGCGTCTTCGAGCCCGGCGACCACGGCTCGACCTTCGGGGGCGGACCGGTCGCCTCGGCCGCGGCGCACGCGGCGCTGGACGTGCTCGACGACCCGGCGCTGCTCGCCCGCGTGCGCGAGCTCGGCGAGCGGCTCGCGCTTGGCCTCGACGAGCTCGCGCACGTGACGGCGGTGCGCGCGCGGGGGCTGATGGTCGCCGCGGACGTCGACGTCGCCGCGCCCGAGATCGCCCGCCGCGCGCTGCTCGAGGAGCGGCTCGTGATCAACGCCACCGGCCCGGGCACGATCCGGATGCTGCCGCCGCTCGTCGTCGGGGAGGACGAGATCGACGACGCGCTCGCGCGGCTCGCGCGGGTCGTGGCCTGACACCGGGCACGAAGATCACCCAGCGGCACGGTTTGCCGGGCAAACCCGCTCGGTATCCGCCCTGGTGAGGACGTTCATGAGAACACTCGGACTCATGGGCATGGCGGTGCTGGCGCTCATCGTGGCGCAGCCCGTCGGTGCGGCTTCGGCCGACCTTCCAGTGCCCGTCCCGACAGTCCAGGCGCCGAAGCTTCCGCCGGCGCCGGTCCCGTCGGTCCCGGTGCCGTCCGTGCCGGTGCCGTCCGTGCCGGTGCCGTCCGTGCCGGCGCCATCGGTGCCGGCGCCCTCCGTCCCGGCGCCGTCCGTGCCTTCGGCGCCGGTGCCGGTCCCCTCGGCGCCCACCAGCTCGGCGCCTGCTCCGAGTGCCCCCGTGCCCGTTCCCTCTGCGCCGCGGGTCCCGATCGTGGGCGGTTCCGGCGGCGGCACGTCGGGAGGAGGAGGGTCCGCGCCGGTCGCCGCGGGAGGGAGCGGCGGCGCGGCGCCGGCGGGCGGTTCGAGTGGCACGGCGGGAACGGCGGGAACGGCGGGCTCCGCGCCCGCCGGCGCGAACGGTGTCGGAGCACCGTCCGCGGCGGCGGCGCGGCGGTCGGCGGCCGGCGGTCGCGGCGGGCGTGCGGGCGGCGCCAGGCGAGGGGAGCGCCGGCGTCTCGACTCCGCGCCCGCTGCGAGCGCCGAACGCCGGCACGAGCGGCGGCTGCGACGCATCGTCCGCAGGCTCGACGGCTGCCTGCCGGCGATCGCGGCGAGCCAGCGCCAGGTCCTCGTCCTGCGCGCCGGACTCGGTCCGGCGCCGATGCGCTCCCGCGCGCAGGTCGCACGGCGGCTCGGGGTGCCGCGCGCGCGCGTCGCGCGACTCGAGCGTCGTGGCGTGCGCACGCTGCGGCGGCTCGACCGCGCGACGGGCTGCGCCGCGGGCGCCGGTCCGGCCACGACGGCCCAGGGCGTCTCGGTCCTCGCCGGGCTTGCCGCGCCGTTCGGCGCGACGACGTCGATGATGCTCGCGTCGGCCGCGGCGCCGTCGGCGGAGGGCGCCACGCCGGCTCGCGGCTCCGCGCCGAAGGACGATTCCAAGCGGGCGTCCGCGCCGGCCGAGGGCGGCGTCAAGGGTGCATCGGCGGAGCAGCCGGCGACCGTGCTGCCGCCGCCGCCCGGCTCCGGCCGCGACAGCACGCCGCTGGTCGTGCTCGCCGGGCTGCTGGTCCTCCTCGGTTTCGGATTGCGCGCTCTGCGGGCAACTCGGACCTGACGGATGCCGGGCGCGGCCCGGCATGGTTGACTGACGACGTCATGGACCCGCGCGACCTGCTGCACCTCCTGGACCTGCCGCACGGCGACGACTACTACGCCGGCCGCATCCCGAGCGCCGCCGACGACCGCATCGGACGCGCGGTCGCGGCGTGGACCGCGGCCTCGCCGCCCGCCCAGGCGGCGATCCGCGAGGCGATCGACGACGACCGCGCCGACCTGCTGCGCGCGTGGAGCGAGCGGCTCGCGTCGCTCGGCGTTCGCTTGGACTCCCCGGGCCCGCTGATCCAGGGGCTCGTCGCCCTCTCGCTGGCCGAGGAGGCCGACCCCGGCGAGGCGATGCTCGTCGCCACCCTGCACCGCCGCAGCGGCGAGAAGCTCGGCCTGCACCCGGAGCGGCTCTTCGACACGGCCGCGGGCCGCACCGACCTCGCGGGGGCGCGCTGGCTGCGCGACGCGAGCGAGGCGCCGGAGCAGCCCGAGGACGCAGGCTGGGTCGAGGACGAGGACGCCGACGGCTTCCGCTACGGCCGCGCCGCGGCGCTCCGCAGCGACTACTACTGAGCGCCACGCGCTTCCTCGTAGTCTGTCGCGGGTGAACGAAGAGCCCCGCGATCCCCGCACCCACACCGAGGTCCGCCGCGTCGCCGATCCGCAGTCGACCCGCGTGGCCACCTACCTGGCGCAGCCCGACGAGGTCTCGCGCGTTCTGCTGCTGTACTCCGGCGGCCTCGACACGAGCGTGATGCTCAAGTGGATCCAGGACGAGTACGACGCCGAGGTCGTGGCGCTCACCGTCAACCTCGGCCAGCCGGGGGAGGACTACGAGGTCGTCAAGGGCAAGGCGCTGCAGCTCGGCGCGCTCGACTGCCACGTCGTCGACGCGCGCGAGGAGTTCGCCCGCGAGTACCTCGCGCCGGCGATCAAGGCCAACGCCGACTACGGCGACGGCTACCCGCTCTTCACGGCGCTCGGCCGCCCGCTGATCGCCAAGCTCGCCGTCGAGTACGCGCGCCGCTCGGGCTGCGACACGATCGCCCACGGCTGCACCGGCAAGGGCAACGACCAGGTCCGCATCGAGGGCACGGTCGCCACGCTCGCGCCCGAGCTGAAGGTGATCGCGCCCGTGCGCTCGTGGGCGATGGGCCGCGACGAGGAGATCGCCTACGCGCGCAAGCACGGCATCCCCGTCAAGGGCGGCACCGAGGCGGCGCCCTACTCGATCGACGACAACCTCTGGGGCCGTTCCTCGGAGGGCAAGTGGATCGAGGACCTGTCGCACGCGCCCGACGACGACGTCTTCCAGCTCGTCACGCGCCCGGAGCTCGCGCCCGACGAGCCGCAGGTGGTCGAGCTCGAGTTCGAGCAGGGGCTGCCGGTGGCGGTCGACGGCCAGCGGCTGCCGCTCCCGGACCTGATCGACCACGTGGCCGAGATCGGCATGCGCCACGGGGTCGGCATCGTCGACCACATCGAGGACCGGATCGTCGGCCTCAAGGTCCGCGACATCTACGAGGTCCCGGCCGCCACGATCATCCTCAAGGCGCACAAGGAGCTCGAGCGCCTGACGGGGACGATCCACCAGAACCAGTTCAAGCCGCGGCTGGACCAGCAGTGGGCCTACCTGGTCTACGCCGGGCTGTGGTGGGAGCCGCTGCGCACCGATCTCGAGGCCTACATCGACCACGTGAACGAGCGCGTCACCGGCACGATCGCCCTCAAGCTCTACAAGGGCAACGCGCGCGTGGTGACCCGCGCGTCGCCGAACGCCGTCTACGACGCCCAGCTCGCGACCTTCGCCGAGTCGGGCGGCCTCTTCTCGCAGAACGCCTCGCCCGGCTTCATCGAGCTCTGGGGCCTGCAGTCGCGGATGGCGTATCGCCTGCGCGAGGATGGGTAGGTTCGGGGCATGGGCTACAAGCTGCTGGGCTTCGTCGTGTGGAAGGGCGCCAAGTGGTACCTCGGGCGCCGGGTCGTTCCGAAGCCGCGTGCGAAGGTGGCGATCGCGGGCGGAGCGCTGGCGCTGACCGCGGCCGCGCTCGCCGTCGCGGTCAAGCGCGGCACGAGCGACTAGCGAGGCACCGGCGGCGCCGCGGGGCGCGATAACGGCGCAGATCG
>DATBDM010000128.1:0-2559 GCA_036269915.1 Solirubrobacteraceae bacterium | reverse complement strand
CGGTGCATGTTCATCCACCTGACGCTCGTGCCCTACATCGGCCACGCCGGCGAGCTCAAGACCAAGCCGACGCAGCACTCGGTCAACGAGCTGCGCCGCATCGGCATCGCGCCGGACATGGTCCTCTGCCGCTCCGAGGGCGGCCTGCCGCAGGACGTGCGCCGCAAGATCGCGCTGTTCGCCTCGCTGCCCGAGGACGCCGTGGTCTCCGGCCGCGACGTCGACGACATCTACAAGGTGCCGCTGTACTTCCATGCGGAGGGCGTCGACGACTTCGTGCTCGAGCACTTCGGCCTGGAGGCCGATGCGCCGGACCTCTCCGGCTGGGAGCACATGACCCGGCGCGCGGGCGAGGCGCGCTCGAGCGATGGGGTGCGGATCGCGCTGGTCGGCAAGTACGTCCAGCTCGAGGACGCCTACCTGTCCGTGGTCGAGGCGCTGCGCCACGCCGGCAACCTGCACGGTCGCCCGATCGAGATCGACTGGGTCGACTCGGAGTCGCTGGGCGACGACGAGGTGCGCGAGCGGGTCGAGGCGGCCGACGGCATCCTCATCCCCGGCGGCTTCGGCGTACGGGGCATCGAGGGCAAGATCGAGGCGGCGCGGATCGCCCGCGAGCAGCGGATCCCCTTCCTGGGCATCTGCCTCGGGATGCAGATGGCGGTCGCCGAGTTCGCCCGCCACGTGGTCGACATGCCAGGGGCCAACTCGACGGAGTTCGACCCGGAGACGCCGTTCCCGGTGATCGACCTCCTGCCCGAGCAGAAGGAGGTCGCGGACATGGGCGGGACGATGCGCCTCGGCGCCGACCCGATCAAGCTCCACGACGGCAGCAAGGCGCGCGAGGCCTACGGCGAGCCCGTGATCTACGAGCGCCACCGGCATCGCTACGAGGTCAACAACTTCCTGCGCCGGCGCCTCGAGGCGGCGGGCCTGGTGATCTCAGGCACCTCGCCGGACGAGCGCCTGGTCGAGGTCATCGAGATCCACGACCACCCGTTCTTCGTCGCGTCGCAGTACCACCCGGAGTTCAAGTCGCGGCCGGAGCGGCCCGCGCCGCTGTTCCGCGAGTTCGTCGACGCGGCCCAGCAGCGCGCCGTGGAGCGGCGGCCGGCCGAGCCGCCGGAAGAGATCCGCGCCTCGCGGTTCCAGTCCTCGCACTGACGCCTCGCGGATGCGGCCGGCCAGCGACGCCGAGAAGGCGCGCCTGAACGAGACGTTCGCGGCGCTGTGCCGGATCCCGAGCCCGTTCGGGCACGAGCGCGCGTGCTCCGATCACGTCGCGGCCGAGCTGCGGCGCATGGGGATCGAGTCCCGCGAGGACGGCGCCGGTCCCGCGGCCGGCGCGGAGTGCGGCAACCTGTACGCCCGCGTCGGCCGTGCCGACGCGCCGCGCACGGTCCTGCTGTGCGCGCACCTCGACACGGTCTCGGTCGAGGGGGCGATCGAGCCGGTGCTCGTCGACGGCGGCTGGGAGAACGCGCACGACGCGATCCTCGGCGCCGACAACAAGGCCGCGGTCGCCGTGATGCTCGAGGTCGCGCGGCGCGTCAGCGTCGAGGGCGCGCCGGTCGCCGTCGAGCTGCTGTTCACGGTCTCCGAGGAGAACGCCCTGGCGGGCGCCAAGGAGGTCGACCGCGCTGCGCTGACCGCCGACTTCGGCTACGTGTTCGACCACGCCTCGCCGATCGGCGAGGTGATCGTCGCCTCGCCGACCTACTACCGGATCGGCGCCGACTTCCACGGCAGGGCCGCCCACGCCGGCATCCGTCCGGAGGACGGCCGCAGCGCGATCGTCGCGGCGGCGCACGCGATCGGGGCGATGCCGCTCGGGCGCCTGGACGCCGAGACGACGACGAACGTCGGCTCGATCCACGGGGGCGTGGGCTCGACCAACGTGGTCGCGGAGCGCTGCACGCTGCTGGCCGAGACCCGCTCGCTGGATCCCGAGAAGGCCGAGGCGAGCGTCGCCCGCCTCGTCGACGCGCTCTCCGACGGCGCCGCGTTCGCGGAGTGCGACGTCGATCTCAGCGTCGAGAAGCTGTTCACCGGCTACCGCGTGAAGCCGTCCTCGCCGGCGGTGGTCGCCGCCGAGGCCGCGCTACAGACGTGCGGCTACGACCCGCGCCGGATCACCACCGGCGGCGGCTCGGACGCCAACGCGCTCGAGGTGCTGGGGCTGCCGTGCGTGAACCTCGCCAACGGCACCGAGCGCAACCACGAGCCGACCGAGCGCGTCTCGGTCGCCGCGCTGGAGGGCATGCTCGACGTCGCGCTGGCGCTGCTCGACGAGGCGGCGGCCGTCTAGGCTGGCGCGCGTGAGCAGCCGATTCGAGCAGACGTCCTCGGAGACCATCCACGAGGGCTCCTTCATCACCGTCGAGCGCCGGACCTACCGCCACGAGGACGGCGACGAGGTCACGCGCGAGATCGTCACCCACCCCGGCGCCGTCGGCGTCGTGGTGCTCGACGGCGACCGGCTGTGGCTGGTGCGCCAGCCGCGCGAGGCGGTCGGCGTGCCCGACCTGCTCGAGCTGCCGGCCGGCAAGCTCGACGAGG
>DATBDM010000127.1:0-15515 GCA_036269915.1 Solirubrobacteraceae bacterium | reverse complement strand
TCGCCCAGACGGCGGCGCCGAACGGCAGTCCATAGCCGATGCGCGGGCTGGGCAGCGAGCCGGCGACGAGGCCGTACTGCGCGCCGTTGAGCATCCCGAACGCCCAGTGCATGACGTTGTTGACCAGCTTGGCGCGCCGCGGGGGAAGCTCGATGTCGAACAGCCCTTCCACCAGCCGCCTGCCGACCTGCGCGGGGGCGGGCGCGTCCTCCCAGCTATCCAGCCCGGACGAGAGCTCCCAATCGGCGAAGCGGGTCGTCCCGCCAGCACGGCGGTATCGCCGGTACAGAAGGGCGTCCATGGCGGCTGTGCCGATCGCACCCGCCACGACGCCGCGGACGAGCGCGCCCGGGTCCGTGCGCCCGCTCAGCGCAGCCACTCCGGCGCGCCTCCCGTCAGCAGCGAGAAGTCACCGCGATCGCGGATGGCCGTCGCCGCGGCGGTCGCGGCCGCGACGGCCGCCCACGTCAGCCGGCCGCCGACGCTGATGCGCTGCGCGCCGGCGTCGGCGATCTGGTCGCGGGTCAGGTCGCCGAGCGCGAGGACGTTCACCGGCCGGGAGACCGCCCGGCAGACGGCACGGATCTCCTCGCCGCTGCGCAGTCCCGGGGCGTAGAGCACGTCGGCGCCCGCCTCCTCGTAGGCCTGCAGACGCGTGATCGTGTCGTCGAGATCGGGGTTGCCGCGGATGTGGTTCTCGGCCCGCGCGGTGAGCGTGAACGGGAAGCCGAGGCCGCGCGCGGTCTCCACGGCGCGACCGAGACGCTCGACGGCCTGCTCGCGCGCGTAGATGCCCGCCTCGGGCCCGAAGTCCTCGATCGACGCGCCGACCGCGCCGGCTCCGGCGACGCGCGCCACGGCCGCCGCGACGCCGTCCGGGTCGTCGGCGTAGCCGTGCTCGAGGTCGACGGACAGCGGCAGGTCCGTGACGGCGGCGAGCGCGGCGGTGTGGGACGCGACCTCGTCGAGCGTGACGGCGCCGTCGCGGCGACCGAGCGTGAAGGCGAACCCCGAGCTCGTGCTCGCCAGCGCCGGGAAGCCGATCGCCTCGAGCATGCGGGCGGACCCCGCGTCCCACGGGTTGGGGATGACGAATGGCTCGCCGACGTGCAGGGCGGCGAAGCGCTCGCCGCGCTCGTGCTGGGTGCTGTTCATGCGCGAGCAGTTCATCACCTATGGTTGCGCGGACGGGACCGCACGAGCCGGATACGGCGATCGAGGGCGGGCGACGGGCGCTTGCGCGGGGCGCGTGGGCCGAGGCGCGCGCACGGTTCGCCGACGCGCTCGCGCACGAGGAGACGCCCGAGGCGTTCGAGGGCGCGGGCCTGGCCGCGCGCTACGAGCTCGACGGGCCGGCCGCGATCGATGCGCACGAGCGCGGCTATCGCCTCGCACGATCGCGTGGCGACGTCACGACTGCCGCGCGACTCGCGATCCAGCTCTGCCACGACGCGTACGCGTTCACCGGGCCGGCCGAGGCCTCGGGCTGGATCGAGCGCGCGGCGTTGCTCGTCGAGGGCCAGCCGCCGAGCGTGGCGACCGCGTGGGTGTCGCTGTTGCGCGCCCATTTCGCGCTCTCCGATCACCATCCCGATGCGGCGCTCGAGGGCTCGGCGCGAGCGATCGCTCTCGCGCGGGAGGTGGGAGCGGTCGACGTCGAGATGCTCGCGATCGCACTCAACGGGCTTGCGCTCGTCAGCACGGGCGAGATCGAGGACGGCATGCGGCGCCTCGACGCCGCCGCGGCCGCCGCGGTCGGCGGCGAGATGACCGATGCGGACTCGATCGAAACGGTGTGCTGCCACATGATCGACGCCTGCAGGCTGGTCCGCGACCTCGAGCGGGCCAGCGAGTGGTGCCTGCGGGTGCGCGACATCGCGACGCGCTTCGCGGACCGTCAGATGTTCTCGATCTGCCGCACCGCGTACGCCGACGTGCTGCTCTGGCACGGCGACTGGACGCGCGCCGAGGAGGAGCTCACGGCAGCCGCGGAGGAGCTCTCCGCGCTGCGGCCCGGCCGTGACGTCGATCCCCTCGTCCGCCTCGCCGAGCTGCGCCGCCGGCAGGGACGGACCGCCGACGCCGAGGCGCTCTCGGAGCGAACCGGGTCACATCGCCTCCACGCCCTTCTCGGCGGGCTCCTCGCGCTCGACCGCGGAGACACCGACACGGCGCTCGAGGCCACGGCGCGGTTCCTGCGACGCGTCGGTGAAGCGGACCGATTCGAGCGCATGGCCGGGCTCGAGTTGATGGTGCGCGCGGCGGTGGCCGCCGGCGACGAATCGTCTGCCCGCGCGGCGGCGGACGAGCTCGCCGCCATCGCCACGGCGTGCCCCAACGACCCGCTGCGAGCGGCGGCCCTCCTGGCCCGGGGCCGCGTCGCCGCCGCGGCGGGTGACCCCGCCACCGCCTGCCCGCTGCTCGAGGACGCCGCCGACCTCCTGGACAGCGCCGGCGCCCGGTACGACGCAGCGCTCGCACGGCTGGAGCTCGCCTCGTCGCAGCGCCTCCGCGGGCGAGTCGGGGCGGCCGCGAAGAACGAGGCGCGCGCCCGGGAGGCGCTCGAGGAGCTCGGTGCACGGCCGCCGGAGGCACGCGCCGGCGGACTCTCGCCGCGCGAAGCCGAGGTGCTGCGGCTGGTCGCCCGCGGATTGTCCAACGACGACATCGCGCGCCGGCTCGTGCTCAGCGTGCGCACCGTCGAGCGCCATGTGGCCAACATCTACACCAAGATCGGCGCCTCCGGTCGCACGGCGCGCGCGATCGCGACGGCGTGGGCGCATGCGCACGGGATTACGTAGCGGACGCCCGAGGTTGGGTACCGGCACCGATGCGCGCACGGCCTGTCGAGCCTAGCCTCGGCTCGAGATGAACTACGGACTTGCCTATGCGATCGGCTTCCATCCGTGGGAGGACCTGGCCGAGCATCCGCCCTTCGCCGACAAGCTGCTGGCGCTGGTCGCCCGCGAGGAGGCGGGATGCGAGCGGCCCTACGGACCCGCGCTCGACCTCGGCACCGGGAGCGGAGTGTGGGCCGTGGAGCTTGCGAAGCGAGGCTGGTCGGTGACCGGCGTCGACATCGTCGACAAGGCCCTCCGCCGGGCCCGTGATCGCGCAGAGCAGGCGGAGGTCGAGGTGCGCCTGGTTCGCGGCGACGTGACGGCGCTACGACAGGCGGATGTCGGCTCGGACTTCCGGCTGGTGCTCGACACCGGAACGTTCCACGGGCTCAGCGACGGCGCACGCAGGACGATGGCGCTCGAGGTCGGTGCGATCGCCGCGCCCGAGGCGACCGTCGTGCTGGATTGCTTCGCACCCGGCCGACGTGGACCCCTGCCGCGTGGCGCGAGCCGCGCCGACGTCGAGACCTCGTTCGCCGGATGGACCGTGACCGACATTGAAGTGGCGGATTCGGAGCCGGACGCCCTCGCGCGCCTCTTCAAGTTCGACGAGCGCTTCTACCGGCTTCGCCGCGGCAGGACCGGCGGGTGAGCGGCCGATGCGCGTCGAGCTGAGGCATCGCTTCGAGGTCGCGCTCGAAGACGGATTCGACTACATCGTCGATCCGCGCAACTGGCCGGACTACTGGCCCGGTCTGATCAGCGTGGAGCCTGGATCGCAATGGCGAGCCCCGGGAGATCGCGCCCGCGTGGTGATGCGGCTGCTCGGGCGAACCGTCGAGCTCGAGATGACGCTGCGCACGTTCGACCCGTGCGTCCTCGTCGAGTACGACAGCCGCCAGCGGGCGCTCCCCGACGTGCGCCACGAACGTGGCTTCTCGGCCGACGGCGATGGATTCGCGTATCGCCTCGGGGTCGTGTTCGAGCCGCGGGCAGGCCTCCGAGGACTCGCTGATCGCGCGCTCCTGCAACGCGCGGTCGAGCGCACGATGCACCGGACGGTCGCGAACCTCGACGGCGCCTTTCGCCGGAGGGTGTTGTTCAGGGCGCGATCCCCCAGTCCGGGTTCGTCGCGAATTGCTTCGGGCCCATGTGCGTGACGCGCTTGCGGTGCGTCCCGTCAGGCCTGATCGTGTACAGCCCGGCGGTTGCCGACTTCTTCTTGAAGTTGATGTGCGTGAACACGATCCGCTTGCCGTCCGGCGCCCACGAGGGCCGGAAGGAGGCGACGAAGGTGTTCTTCGTCGCGCGATCGTGGGTGAGCGCGGTCTTGTGGCCGCCGGAGGGTGAGACCGCGTAGAGGTTGGCTGCCGCGCCGCCCGGCGAGTCCCAGTATGTGTTGTAGAGGATCGTCTTGCCGTCGGGCGACCAGTCCGGGCTCGCGGCGTCGAGCTTGTATCGCGTCAACTGCTTCAGCCCCGTGCCGTCGACATTGACGACGAAGATCGCTGCCTGCTTGTTGTTCTTCACGCGCGTGAAGGCGATCTGCCGCCCGTCCGGGGACCACTGCGACTCGGTGTCGAACGCCTTCCTGGTGGCGATCCCCGTCGTCAGCCGGCGAGGACTGCTTCCGTCGGCGTTGGCGATGAAGATGCCGTGGACGGTCGGCGCCGCGTCGCCGGGGTCCTGGTCGAACGAGATCTGCGACCCGTCGGGCGAGTACGCCGGATCGCCGTTGAACTTCCCGACGCTGAGCGCCAGCTCGGTCGGCGTGCCGCCGCTCGCGGGCACGGTGAAGACGGACACCCCGGAGCGGGTCGCCATGTCGAAGGCGATCGTCCGGCCGTCCGGCGACCAGATCGGGTTCTCGGCGCCCGGATCCTTGCGCGGGATGTGGGTGATCTGCCTGAGCCCGGTGCCGTCGGGCCGGATCGTGAAGATCTGGGGGAACTTACCGACGTTCGCCTGGAAGGCGATGCGCCCGTTCTCGACGGCCGCCGCGGGCACTGCGCCGGCGGCTAGGGCGAGCACCGCCACGACCGCCGACGGTATGGCGATTGTCGGTCTCCGGATCATCGCGAGTCCTCCTGGTGGGTAGCTGCGGATGATCGGCGCCCCACGAGGACCCTCTCACACTGCGCTCGGGCGCGCCACGACGATCAGCGCACCTCCCCGCCATCGTTGCGCAGAGATTGGCTGGCGATCACTCGAACGTCGAACACTGCTCGTCATGACGCCGATCACGACCCCCTTCGGCTTCCGCTCCACCGCCGCCGAGGGTGGTGGCGGGCGTCGACCTGAGCGGCAAGCGCGCCATCGTGACCGGCGCCTCGTCGGGCATCGGCATCGAGACCGCACGCGCGCTCGCGGGCGCCGGCGCCCAGGTCACGCTCGCCGTCCGCAACACGCAAGCCGGTTCGACGGCCGCGGCCGACATCGCGGCGACGACGGGCCGCGACGACGTCGCCGTCGCGGCGATCGAGGTGACCGACCCGGCTTCCGTGGCCGCGCTCGCGTCGACCTGGGTGGGCCCGCTGGACATCCTCGTCAACAACGCCGGCGTGATGATGACCCCGGAGCAGCGGACGCCACAGGGATGGGAGCTGCAGTTCGCCACCAATCATCTCGGTCACTTCGCGCTCGCACGCGCGCTCCATGACGCGCTCGCGGCCGCCGGCTCCGCCCGCATCGTGGTCGTCAGCTCGACGGGGCACCTCTACTCCCCCGTCGTCTTCGACGACCTCCACTTCCGCTTCCGGCCGTACGACCCGCTGCTCGCCTACGGTCAGTCCAAGACCGCAGCCATCCTCTTCGCCGTCGGCGCGACCGCGCGCTGGGCCGGCGACGGGATCACCGCCAACGCGCTGAACCCGGGGGCGATCGCCACCAACCTGCAGCGGCACGTCGGCGGCAAGCTCGTCACGCCGCCCGAGCGCCAGAAGACGCCCGAGCAGGGCGCGGCCACCTCGGTGCTGCTGGCGGCGTCCCCGGAGCTCGAGGTCATCGGCGGCCGCTACTTCGAGGACTGCAACGAAGCCCCGACCGTCGATCACCGCGACGCCGCCGCAACCGGCGTCGCCGCCTACGCCCTCGACTCCGCCAACGCGCACCGCCTCTGGGACGTCTCGGAAGCTCTCCTGCGCCACGGGTGAGCTCGCGCCTCCTGCCCGAAAGACCGTGCGAACGAGATCCTCGTGGACGGATGGTGGACTTCCGCTGCGCCGGACTCGGGGCTCGTTACACGCCGCGATCGTTCACGCCGTCGCCCGGCGTCGTCTCCATGATCTCGAAAGAGCGCCAGACCGGACAGCGGCGGTGCTCAGGTTGGGCGTCCATGAAGGCCCTGGACGTCCGCGATCTCTCAGACGCCGGCGGGCGCGTACCGGTGGTGGAGCGAGAGGGGATTGCCGTCGGGATCCAGGCAGATCGCCTGCCAGCAGACGCCCGAGTCGAAGGTGTCGCTGACGAAGCGCACGCCCCTGTCCTCGAGGTGCACGCGCGCCGTGGCGACATCGTCGACCTGGAGGGCGATCGGCATCGCGTTGGGCGAGAACGTGCCACCGAAGTCCTCGGTGCGCATGATGGCCAGCGTGAGGTTCCCGGCCTGGTACTCCGCGCCCGGCCGGTCCCCGTAGCGCTTGACGAACGGCAGGCCGAGCGTCTCGCCGTAGAACGTGGTCATCGCGTCGAAGTCCTGGGCGGGGATGCAGACGAAATCGACACCGGTGATGAGAGCTCGCGTGGCGGTCATGTCATCGAGACCCTCGCGGAGGCGAGAACTCATCGGTCTCGACGATTCGATCGCTCGCCGACGGTCGCCGTCACAGGCCGCGGCGGCCGTAGGTGCCCTCGCGGAGCACGCCGTTGGCGAAGCCGATGCCGGCGACGATCGCGGCCACGCCCCGACTGTACGGCTCGCCCCAAGCCGGGTGATCGGGGATCATCGGCTCATGCGCGCAATGATCCTCGAACGGGTCGGCGGTCCGCTGCAGCTCGCCGAGCTCCCGGTTCCCGAGCCCGGCCCCGGCCAGGTGCGGCTGCGCGTCTCCGCCTGCGGGGTCTGCCGCACCGACCTGCACCTACTGGACGGCGAGGTCGCGATCGCGCAGTTCCCGCGGGTGCTCGGCCATCAGATCATCGGCACCGACGACGCGACCGGCCGCCGGCTCGGCGTGCCGTGGCTCGGCTGGACGGACGGGGACTGCAAGTACTGCCGCTCCGGCCGCGAGAACCTCTGCGAGCGCGCGCGCTTCACGGGCTGCGACGTCGACGGGGGCCAGGCCGAGTACGCCGTGGCCGACGAGCGGTTCTGCTTCCCGGTGCCGGAGGGCTACCCCGACGAGCAGGCTGCGCCCCTGCTGTGCGCGGGGCTGATCGGCTACCGGGCGCTGGGCATGTGCGGCGACGCGCACCGGCTGGGGCTCTACGGCTTCGGCGCCTCCGCGCACATCCTTGCGCAGGTCGCCGCGTGGCAGGGCCGCGAGGTCTACGCCTTCACGCGACCAGGGGACGAGCGCGCCCAGGCCTTCGCCCGCGAGCTCGGCGCGACGTGGGCGGGCGGCTCGGGTGACACGCCGCCCGAGCCGCTCGATGCGGCGATCGTCTTCGCACCTGACGGCGCGCTCGTTCCCGAGGCGCTCCGCGTCCTGGCGCCGGGCGGCGTCGTCGTGTGCAGCGGCATCCACATGAGCGACATCCCCTCCTTCCCGTACGAGCTGCTGTGGCACGAGCGCCAGGTGCGATCGGTCGCCAACCTCACGCGCGCCGACGGCGTCGAGTTCCTCGCACTGGCCCCGCAGGTTCCGGTGCGCACGCGCGTCACCACCTATCCGCTCGAGGCGGCGAACGAGGCGCTGGCCGACCTGCGCGCCGGCCGCTTCTCCGGCGCGGCCGTCCTCAGCTTGGGGTGACCGTCGCGTCTGTCATGCGACGAGCAGCGGTCCCGCTGGGTCGGGCGAGCGCCGGCGTCTGCGTGGTCGTCGTCACGGTCGCGGCCGGCTGCGGACACGGCCAAGAGCCGCGAGCCAAGGAGCCCGTCGTCAGTCTCTCTTCACTCTCGCGCACGGTGCATTCGCTGCCGATGACCACGCGGATCTCGCCCAAGGTGAGCCGTACCTGCGCGTCCGCGGTCCGGCAGACGACGGTGCCCGTCTACTGCCCGCGGCTCATTCCCAAGGGCCCCATCGGCGACGTCGAGCACATCCCCGACCGGGACCTGTACGGCCCGGTCGTGTTCTTCAACGCGCGCGACCTCTAC
This sequence comes from Solirubrobacteraceae bacterium, assembly GCA_036269915.1. Taxonomy (GTDB): domain Bacteria; phylum Actinomycetota; class Thermoleophilia; order Solirubrobacterales; family Solirubrobacteraceae; genus DATBDM01. The sequence goes on along the minus strand of DATBDM010000127.1, from coordinate 7,418 downwards.
CAGCTGTCGTTCAACGACGGCGTCATCCCCGGGCACCAGCACTGGATCGTCGGCGCGGGCCGGCCGGGGACCGTGCGTCGCCTCGTGATCGAAGGCGTGGAGAACGATCAGGCCAGGCCCGCCACGCTCGTCGCTCGCCGGCACCTGGCCGGGCGCGCGGTCGTCCTCTACCGTTTCGCGGATCCTGGAGGTGGGATGCACGCCGGCCACGTCGGCGCGTTCATCGCGCGGCGCGGATTGACGGTGTTCGCAAGCCTCCACGGCTACTCGCACGCCGACGCGGCGGCGGCCATGGCGGTCGACCTGGCCACTGCGCAGCCGCTCCGCTGAGAGCGCCGCGCGGCCGCCAGAGCTTGCTGCACCCGTGTTCGTTCGCGCATGGGGTCGATTGCGCAAGATTCCGGGCGTTTGCGCGTTGCAGAGCTCACCATGCGACGCCAGAACCGGATCTGGGCAGCCGCTGTCGCGGCCGCTGCCGTGACCGTCACCTGTGCCGCACCGTCGTTCGCCCATATCGAGCGCACGGCGTACTGGCCCGACCCGCGTCCCGACCACAGCACGAAGCCGGCGGCAGGCGGCCACGTGCCCAACGAGCGTTCGCTCGCGTCCGCGCTGAAGTCCGCACCGCCGGGCAGGACGCGCGTCGTCTGCGAATCGGACTCGCTCGCCCGCGCGCGCAAGGACATCCGCAAGGCGCGCCGGGGCTACCGGGTGCGTCCCTCGCAGCCCAGACGAAGGATCTCGGCCACGCAGGCCCGTAAGCTGCGCGCGCTCAACCGCAAGCTCGCCGCGCGCTGCCGCTTTCACCAGATCCAGCCGGCGGTCACCGCGTCGCACAACAACGACCGCGTCGTGATCATGCCGGGCGTCTACACGGAGCCCACGGCGCGGAAGGTGCCCTCGCTGCCGCCGGAGTGCGAGCCCTACCGGACCACCTCCGAGAAGGGCAAGGGCGCGGTCTCCTACGAGTACCAGTACCGCTGCCCGAACGCCCAGAACCTGGTCGCGGTGATCGGCCGCGCGCTGGGCCCGGGCCAGGACCCGCCTTCCAGCCCGACCGGCCGCCCCGACCCGCACGGCATCCCCAACGCCGGCCGCTGCATCCGCTGCAACATGCAGATCGAGGGCTCGGGCGCGACGCCCGACGCCGTGGTCCTCGACGCCGGCCGCGTCGCGTCCGGCAACCACGCCCCGCTGGGCTCGGCCAAGGACGTCGCGCTCAAGGCCGACCGCGCCGACGGGATCGTCCTGCGCAACTTCACCGCGCGTCACGCGGCGGAGCACGACATCTACATCCTGGAGACCGACGGCTACGTCCAGGACCGGCTCAAGTTCATGTACGCGGGCGAGTACGGCGCCCTGATGTTCACCTCCGACCACGGCCTGACGCAGCACTGCGACGCGGCGGGCAGCGGGGACTCGGGCATCTACCCGGGCGGCGCGCCGGACACCGGCGCCCAGCGCGACCCGCAGTTCTACGCGAAGCGGCGACTGAACCAGGAGATCCGCCGCTGCGACATCCACCACAACAACATGGCGACGTCCGGGACCATGGGCAACGCCGTCCACTTCCACCACAACGAGATCTACGACAACGCCGCGGGCCTCGTGACCGACTCGTTCTACGCCGGTGGGCACCCCGGCTTCCCCCAGGACTCGACGGTCTACGAGCACAACAACGTGCACGGCAACAACTTCGACGTGTACGGACCCCACTCGGACGTCAAGTCGATCACGCCGGTGCCGATCGGCGTCGGCGTGCTGATCGCCGGCGGCAACAGCGACGTCGTCCGCCACAACCACATCTACGACAACTGGCGCCGCGGGACGATGCTCATCGCGGTCCCCGACGTGCTCGCCTGCGCTCCCCATTCGGAGGAGGGCTCGCCGGCCTGCACACCCAAGACCGCCAGCTCGACCTCGAACGACGACCGCTACTACGACAACGTCATGGGTCGCTCGCCCGCGGGCAGGGTGGCGCCCAACGGCGTCGACTTCTGGTGGGACGAGTTCCCGGGCAACACGGGCAACTGCTGGTACCCGAACACCGGCAGCGCGGGGACCGTGGCGAGCGTCACGTCCGATCCCCCGCCCCCGCCGGCCGCCGGCACCACCGTCCCGGGCTACCTGCCGCAGGACTGCGGCTCGCCGGCCAACGTCGGTCGCGGCAACGCGGCCAAGGAGGCCATGCTGCTCGACTGCGCCGCCAACGGCAACGACGGCGTCTGCGAGTGGTACCAGCCGCCGGCCAAGCCGGGCTCGGCCGCAGCCGCCCAGCAGCGGGCGCAGCAGCAGCAGGCCGCCGAGTCGCTGGTCGGCACGCCGGCCCCGCAGGCGCGGTGCGAGCTGCTCGGCGCGCTGGGCACGTTGACCTGCCAGCCACCGATGCCGGCCGGCCCGACACCGGCGGCGAGCGCGCCGACGCTCTGATGGGCGCGGCGGTCCACCGCGGTCTCCGCCGTCCGCGCGGCCTGCTGGCCGCGCTGGCCGGCGGAGCCGTCGTGGCCGTGCTGGCCGCGCCGGCGCTGCACGACGGCGCGGCCACGGGCGGGGCGACACCCGTGCGCACGTACGACGGGACGCTGGCGGGCCTGCCGCTGCAACGGGCGAACTGCACGAGCTGGCGCACGGCCTCGCCGGCGCAGCGCGCGCAGGCCGTGCGCGCGCTCACGGCGACGATCGGCGGGGCGAGCACTTCAGGAGGAGTCGGGCGGACGCTTGCGGACCGCGACGTCGCCGCGCTCTTCGGCCGCGTCTGCACCACGCCGGAGACGGCCTCCTTCGTGCTCTACCTGATCTACGCCCGCGCCGTGGCGTTCAGCCGCCAGGGCAACGGCCCGACGCCGATCACGGCGCCGCCGGCGCAGCCGCCGCTCTGACCTCTCGCTCGATACGCGGCGCTACGCGCGCGGGCTGCCGAGCGCAGTACCGACGTCGTCGATCGCCTGCTGCTCGGCGGCGCTCACCTCGACGCCGTCCTCCTTGTGGCGCCGGGCGACCCGCTCGCTCAGCGTGGTGACGAAGCGCCGGAAGTCCTCGACCTCCTGGGGTGTCGCCTTGCGCTCGAGCAGCTCGACGGCCTCGCCGATCCGCTGGAGGCCGTGTTGCTTGAGCTCGTCGAGCGAGTGCTGCCCGGAGCGGTCGACCTCGGGCTTCGAGGACACGAGCTCGTCGAGCAGCTCGCTCTCCCCGTGCTCGGAGCGCACGTCCGCGTAGACCTTGGCCATCTCGAACGTCTCACGCACCGTCCCGCCCCGGCTGGCGGTGATCACGATCATCCCCGCGGCCGGCGGCGCGGAGCGGACCACATCCCATTCCTGCTCGGTGAAGGCGGCCTTGCTCGTCATGTCATCCGCGCAGCAGGCGCCGGCTCTCGACCCAGAACCCGACGTCGACGAGGAGCGCCGCGGCGACCACGATCCACTCCCAGCCGGAGACGACGTCGGAGCCCACGCCCCACATCAGGGCATAGGCGAGGGTGGTCCACGGGAGGACCACGAAGCCGATCGCGGGGATGATCCAGCTCCCGAAGGCGCCGCCGATCTGGCGGTCGAAGATCCAGAACCCGAGGATGAACAGGCGCGGCCAGGAGGCGAGCCCCAGCAGGACCATCCAGCCCATGATCTGACCGAGCGAGCCGTAGTCGGCGCGACGCGCGGGCGGCGGGGCGAGGTAGTGCGACATCTCGCCGACGACGCTCCCACGCCGCTCGGGCGCGACCATCATGCGATCCGGGTGATCCGGCGCTCGTTGCGGTCCGGCACCGCACCGAATACGGTCGCCGAGCATGACCGCCGCGTCCATGGGCGGGCCGTGGCGCCACGCGGCGCAGGTCGGCTCGGTGCTCGGCACCGTCTGGCGCAATCCGGAGCTGCGGCGCACGCAGATCGCGCTGGCGGCCTTCCACTGCGCCGAGTGGTCGGTCTGGATCGCGATGCTCCTCGTCGCGTACGAGCACGGCGGCGCGACCGCCTCGGGCATCGTCGCCGTGGTGCAGCTCGTGCCCGCCGCCCTGTTCGCGCCGTTCGCGGCGACGCTCGCCGAGCGACGGCGGCCGGCACGTGTCCTCGTCTGGGGATACGTCGCACAAGCGGCAGCGATGGGGGCCACCGCCGCGGTCCTGCTCGTGCACGGGCCGTTCGTCGCCGTCGTGGCGTGCGGAGCTGTCGCGGCGACCGCCGTCACCATCACGCGACCGACGATGGCGGTGTTGGTCCCCGCACTGGCGCGGCACCCCGCAGACCTGACGGCGGCCAACGTGGTGACGGGAGCCAACGAGGCGGTCACCATGCTCGTGGGGCCCGCGGTGACGGGCGTGGTGCTCGCGCTGGCCGCCCCCGGAGCCGTGTTCGGCCTGATGGGCGTGCTGGTGCTCCTGGGCGCCGTGGTCGTCGCGCCGATCCGGGGTCCGCGTCCCTCGAGCGTTCCGGGGGCGCCGGCGCCCTTCTGGCCCGCGGGCTTCGGCGCCGTCGCGCGCGAGCCGGCCACGCGGCGGCTCGTCGGGATCGTCGGCGCGGAATACGTCACGCTCGGCATGCTCGACGTCCTGTACGTCGTGCTCGCGCTCGCCGTTCTCGACATGGGCGCGTCGGGAGCCGGCTATCTCAACGCCGCCTTCGGTCTCGGCGGGGCGGTCGGCATCGTGGTGACGGCGTCGCTCGTCGGCCGGCGCCGGCTCATGCCGGCTGTGCTCACGGGGCTCGTGGTCTGGGCCGCCGCCTTCGCGGTGCTCGCCGCCTGGCCGACCGTCGGCGGCGCGCTGCTCCTGCTGGCCGTCGCCGGAGGGGCGCGCAGCCTCGTGGACGTCGGCTCGCGGACGCTGCTCCAGCGCACGTCGCCGCCGAACGTGCTGGCCGGCGTCTTCGGCGTGCTCGAGGGCCTGCAGGCCGCCGCGCTCGCGCTGGGGTCCCTGCTCGCGCCGCTCGTCATCGCCGTGCTGGGCGGACGTGCCGCCGTCCTCACCGTCGGCCTGCTCCTGCCCGCCCTGGCCCTCACCGGCGGTCGGCGGCTGCTCGCGCTCGACGCCTCGGCGCACGTTCCGGTCGTCGAGCTTGCGCTCCTGCGCTCGCTCCGGCTGTTCGCCGATCTCCCCGCGCCGGAGCTGGAGGCGCTGGCCCGGGACCTCCGGCCGATGAGCGCCGTTCCCGGTGAGGCGATCGTCACGCAGGGCGAGGTCGGCGATCGGTACTACGCGATCGCCGACGGCACGCTCGAGGCGATCGAGGACGGGATCGCCACACGCACCATGGGCCGCGGCGACGGCTTCGGCGAGATCGCCCTCCTCCGCGACATCCCGCGCACGGCCACCGTTCGCGCCATCACCCCGGCGCACCTGTTCGCGCTGGACCGCGCTCCGTTCGTCGAGGCGGTGACCGGCCACCCCGCCACGCGCCGCTTCGCCGCCGCGATCACCGCCGAGCGGCTCAGCGAGGCGCCGGCGTCGTCGTAGCCGCGAAGGCCCCGCACGGGGCGGGGCCTTCGCAGCAGTCCTGCGATCAGCGCAGCCTCGTCGGCGAGTGGCGCCGGACGGCCGACACGCCGGCGGCCGAGAGCAGCAGCGCGGCGGCGAACGCGGCGCCGATACCGGCGTCGGCCCACTCGAACCCGCCCTCGATGAGCGGCTGGCGGGCGATCTGGACCGGGGCCTTCGCGAGCTGCATCTGGTGGACGCCCTGGGCGCGCATCGCCTGGGCGTGGATGGCGGCGTCGGAGCGGGCCTCCGGCTCGCCGGGAGCCGCGACGGCGGAGCCGGCGCCGGCGGCGAGCAGCGCGGCGACGCAGGCGGTGGTGAGGGTGGTGCGCATCGGCATGATGCTCCTTCGAACGTGGTGGAACTGGACGCCACGAACCGTCCTCCGCAGCGGTCGAGCCCCGGCAGCAGACTGGTAGAGAAGCGGTAAATGCCCTGCTGACGGACCCAGAGCTGGTCAACGTTGGCGTGTACGCCCGCCGGCGCCCGGCGATGCTGTTTCAGCCGGCGATCTGGATCAGGTTGCCACAGGTGTCGTCGAGGACCGCCGTGGTGACGGGGCCCATCGCGGTCGGCGGCTGCGTGAATCGCACGCCGCGACCGCTCAGCCGCTCGAACTCCGCGTGGACGTCGCCGACCGCGAAGGAGGTGAACGGGATGCCGTCGCGGACCAGCGCGTCCTTGAACGGCCGCACGGCGGGGTGCTCGTCGGGCTCGAGCAGCAGCTCAGGACCGTCCGGATCCTCCGGGGAGACGACCGTGAGCCAGCGATGCGCGCCGAGCGGGACGTCGTTGCGCTTCACGAAGCCGAGCACGTCGGTGTAGAACCGCAGCGCCTTCTCCTGGTCGTCGACGAGCACGCTGGTGAGGTGGATCTTCATCAGGCCTCCGGGCGACGGGCGTCGAGCCAGCGGTCGGCCAGGTGCTCGAGCGGCTCCGTCTGCAGGTCGTGGAACTTGTAGCGGCCCTCACGGCGCGTCGCGATCAGGCCGGCGTCCTCGAGCACCGCGATGTGCTGCGAGATCGCCTGCCGTGACGAGGCGAGCCGGTGCTTCGTCGCGAGCCGCGAGCAGAGCTCGAACAGCGTCTGTCCGTCCCGCTCGGCGAGCTCGTCGAGCAGCGTCCGGCGCGTGGGATCCGCCAGGGCCTTGAAGACGTCCCCCACGCGCCTGATCATAGGCAAGTCACCACTTGCCTGTCAAGCGATGAGCGGGACGCCGTTCGCCGGTCTCAACCCAACCGATGCGGACACGCCGACCGCGCGTTCGGCGTCGCCCTGCGCCCGCCGCACGGCGCCAGCCGCTGGTCGTTCGAGCCCGCTCGCGGCTGATCAGCTTCCGAGCGCGCGCAGCAGCGCGTCGGCGACCTCCGGGGGCGGCGCGGTGGTCGTGAGGACGAGGTCGGCGCTGCGACGCAGCAGCGGCTCGACCTCGGCGCGATCCGCGAGGACCTGCGCGAGTTGGCGGTCGTCGCGGCCGTAGGCGTTGTGCGTGCGGGTCCGCAGCCGCTCGACGAGCACCGGCTCCGGCACGGTCAGCAGCACGCGGCGGTCGAACGGCAGCGCGGCTTGCTCCTCGGAGCAGCCGGCGAAGAACAGCAACCGGTCATCGGCGCCGGCGAGGAGCTCCGCGACCCGGTCGGCGCGCCAGCCCCACCGGCCGTCCGCACGCGGCTCGCTGAACCCGTCGTCATCGGCGTCGTAGGCCTCGTGCCCGCGGGCCGTCAGCTCGCGTACGAGCGTCGACTTGCCGGTGCCGGACATGCCGGTCAGCAGGACGCGCACGCGCTCCTCATGGGCCGAAGCTTACGGCCCGCTCGACCTCACCGGTGTAAGGCGTATGCTGGTGCCGCAATGACGGAAGGACCCGATCGCTACCAGCCGCTGCCGAGCCTGCTCGAGCTTCCGTCGTTCCTGCTGCGCAAGCTGCCGCCGCGCCGGCGCCGGCTC
>DATBDM010000126.1:0-36121 GCA_036269915.1 Solirubrobacteraceae bacterium | reverse complement strand
TGCCCGTCCGGGCCACGCGTCACCGGCAGCGCGGACAGCGCGACCGACGGCAGCGTGAAGTAGATCGCGAAGACGGCGATCTGCACGCGGTTGATCGCCGCCGGGATCGTCTTGGACTCGTTCTTGGCCTCCTCGCTCATGTTGGAGACCGTCTCGATGCCCGTGTAGGCGAGCATGCCGATGGGGATCGAGAGGACGAAGTCCTTCCAGGACGGCGCGATGCCGAGGTGGACGTTGTCGACGAGCGTGTGCGGCGACAGCACGAGCACCGCGCCGACGAGCACCAGCAGCACCTGGGTGAGGAAGTCGACGACCGCGAGCAGCACGTTGACGCCGGTCGACTCCTTGGCGCCGAACACGTTGATCGCGCCCAGGACGGTGATGACGACGACACCGCCGATGATGTCGCCGGGCGAGTGCCGCAGCTCCTCCCAGAAGAGGCCGCCGACGTAGTGCGGCACGAAGAAGGCGGAGATCGCGATCGTCGCGACGTAGGTCAGCATTCCCGCCCAGGCGGCGAAGAACGACCAGAACTCGTTGAAGGCGCGGCGGGTGAAGCTCGACGCGCCGCCCGCCTCCGGGTACATCGTCGTCGCCTCGGCGTACGTGGCGGCCGTGCAGAAGAAGAAGAACCCCGTGATGACGAAGACGATCGGGGTCAGGCCGAGCGCGTAGGACGCGACCAGCCCGAGCGCGTAGTAGATCGAGGATCCGACGTTTCCGTATGCGGTCGCGAAGAGGGCGTTGACCCCCAGGACCCGTTCCAGGCCCTCCAATCGGCGTCGTGCCATGTGCAGCGGATTCTAGGCTCTGCCCTCATGGATCTCGCTCGCACCGCGCTGGTGGTCGTCGACGTGCAACAGGGCTTCGACGAGTTGGAGTACTGGTCGCCGACCGGCCGGCGGGACAACTCGGCCTGTGAGGCCAACGTCGGGGCGCTGATCGCGGCCTGGCGCGACGCCGGGCGGCCGCTGGTGTACGTGCGCCACGACTCCGACGAGGAGGGCTCGCCGCTGCGGCCGGGGACGCCGGGGCACGAGTTCCGGGACGTCGTGACCGGCTCGCCGGACCTGCTCGTGACCAAGCAGGTCAACTCGGCCTTCTACGGCTCGCCGGACCTCGACGGGTGGCTGCGCGCGGAGGGCATCGCCTCGCTGGCGGTGTGCGGCGTGACCACCAACCACTGCTGCGAGACGACCGCCCGGATGGCCGGCAACCTCGGCTACGACGTGCTGTTCGTGCTCGACGCGACGCACACCTTCGACCGGCTCGGCCCGGACGGCACGGTCGTCAGCGCCGAGGATCTCACGCGCGCGACAGCGGCGAGCCTGCACGACGAGTTCGCCACCGTCGTATCGACGGCGGACCTGCTCGCGGGCGGCGCTGCCGCCGCCCGCAAGCCCTGAATCCGTCTACGCGATCAGCGGGATGATCAGCAGGGCGACGATGTTCGCCACCTTGATCATCGGGTTGATCGCGGGGCCGGCGGTGTCCTTGAACGGGTCGCCGACGGTGTCGCCGGTCACCGACGCGGCGTGGGCCTCGGAGCCCTTGCCGCCGAACTCGCCGTCCTCGATCAGCTTCTTCGCGTTGTCCCAGGCGCCGCCGCCCGAGGTCATGAGCACGGCGAAGAACAGGCCGACGACGATGACGCCGATCAGCTCGCCGCCGAGCATCTTGTAGGAGAGGATGCCGACGACCACGGTGAACACGATCGGGATCAGCGACGGGATGATCATCTCGCGCTGGGCGGTCCGGGTGACGATGTCCACGCAGCGGGCGTAGTCCGGCGTGTCGGTGCCCTCCATGATCCCCGGCTTCTCGCGGAACTGGCGGCGCACCTCCTCGACGACCGCGCCGCCGGCGCGGCCGACCGCCTCCATCGACAGCGAGGCGAACAGGCAGACCATCAGGCCGCCGATCAGCAGGCCCATCAGGACGAGCGGATCGTCGAGCGCGAAGACGATCGGGTGGCCGAGCTCCTGGCGCAGCTCGATCTTGAAGGCCGCGAAGAGCACGAGCGCGGCGAGGGCGGCCGAGCCGATCGCGTAGCCCTTGGTGACGGCCTTCGTCGTGTTGCCGACCGCGTCGAGCGGATCGGTGACGTTGCGGACGTCCTCGGGCATCTCGGCCATCTCGGCGATGCCGCCCGCGTTGTCGGTGATCGGGCCGAACGCGTCCAGTGCGACGATCACGCCGCACAGCGAGAGCTGCGACATCACGGCGACGCCGATGCCGTAGACGCCGGCGAGCTTGAAGGCGACGTAGATGCCGACGACGATCACGAGCGCGGGCAGCGCGGTCGCCTGCAGACCCTGGGCGAGGCCCTGGATGATGTTCGTCGCGTGGCCGGTGACCGACGCACGCGCGGTCTTCTTGACCGGCGAGAAGCGGGTCGACGTGTAGTAGTCGGTGATCACGAACAGCAGGGCGGTGACCCCGAGCCCGACGAGCGCGCAGAGGTAGATGTCGCCCCAGCTCGGCGAGGTGCCGCCGCGCAGGCCGTCCATCATCCAATAGGTCACCGGCAGGATCAGCAGCGCCGCGATCCCGCCGGCCACGAGCATGCCCTGGTAGAGCGCGCGCTCGACGTTGCCCGTCTTGGACTTGACGGCGAAGGTGCCGATGATCGACGCCACGATCGAGACGCCGCCCAGCACGAGCGGGTAGAGCACGACCGACGAGCTGCCGAAGGTCAGGACGCCGAGGAGCATGACCGCGACGGCGGTGACGGCGTACGTCTCGAAGAGGTCGGCCGCCATGCCCGCGCAGTCGCCGACGTTGTCGCCCACGTTGTCGGCGATCACGGCCGGGTTGCGCGGGTCGTCCTCGGGGATGCCGGCCTCGATCTTGCCGACGATGTCCGCGCCGACGTCGGCGCCCTTGGTGAAGATGCCCCCGCCGAGGCGGGCGAAGACCGAGATCAGCGAGCCGCCGAAGCCGAGGCCGACGAGCGCGTCGACCGCGTCCTTCGTGTTGACGTCGAAGATGAAGGTGAGGATCCCGTAGTAGCCGGCGACCGAGAGCAGCGCCAGGCCGACGACGAGCATGCCGGTCACGGCACCGCCGCGGAAGGCGACGTCGAGCGCCGGGCCGATGCCGCCGCGGGCCGCCTCGGCGACGCGGGCGTTGGCCCGTACCGACACGTTCATGCCGATGAAGCCGGCGGACGCGGACGCCAGGCCGCCGAGCAGGAAGCCGATCGCGACCTCGATGTCCTGCAGGAAGATCAGCGCGACGAACAGGACGACGCCGACGACGGCGATCGTCGTGTACTGGCGGCGCAGATAGGCGGATGCACCCTCCTGCACCGCGGCCGAGAGCCGCTGCATGGTCTCGTTGCCTGGCGAGAGCGCCAGGAGCGACTGCGTGGTGACCAGGCCGTATGCGACGGCGAACGTCGCACAGACCAGGGCGACGATCACCCCATGGTCAGCAAGGAATGACGACAACGGAAGACTCCTCCAGCTTCATGACGTGAGCAGCGGCAGCCCATGACCGGGCCGCCGCAAGGCGCGCGAGTCTAGCGGTGCAACCGACGGAACGGCGGTGCGATGGGGGCTACTGGCCCGGGATCCACAGGCGGCCGGAGGACTGCGCGGGGCCCGTGCCAGGCTCCTGCCCACCCCCGGACGGCGGCGCCTCGCCCCCGCCCTCGGGCGGCTCGCCCGACTGGCCGGACTGCTGGACGTAGGCCATCTGCAGGCGCGAGAGGGCCTCGCGGATCTGGGCCAGCTGGTCGCCGTGGCGCGCCTCGAGCAGCGGCAGCAGCGCGCGGGCGCCCTCGATCGCCTGGCGCGTCTGCTCCAGGTCGGCCGGCGGGCCCTCCGGCCCGCCCAGCCCGGCCTTGCGCGCGCCGAGGTTGATCAGGGAGACGAGCGTCTGCAGGAGCACGTCGTCGACGGAGATGCGGTCCATCTCCGCTTCCAGGCGCGCCAGCTCCTCCTCGCTGAACTCGGGCTGTCCTTCAGGTGGTGGGCCTTGGGTGCTCATGGAACCGGCTCCTCCGCAGGGTATGTGGCGAGGGTCTCCCGCACGGCCGCGGCGTACACCTCGGCCGGGGTCGCGCCCGTGTCGATCAGCCGCCGCTGGCGCTGCGCCCCGTTGAGCTCCGGGAGGACGACGTCCGCGCCCGTCCAGGCGCGCAGGCGCTCGGCGGCCTCGCCCGCGTCGTACTCCTCGATCCGCTCGGCCTCGAGGTCGAGCAGCCGCCCGTCCTGCCCGTAGCGGATCGCCCGCCACATGTTCTCCTCGATCAGGCGGCCGGGGATGGGATCGCGTCGACGAGTCTCGCCGGCGTCGATCTCCTCGAGTGCCCGCCGGCAGCAGGCGACGATCAGCGCGATCAGGGCGTCGGCCTCGGTGGCGGTCGTCTGCGCGTCGCAGATCCGCACCTCGACGGTCCCGAAGCTGTGGTGCGGGCGGACCGACCACCACAGCTGGGTGAACTCGACGACGGAGTTCGTGCGCACGAGCAGGTCGACGTACTCGTGCCAGGCCTGCCAGTCGCCGAACGGGTCGGGGACGCCGCAGCGCGGGAACGACTTCGTGAAGGTCTGGGTGCGCGCGGAGTGCAGGCCGGCGTCGCGGCCGTCGATGAACGGCGAGTTCGCCGAGATCGCCAGCAGCATCGGCAGCACGGGCCGCAGCCGGTCGCACAGCGCGACGGCGCGATCGCCGGTGTGGACCCCGACGTGCACCTGCAGCGCGAACGTGTTGTTGCGCCGCGCGACGTACTGCAGCCCGTTCTGGACGCGGCGGTAGTGCTCGGTGTCGATGATCCGCTGCGCGCGGTAGTCCGAGAACGGGTGGGTGCCCGTGGTGCCGAGCTTGAGCCCGTGGCGCTCGACGAGCGCGAACAGCCGGCGGCGCGCCTCGCGCTGCTTGACCAGCGCGTCGGCGACGTCCTCGCCGCGTCCCGAGCGGATCTCGATCTCCGACGCGATCAGCTCGCCCGAGACGGCCTCCGCGAGGACCGGGTCCGCGGCGGCCGCGGTCTCGAGGTCCTCGAAGCGGTCGGCGAGCTCGAGCGTCGCGGGGTCGAGGATCGCATACTCCTCCTCGATGCCCACGGTGAGGTCGGTCGAGGCGTCGAAGGCCTCGCGGGCGGCGCGGAGGTCGATGGGCACGGGGCCTACGTCAGGTAGAAGTACAGGGCGTAGAGGAGGTCGACCGCGGGCGACGACGTGTGCACGGTGACCTCGGGCGGCACCTGGAGCAGCGCCTCGGAGTAGTTGAAGATGATCTTCACGCCCGCGTCGACGAGCTTGTCGGCGAGCCCCTGGGCCGCGGCGGTCGGCACGGCGAGGACGCCGACGACGATGTCCTCCTCCTCGACCAGCCCGCGCAGGTCCTCCATCGGTCGGACGGCGACGCCGTTGATGTCCTCGCCGATCTTCGACGCGTCGGAGTCGAAGATCGCGACGACCCGGAAGCCGTGGTCGGCGAAGATGTCCGAGGAGGCGATGGCGCGGCCGAGGTGGCCGGCGCCGAACAGCGCGATGTTGTGCTGGCCGCTGGTGCGCAGGATCTTGCGGATCTGCGAGACCAGCGAGTCGACGTTGTAGCCCACCCCGCGCTTGCCGAACTTGCCGAAGCCCGAGAGGTCGCGGCGGATCTGCGTCGAGTTCACGTGCGTGTAGTCGGAGAGCTCCTGCGAGGAGATCGTCTCCTTGCCCATCTTGCGCGCCTGCGTGAGCACCTGCAGGTAGCGCGAGAGGCGCGCGGCCACGCCGAGCGAGAGGCGGTCCGACAGCCCGGCGATGCCGGCGTCCTCGCCGGTGCCCTCCCCGCCCTGCGTCGCAACGTCGCCGAAGCTCATGGCTCCGAGACGATAGAGCCTCGCAGCCGCGCGAGGAGTGCCCGCTCGTCCACGAAGTAGTCGAACAGCTCGTCCCCGTCGAGCGCGATCACGGGGATCCGCTCCAGGTAGCGGGCGTGCAGGGCAGGGTCGCGCTCGATGTCGACCACCTCGAGCGCGAACGGCTCCTCGGCACGGATCCGCTCGAGCACCGCGAGGGCGTCGTCGCAGAGATGACAGCCGTCGCGCCCGTACAGCCGCACGGTGCTCACGAGGTGGCGTAGGCGTCGAGGCCGAGGTAGTCCGGGAACGCGGCGGGGGTCACCCAGCGCGCGGCCGAGCCGATCATCGCCGCGTTGTCGGTGCACAGCTCCGGCGGCGGGATGTGGACGGGGATGCCCAGCGCGGCGGCGCGCTCGCGCAGCAGCCGGTTGGCGGCGACGCCGCCGCCGATCGCCAGCCGGGGATCCGGGTCGCCGGCGAGGGCGCGCTCGACGCGGATCATCAGCGCCTCGACGATCGCGTGCTCGTAGGAGGCGGCGAGGTCGGCGGCGCGCTCGCGCGTCTCCTCCGGCCCGAGGTCGCGGGTCGCGTACAGCAGCGCGGTCTTGAGCCCCGCGAAGGAGAAGTCCAGGCCGGCGACGCGCGCGGCCGTCGGGAACGAGAACGCCGTGCGGTCGCCCTCGAGCGCGAGCCTGGACAGCGCGGGCCCGCCCGGGTAGCCGAGCCCCAGCAGCCGCGCGCCCTTGTCGAAGGCCTCCCCCGCCGCGTCGTCGAGCGTCTGGCCGAGCAGCTCGTAGCCGGCGTGGTCGTGCACCCGCGCGAGCAGCGTGTGCCCGCCCGAGGCGATCAGGCACGTGAACGGCGGCTCGATCGGCGCCGGCGCGAGGAAGTTCGCGGCGACGTGGCCCTGGAGGTGGTCGACGGCGGCGAGCGGCAGCCGCCGCGCGGCGGCGATCCCCTTCGCCGTGGCGACGCCGACGAGCAGCGCCCCGACCAGGCCCGGGCCCTGCGTGACCGCGACCGTATCGATGCCGTCGAGATCGGTGCCTGCCGTGGCGAGCGCGTCGTCGACGACCGCGTTGACGAGCTCGAGGTGATGGCGCGAGGCGAGCTCCGGCACGACCCCGCCGAAGCGCGCGTGCACGCCCTGGGAGGAGACGACGTTGGAGAGCATCTGGCCGCCGCGCGTGACCACCGCGGCGCAGGTGTCGTCGCAGCTCGTCTCGATCGCGAGGATCATCCGAAGCCGGGGACGTCGTCCAGCGAGCCCCGCAGGGTGCCCGGGGTGCGCCACATGATCACGGCGTCCTCCCCGTTGTCCTGGTAGTAGCGCCGCCGCACCCCGCCGGAGCGGAACCCGTAGCGCTCGTAGAGGGCGATCGCGCCCGCGTTGGAGCGCCGGACCTCGAGCGTGATCTGGGCGTAGGCCTGGCCCTCGACCTCGTCGATGCGCGCGATCAGGGCGTCGAGCAGCGCCGAGGCGATGCCGCGGCGGCGCCGGTCGGGGTCGACCGAGATGTTCATCACGTGCCAGACCGTGTCGTAGCGCGAGCAGATCATGTACCCGGCCAGCTCGCGCGCGTCGTCCTCGACGACCTCGGCGGCGAGGCAGATGCCCGACGGCTTGGACAGCTCGAGCACGAACATCGCCAGCGACCACGGCGTGGTGAACGAGCGGCGCTCGATCGCCACGACCTGCGGGAGGTCGGCGTAGGTCAGCCGGCGGATCTCGACGGCGGAGGCGGGAGGAGCGGTCACGGCAGTCTGGGCGGCTTGGCGTCGGGCTCGCGCCGGTAGTCGGGGAGCAGGGCGTCGCGTTGCGCGGGCTCTGCCACGGCGCCGAGCCGGCACACCTGCAACGCGCTGAGGCGATGCTCCCGCGCGTCCTGCGGGGGGACGACCGCGCCCGCCATCGCGAGCTCGCCCGCGTAGCGTACCGCCCCGTCCCCCACGGCCAGAGGGGCTTCGAGGCTCCCGGCGCCGAGGCGGGCGGCCAGATCGGCCGGCGCGATGGCGGCCGGCTCGAGCACCGGCTCGCCGTCGCGCCAGGCGGCGGCGAAGACCTCGCCGCGGCGCGCGTCGATCGCGGCGAGCACCGTGCGGCCCGCGGCCGCGTCGCGGGCGCCGGCGGCGAGCGCGGCGAGGCTCGACACGCCGACGAGCGGCAGGTCGCGGCCCTGCGCGAGCGCCCGCGCCGTCGCGATCCCCAGCCGCAGGCCGGTGAAGCCGCCGGGCCCGACGCCGACGGCGATCCGCCCGACGTCCTCCCAGCCCGCGCCGGCGGCCTCGAGTGCCGCCTCGACCAGCGCGAGCAACCGCCGGCCGTGCGCCGGCCGCTGCCCCTCGGCGGGGTCGTCGCGGCGCTCGACCTGGGGCCCGTCGGGTCCCCAGACGGCGACCGCGGTGCTCGGCGTCGCCGTGTCCATGCCGAGGATCAGGCCGCTCACCGCTCGACCTCGATCGCGCGGCGGTCGCCGCCGCGGTGCGAGAGCGTCACGTGCGCGACGACCCGCTCGCCCGGCCACGCGCCGGGGCCCTGCTCGGGCCACTCGACGAAGGCGATCGCATCTGGCGCGAAGAACGGGTCGAGCAGGCCGGGATCCTCGTCCTCGACGCTGCCCGCCATGCGGTAGAGGTCGAGGTGGGCGAGCGGGCCGTTCGCGCCCTCGCGGGCGTGGCCGACGACGAAGGTCGGGCTGGTGACCGGCCCGGTCACGCCGAGCGCGCGCAGCGCGCCGCGCACGAAGGTGGTCTTACCGGCGCCGAGCTCGCCCGAGACCAGCACGACGTCCCCGGGCCGCAGCTCGGCGGCGAGCCGCGCGCCGGCCGCCTCGGTCGCCTCCGGCCCGTCGGTCTCGCTACTGCTGGTCACGAAGGCGCACGCGCAGGGCGACGCCGCCGGCGATGCACAGCGCGCCCGCGAGCGCGAGCAGCCCGGCGTCGGCGCCCGTGTACGGGAGCTGGCCGCTGCTCGTGGTCACCGGCGCCGCGGAGCTCGCCACCGGCACCGGGGTGGCCGCGGCGCTCGCGGCGCTCGGCGTGGTGCTCGAGCTCGGCGCGGCCGGCGTGCTCGGCGCGCTCGACGCCGCGGGAGTCGGCGTCGGGGTGGCATTGGAGCTGCCGCCCCCTCCGCCGGACTGCCCGGAGCCGAAGGGATCGGAGTACTGGTCGTCGCCGGGCGACTGCGCGAGCGCCGGCGCGGCGAACGCGAGCGCGGCGAGCACGGCGACCGGAGCTGCGAGGCGGCGGAAGACGTCCATCGGGCGCAAGGGTAGAGCCTCGGTCGGGCGCCGCGCGGTTCGCTACGGTGCGGCCCGTGGCCACGGAATCCCGCGAGCGCGCGCCTGCGCCGCCGGCCGTCCGCCGGCGCCGGGCGGCCGTCGCGGGCCTGCTGCGCGAGCCGGAGACGATCCGCGCGGCCTCGATGGCGGTGGCGACGATGGTCGCGAACCTCGTCGCGGTCGCCTTCACGATCGTGTTCACGCGGCTGCTCGGGACCGACGGCTACGGCTCGCTCGCCGCGCTGCTGAACCTGAGCGTGATCCTCTACGTGCCCGGCTCCGCGCTGCAGGTGGCCGCCGCGCGGCAGGGCGCGCTGGGCCGTCTCGGCGACGCGCACCGTCAGGCCGCGGTGCTGCGGCGCTGGACCCGGACGCTCCTGCTCGCGCTGGTCGCCGTCGCGGCGATCTCGATCCTCCTGCGGGCGCCGCTGGCGGCGCTGCTCAACGTCGACGAGGAGTGGGCGGCGGCGTTCGTGCCGGTGACCGGTGGCATCTGGCTGCTCGTCTCGCTGCAGCGCGGCGTCCTGCAGGGCGCGCGCGCCTACGGCGCCGTCGGATCGTCGATCGTGCTCGAGGCGGTCGGCCGGCTCGCCGCCGGCGCCGTGCTCGCGGGCGCCGGGCTCGCGGTGACCGGCGCCTATCTCGGCACCCCGGCCGCGCTCGCCCTCACCGCCTGCGTCCTGGCGGTCGCCGCGGGCCGTCGGCTCGGCGCGCCGGCGGCCGAGCCGCCCACCGGCGAACCCGACACGCGGCTCGGAGACCTCGCGCGCCGCGCCGCGGTGCCGATCGCGGGCCTCACGCTGCTCGCGGCGCTGCAGAACGTCGACGTGATCCTCGCCCGCCACGTGCTGTCCCATCACGACGCCGGCGTCTACGCGGCGGCGACGGTCGCGGCCAAGGCGCTCGTGTGGATCGCCATCGGGCTCGGGGTGTGGCTGCTCCCCGAGGCGGTCAGCCGCGTCGCCCGGCGCGAGGACCCGCGACCCGTGCTCGGTCGCGCATTGGCGCTGATCGCGGCGGTGGCGATCCCGGCGCTCGCCCTCTACGCGGCCATCCCGGCACTCGTGCTGCGTACCGCATTCGGGTCCGACTACGTCGACGGCCAGGGGATCCTGCTCGCGCTCGGCGTCGCGTACGCGCTGCTCGCGGTCTCCTACCTGTGCGTCCAGTACCGCCTCGGCCTGCACGAGAAGCGCTTCCTGTGGGTGCTCGCGGTCGCCGCGGTGGCCGAGCCGGTCGCGTTGACGGCGGCCACGGGACTGGGCGGCTTCGCCGCGATCGTGCTCGCCGTCCAGGCGCTCGCGGCGGTGTCGCTGCTGGTACCGGCGCTGCGCGGCTCGCGCGCTCGGCCGGGTTAGACCGCCGCCGGCTCGGCGGCCCGTTCGACGGGCGCGGGCATCTCGCCGCCGGGCAGCGTCGTGCCCGCCAGCGCCACGAGCGCCGCGGCGAGGATGAGCCCGACCAGGGAGTCGGCCGGCATCTCCCACGCCCAGTCGATGCAGGCATGCACCGCCCAGGCGGCGAGCCCACCGGCCAGCCCCGCCGTCGCACCGGGATGGCGCCGCGCGGCCTCGCGCGCGCAGGCGACGACTCCGCCGACCCAGGCGAAGAGCGCGATGAGGCCGAGCAGGCCGAGCTCGGCCGCGGTCTCGATCGGCAGCGAGTGGGCGTCGTGGGCGCCCTCGGCGATCGGGCGGTGCTGCAGCCACTCGACGGCGAAGCCGCTCGACCCCACGCCCGCGAGCGGATGGTGCGCGAACGCGCGCACGGCGACCTTCCAGTAGTCGTAGCGGTTGGACTGCACGCTCGAGAGCCGGCTCGCGCTGGCCCCGAACTGCGGCTGGCCTCCGCGCGCGCCACTCTCGCCCGCCATGAGCGCGACACCCGCCGCGACGACCGCGGCGACGGCGAGCCCCGCCACCGCCGCGCGCGCACCGCGCGGCAGCGGGCCGGCCCCGATGCGGCCGCCCGCCTCGCGCCGAGCGAGCATCGCCTGCGCCGCAGCGGCAGCCAGCGCGAGCAGCACGATCGCGACGCCGACCACGGCGCCCTGCGTATCGCGGCTGCCCGCCGACCCGCTGTAGCGGGCGACCCCGTGCAGCGACGCCGCGAGCACGCCCGCGACGATCGCGACGGCGTAGGCGATCGCGAGCGCGCGCGCCTGTGGGCCCGTGGCGCGCATCAGCAGCACCACCCCGCCGCCGACCGCCGCGGCGAGCAGCGCGCCGCGCGAGAACGACAGCGCCAGGGCCGCGCCGAGCAACGGCGCCGCGGCCGCGGCGAGCGCGCGCGTGCGCACGGCTCGGCTGCCGTCCCCGGCCAGCGCCGCCGCGAGCACGAGGCCGATCGCGGCAACCGCGCCGGCGGCGTTCCAGTAGCCGAGCGGCTCGTTGAGCCGGCCGCCCGCGGCGGGCGAGCGCGTCAGGGTCACCAGCCATGGCAGCACGCGCTCGGACAGCCCGTAGCCCGCGACGAAGACGGCGCACGCGACGAGCGCGGGCTCGACCGCGCGCAGCGCGCGGGCGGCCGGCAGCACCGCGACGGCGAGCACGAACACGCCGAGGTAGAGGATCACCCGCTGCCCGTCCGCCCAGGCCTGGGCGACGATCGGCGCCCACAGCGTCGAGAGCAGCGTGAGGGCCGCCAGCGCCGCGAGGCCCGCGAGCGCCACGCGTCCCGCCGGCGTGCGCGGCAGCGGATCCGGCGCGGTCAGCAGCACCGCCGCGGCGAGCAGCCACGCGAGCGCGCCGGCCAGGATCCGCGCCTCGTCGCCGTAGCCGCCGGACGGAAGGGCGAGCACCGCGGGCCCGGCGAGCAGCACGGCGGCGCTTGAGGCGAGGACGGTCCGGCGCATCCGCCCCCAGGCTAACCGCCATCGCCGCCGGTACCCTGCAGCACGCCATGCGCCGTCTCCGCGAGCACCGCGAGCCGCTCGCGCTGACCCTCCTCTCGTTCGCCCTCGCCCTCTGGCAGCGACCGGGCATCGCGACCTCCGACACCAAGATCGACCTCCACGTCGATCCCGTCGGGTTCCTCGCGGACGTCGCCTCGCTGTGGAATCCGTCCGGCGACCTCGGGCACGTCCACGGTGGCCAGTACTCGGGCTACCTGTTCCCGATGGGGCCCTTCTTCGCGCTCGGCCACCAGCTCGGCCTGGCGCCGTGGCTCGTGCACCGGCTGTGGCTCGGCACGCTGCTGGCGCTCGCGGCGCTCGGCGGCCTGCGCCTGGCGGCGGCGTTGCTCCCTCGCGGCGGAGCCCCCGCGCGGCTCACGGCGGCGCTCGTGCTGCTGCTCAACCCGTACGTCGTCGTCTTCACCAACCGGACGTCGATCACGCTGCTCGCCTACGCGCTGCTGCCGTGGATGCTGCTCGCCGCGCACCGCGGCCTGCGCAGCCCGCGCTCGTGGTGGTGGCCGGGCATGCTCGCCGTGATCGTCGCCTCCGCGGGCGGCGGGGTGAACGTCGCGGTGCTCGGGTGGCTGGTGCTCGTCCCACTCGCGCTCGCGGCCTACGAGCCGGCGGTCGGGCTCGTGCGCTGGAGCGACCTGCGGGCGTTCGCGCTGCGGGCGGCGCCGCTGCTCGCGATCACCTCGGCGTGGTGGGTCGCGCCCGTCGCGGCGCACGCGCTCTACGGGCACGACTTCCTGCCCTTCACCGAGCAGCCCGGGGCGATCTGGGGGACGACCGGCGCGTCCGAGGTGCTGCGGCTGATGGGCTACTGGACCTCCTACGTCGGCGTCGGCTTCTCGCCCACGCTGCGGCCCTACACGTCCGACTCCGGCGTGATGCTCTTCTCGTGGCCCGTGCTGGTCGCGTCGCTGCTGGTGCCGGCGTTCGTGGCCGCGGCGCTCGCGGCGGCGCGGCGCTGGATCTACGCGCCGTACTGCCTCGGGCTGCTGCTGGCGGGCGCACTGATCGTCGGCGTCGGCTTCCCCGACGGGACGCCGCTGCGCCGCGCCGCGCTCGCCGTCTACTTCCACGTCGGCTCGATCCAGTTCCTGCGCACGAGCTACAAGGCCGCGCCGTTCCTCGTCATCGCGTACGCGCTGCTGCTCGCGGCCGCGGCGCCGGTCGCCTGGCGCGCGCTGGCGCGCCGCCGCGTCGTGCAGGTGGGCGCAGCGCTGGCGGGCGTGCTGGTGCTGGCGGTCTCCGCCTATCCACTCGTCCGCGGCAAGGCGATCGACCGCCAGCTCACCTGGCGCGCGATCCCGCCGGCGTGGACCCACGCGGCATCCGACCTCGACGCGCAGCTGCCGGCGAACCGGCGCGCGGTCGTGCTCCCGGGGCAGCTGTTCGGCTACAACCGCTGGGGCGCGACCGTCGACCCGATCCTCCCGGCGCTCACCGACCGGCTCGTGGCCGAGCGCAGCGCGGTGCCGTTCGCCGACCTGCACGCCGTCGACCTGCTGTGGGCGGTCGACTCGCTCGTCCAGCGCCAGTCGCTGGTGCCCGGTCAGCTTCGGCCGCTGCTCGGGCTGCTCGGCGCCGGCGCCGTCGTGCTGCCGGGCGATGACAAGCCGTCGCTGTCGGGCGCGGTCGGCGCCGCCGACGCGCAGCGCGAGCTCGAGGCCCAGCTCGGCGGGCCCGCGCGGCGCTACGGGCCGGTGCGCACGGCACGCGGCGGCCGCTCGGCGCTCACAACGCCGGCGCGGGTGCCTGAGGTCCAGCGCTTCGACCTACAGGGCGGCGAGGGGCTCGTGCGGGTGCTCTCGACGCGACGGCCGACGCTCCTGGACGGATCGGCCGCGACGGTGACCGGCCTCGCGGCGCTCGGGGCCCTGCCGCTCGACCGGCGGCTGGACTACGCGGGCGACGAGCCGCCGGCGGCGCTGCGCGCCGCGGCGACCGCCGGCGCGGACGTGGTCATCGGCGACTCCAACCGGCGCCAGATCGACGTCCCCTCGCGGGCCCGCGACGACAGCGGCGCGGTGTTGTCCGCGGGCGAGGAGATCCCGCCCGACGCCGCCGTGCTCGACCCGTTCGCGCCCGCGGGCAGCGGCGCCCAGACCGTGGCGGAGTACGCCGGCGGCGTGCGCGACGTGCGCGAGGACCTGCTGCCGGGCGTCGCCCAGTTCCCCGAGCACCGGCCGTTCGCGGCGGTCGACGGCGACCCGCGGACGAGCTGGATCGCGCCGCCGCACAACGACGTCGCCCGCCATTGGGTCGAGCTCGACTTCGACCGTCCGCGTGCGATCCCCTACCTCGAGCTGCGCCCGCACGTCGACCGCCGCGGCGCGACCACCGCCGTCGCGATCGCCGGCCGCCGCTGGCCTGTGCACCCGGGCTGGAACCGCCTGCCGGTCCGGCTCGGCCCGGCGGCGTCGCTGCGCGTGCAGATCGCCACCGTGCGGCGGCCGGTCGGGTCAGAGCGCTCGCCGGGCGGCATCGACGAGCTGCGGATGCCCGGCATCCATCCGCGCGAGTACCTGCGCCCGCCGGTCCGGCTGGAGTCCGCACTGCGCGGCGCCGACCTGCGGCGCTCCTCGCTCTCCTACGTCTTCGCGCGCACGACCGGCGCGACGCCGTTCCGCCGGCAGCCCGCGGTCGGCCCGGCGCAGGCCCGCCGGGCGCGCGACCGCGGCGACGCCGAGGCGCAGATCGCGCGCCGCATCGACCCGCCGGCGGCGCGGGCCTACGCCGCTGACGGCTGGGCGACCCTCGCGCCGGACGCGGCGGACGACGCGCTCGACCGCATGACCGGCGTCACCGGCGGGCGCTTCACGTCGTCGGGGCGCTTCGAGGGCCTGCCGTCGAGGC
The DNA here is from genome assembly GCA_036269915.1 of Solirubrobacteraceae bacterium. Lineage (GTDB taxonomy): Bacteria > Actinomycetota > Thermoleophilia > Solirubrobacterales > Solirubrobacteraceae > DATBDM01. The sequence goes on along the minus strand of DATBDM010000126.1, from coordinate 21,279 downwards.
GGGCGTCACGCGCGTTCGACGGCGACGTCACGACCGCGTGGATCGCGCCCTGGCTGCCGGCCTCGGGCACCCGGGCCTGGATCGCCTGGCGCGCGCCGCACCGGGTGACGATCCGGCGGCTACGGCTGGGCCAGGTGTCCGGGGTGCAGCGGCCGACGCGGGTCCGGATCGTCGCCGACGGCCGTGCGACGCCGCCGCTGCCGGTCTCCTCCGGCGGCGACGTCGCGCCGCCGGCGCCGCTGCGGGGGCGCTCGCTGCGCCTGGAGATCCTCGCCGCGAGCTTCCCCGCCGGGACGCCGGCCCACGACCGCGACCGGCGCGCCGTCGGCATCGCCGAGGTCGGCGGTGCCGGAGTGCTCGCGAGCGGCGCCAAGCCGCGGATACAGACTCGCTGCGGGGCGCTGTCCGTGCGCTCGGGGAGCGACGTCCTGCCGCTGCGGATGCGCGGCACGCTCGCCCAGCTCGACGCCGGCCAGCCGCTGCGCGCGAAGAGCTGCGGCGCGCCGCTCGCGCTGCCCGCGGGCCCCGCGACGGTCACCACGGCATCGTCGCTGTGGCGCCCGTTCTGGCTGCGGCTGCGCTCGGAGGCGCCGTCGCGCGCGACGTCCGCCGGGCCGTCGGGCGGCCGGGTGCTCGACCCCGGCACGCTCGGGCGCACGACGCTCGACGGCGTGCGGCTCTCGCTCAGCGGGCCGGCGCAGCTCGTGCTGGCGGAGAGCTACGACCGCGGCTGGCGCGCGACCTGCGACGGGCGCGACCTCGGGGCGCCGCGGCCCGCGGCCGGTCTCGGCAACGGCTGGATCGTGCCGCGGACCTGCACGCGGGCGAGCTTCGCCTACGCGCCCGACCGCCCGGTGCGGCTGACGATGCTGGTCTCTGGCGCGCTCGGCGCGCTGCTCGCCCTCGCGCTACTGGTGGTGCGCCGCCCGCGGCGCGCGACCCGGGCCGAGCCCGCCGAGCGCGTGTACGCGCACGCCGCACCCCTGCCGTGGCGCCGCGCGCTCGCGCTCGCGGCGGTCGCCGGGCTCGCGGGGGCGTTCCTCGTCGCGCTGCGCGCGGGGCCGGTGGTCGCGCTGGCGATGCTCGTCGTCGCCCGCCGCGGGATCGGTCCCCGGACACTGGCGCTCGCCGCGGCAGCGCTGCTCGGCGTCGCCGTGCCCGCGATCTACCTGCTCCACCTCCCGGCGGACCGCGGCGGCTACGCAGCGGACTACGCGGGTCACCTGGTCGCCGCGCACTGGGTCGCCACCGCGGCGCTGGTCCTGCTCGCCTTCGCCGCCTGGCGGCTCGTCAGTCGGCCGAGCCGGCGGGCACGGGCGGCTCGAGCGCCACATGGGTCTCCGGATCGCGCAGCGGCAGCTCGCGATCCGGCACGAGCCGCTTGAGCCGCAGCAGCGGGCGCTCGAGCCAGTGCCACGACAGCGAGGCGACGCCGACGCCTCCCGCGGCCCCGACGGCGAACAGGACGATCAGCCCCGTGTAGGTCCCGGTCCCCAGGCGCGGGGCGTGCTGGACCACGAGCTCCATCACTCCGACGTGCCACAGGTAGACGCCGTAGGAGACGACGCCGACGTAGCGCACCCACGGGTGGCCGAGCGCACGGCGGATGAGCCCGCGGTCGGGCGGCCCGAACAGCCCCGGCAGCAGCACGCCGAGCGCGACGACGGCGTAGAGCCAGTGGCGGCCGAGGAACTGAGGTGCCGTGACCGGTGCCTGCAGGGCGTTGACCGGCGACAGACCGATGCCCTTGGCCACGAGGAGGAACGCGACGGCGGCGGCCAGCCAGGCCGGCCACGCCCGGCGGGCGAGCCAACCCAGGCCGCGCGGGACGGTGCCGGAGCGCTCGGCGCCGACGCTGATCACCGCCAGCGCCATCCCGAGCGCGAAGTGGTCGAAGAACGCCGGCAGGTAGATCAGCGGCCGCGCCACGTTGGCCCGCTGGGGGTCACCCGCGGTGACCGTCCAGGCCACGTTCCAGGCGATGCCGACGAGAGCCAGGACGGCGAGCGCGACGAGCTCGGCGCGCACGGTCGGCGGCACGCGCAGGCGGCGCACGAGCAGCGCCCACACGGGGAGCAGCGCGTAGAAGCAGACCTCGACGTTGAGCGTCCACGCCTGGGCGATGCCCCCGAGCGCGACGTCGGTGTAGGTCTGCGCGAGGCCGTAGTACGCGAGCGCGTGGGTCGGCTCGAACGTGTCCTGCTGGTCCAGGACCAGCGCGATCACGGTCAGCGCGAGCCAGTACGCGGGGAGGATCCGCAGCGCGCGACGCCAGGCGAACGCGCCGGCGCCCGGCGCGGGCTCGCCGCGCAGCCGCGCGCGCACGAACGGGCGGTAGAGCAGGAAGCCCGAGAGCAGGAAGAAGATCGTCACGCCGACGTCGAGGTGGCTCAGGAACGGCGCCGACGCGCTCCCCGTGGCGTCGATGTGCGAGAGGTAGGCCGCGTGGTAGCCGACGACGGTCAGGGCGGCGATCGCCCGGACCGAGTCGAGCAGCGGAAAGCGCGGCGCCCGGGCCGTGCTCAGTACGGCCATGGACCGGAGCGGTGCCCGAGCGCGCGGGCGATCCCAGGCTGCCGGGCGACGATCGCCGCCTTCACCAGCAGGTTGCGCGCGAACCACGGCAAAGCACCGACCTGGCGCACCGCGCTCACGAGCCGCGCACCCGGCCCGAGGTCCTCGCGGCGGTACTCCGCGAGCGAGCCGCTGCGGCCGAGGTAGCGGAAGCGCCGGCCGGGCACGAGCAGCCGGCCGATCGCCAGGGTCACGCCGACCGAGGAGAACGCGTCGTGGATCAGCAGCGTCCCGCCGGGGCGAACGCGCCCGCCCCAGCGCTCGATGTCCTGCGACGCGGGCGCGAAGCCGTGGGCGCCGTCGACGTAGACGGCGTCGAGCGGACCGTCGACGGCGTCGAGCGCCTCCTGCGAGAAGCGCCGGACGTGGCGCACGCGCCCGGCGACGCCGGCTCGCTCGAGATTGGCGAGGAACGCCCGGTGGTCGCCTTCGCCCTCGTCGGCGGAGCCCGTCCACTGCTGCGGGCCGCGGTCGTTGCCGGCGTGCGGATCGATCGCGACGATCTCGACCCCCGGGGCCGCGCCGTGGGCGAGCACGATCGCCGAGCGGCCGCGATAGGAGCCGATCTCTACGATCCGGCCGGTCGTTCCCACCCGCCGGGCGGCGGCGAAGAGGCGCGCCGCCTGGGCGTCGGTCATCCAGCCGTGGACGTCGCGGACCGCGGCGAGCGCCTCGGGCAGCGTCGGGCGGCTCGCCGCCGGCGCGCTCACCGGCGCTCCAGCCGGATGACGCAGTTCCACAGCGCGACCTCGCGGACGGCCGGGATGCGGGCGAGGAAGGAGAGCTTCGGCCAGTAGCGCGGCTCGACGCCGGTGATGCGCAGGCCGGGCCGCTCGCGCAGGTAGCGCAGCGTCGGGCCGACGTGGACGGCGAACAGGCCCTCGCCGTAGCGGTTCTTGCGCGGGTGGCCGTGCCGTCGCTCGTAGAGCCGGGGGCCGCGCGTCGGACCGAGCAGGTGGTACGGGCTCATGTCGTGCCCGCCGTGCGGCGAGTACCAGTTGGTCCAGGACAGATAGCCCCAGCCGCCGGGGCGCACCACGCGCTCGATCTCGCGGATCACGCCACGGTGATCGGGCGCGTGCTCGAGCAGGTTCGAGCACACGACGCCGTCGACCGACCCGTCCCCGAACGGGAGGTTCGCCGCATCGGCGAGCATCGCGCCGGCGGGCGGGTTGGGGCCGAGCTCGTCGGCGGAGTTGTCGATCGGCGCGACCTCGGCGCCCAGGTGGCGCAGCGCGGCCGTGTAGTAGCCGGGGCCGCAGCCCAGGTCCAGCAGCTTCTGGCCGGCGAGCGGCCCGTGGCGACGGTCGAGGTCCTCGGCCAGCTCGGCGGCCAGCCACGAGTAGAACGGCTCGGGATCCTCGCGCTCGTTGCGGAAGAGCGTCCACAGCTCGCGCACGCGGGCGACCCCCGTCGGGCGCGCCGGGCGCACCACCGGCCGCGGCGCGGAGGTTGCCGACACGGCCATGGCGAGCGCGTTGGCGGCGAGGCCGACCCGGGCGACGGCGGGGCGCAGCCGGCCGGGCCGGGCGATCGCGGCCTCGAGGACCTGCAGTCCCTCGCTCGCGGTGCGCTCCCAGGTGAAGGTGCGGGCGCGCGCCTCGGCCTGGCGGCCGAGCCGCTCGCGCAGCGCCGCGTCCTCGAGCAGCTCGCGGACGCGTGCCGTCAGCTCCTGGGGGTCCTCGGCGAGGATCCCCGTCTCGCCGTCGACGATCGACTCGCCGAGGCCGCCGACGCGCAGCGCGGCGCTCGGCGTTCCGCAGGCCGCGGCCTCCATCACGGTCAGGCACCAGCCCTCCGCCGAGGAGGCGGTGAGCGTCGTCCACGCCGAGGCGTAGAGCGCGCGCTTGGTGTCCTCGTCGACGAAGCCGTGCAACCGCACGCGCTCGCCGAGCCCGCGCCGCGCGATCTCGGCCTCGAGCGCCGGACGATGGTCGCCGTCGCCGGCGATCTCCAGGCGCACGCCGGGGAGCTGCTCGAGCACGTCGAGGAGGATCTCCAGGCGCTTGTAGCGCTTGAGCCGGCCGAGGTAGAGCAGGGTCGGGTGCTCGGCGCGCGTGCCGGAGTGGAACGCCCGCGACTCGACGCCGCAGTAGACGACGGAGATCGTCGCCGGGTCGACGCCGAGCGCGACCAGCCCGTCGCGCGCGGACCGCGAGATCGTCAGCACCGGCGTGCCGCGGTAGAGATGGCGCAGCGGCAGCGTCTCGAGCAGCCACGCGGCGATCGCACCGCTGCGGCCGAGCTCCTCGACGTACATTTCGCGGTGGACGTGGAACACGAGCGCGACGCGCGGCACGCCCAGCCGCCACAGCGGTGCGAAGAACGCGATGCCGTTGACGACCTCGAGCACGACGTCGACGTCGGGCACGCCGCCGCGCTTGACGCGCCAGGCGGCACGGGGGAAGACCGTCAGCCGCGAGCCCGCATGGTGGAGCGTGAGGTTCGGGTGCGGATGCTCGGTCGCCGCGGCGCCGGGGTAGCTCCCGGAGACCACCGTGACGCGGTGGCCCCACTCGAGCCAATGCGCCACCTGGCCGTAGAGCGCGGCCCCGGTTCCCCCGGCCTGCGGATGCGTCCAGTCGCGGTCCGTGAGGACGAGGATGTGGCGGGCGGGGCCGTCGCGCATCGCCGCGGCACGGTAGCCGACCGCGCAGCGGACCGCGGGTCAGCGAACGGGCGGCGCCAGCTCGAGCTGGTGCTCGCGCGCCGTCGCCGCGTCGCGTGGATCGGCGAAGGCGAGCAGCGACCAGGCCGTGACGTTGCGGGGCTCGCGCGCGAGCACGTCGCGCAGCAGCGCGGCCGCGGCCGGCTTGCGGTCGAGCTGGATCAGCAGCGACGCGCGGCGCAGGTCGACGGCGTCGTCGGGCCGCGCGCGCCGCGCTCCGTCCAGCAGCGCGAACGCCTCGGTGCGCTGGGCCTGGGTGAGCTTCGCTCCCGGGGTCGCGAGCAGCGAGCGGGCGCGGGCCTCGTCGTGCGCGCCGGGATAGCCGAGCGCGAACCACGCGGCGACGGCGACACAGACGACGGCAAGCCCGATCCGGAGCGGCACGCGAGCGAGTCTAGGCAGCCCGCGGGACGAGGATCGCGTAGTTGCCGTCGCGCGATTGCTGCCGGTACGCGCGTGCCAGGTACGCGTCGAGCGTCCGCGAGCCGCTCGAGCGCCCGCGCGCGTTCGGCTCGGCCTTGGAGCTCAAGGGGTCCAGCCAGCGGATCACCACCGGGCGAGTGCGCCGCAGCACGCGGACGATCCGCGCCTGCTCGGCCGGGCGCGCCTGCAGCGACGCGTCGTCGCGCAGCAGCGGCGGCCGGTCGACGAGCACGTAGAGCAGCGGGTCGGTGAAGGCGACGCGGTCCGAGCGCCGCGGCGCGACGTAGACGGGCCGGTCCGGCGGCACGAGCCCATCGACCGCCGCCACCACCCGCGGCAGCGCCGCCGCCTCGCCCGGCGGCACGCCGATCCCCGGCACGCCGTGCAGGTGGACCGCTCGCAGGTCGGGCGGCAGCACGAGCGCGGAGACGCGGTTGGCCACGCCGGCCAGCGCCACGAAGCCGAGGCCCAGCGCCAGCGCGACGCGCAGCGCGCCGCCGGTGCGGGCGATCGCCAGCGCGGCGAGGATCGCCGCGCAGACCGCGAGCGGCTGGACGTGGAACTCGTCGGCGCGCGAGCGCAGGTACAGCGCGCCGAACGCGCCCAACACCGTCACCCCCGCGGGGATCAGCCGCGCCGGGCGCGGCCCCCGCCGCCAGGCCAGCGTCGCCGCGGCGGCGACCAGCAGCACGAGTGCGACGAGCGGCAGCTCGTAGCCGATCAGGTCCTTGCCGTCCTGCAGGAGCGTGTGCGCCGAGGAGAGCCGCAGCCGGCCGTCGTAGAGCACGGGGAACGGCAGCCGCCAGGCGCTCCCCTCGCGCAGCGTGATGCCGAACAGGTCCTCCCAGAGCTGGTGCGGGCCGGCGGCGACGAGGAACGGGACGTAGACGACCAGCGCACCGGCGAGCGCGACGAGCGCCGCGTAGAGCGCGCGTCGCCCCTCCCCCGCGACGACGAGCGCCGCGACGACGGCGGCCAGCGCGGCGAGCCCGAAGTCCGGCCGCCAGGCGATGGCCAGCGCGACCAGCACCCCCGCCAGCGTGATCCGCAGCCGCGCCGCCGCGAGCAGCGCGCCGAGCCCGAGCGCGAACGCGACCGGGAACGGGTTGGCCACGGTCGGCTGGGCCATCGTGACCGCCGCGGCGAGCCACGCCGCGACGCCCAGGCCCGTCCCGGCCTGCCGGCGGACGAGCGCGAAGGCGAGCACGCTGATCGCCGCATCGGCCCCGGTGCGGGCGATCCGCCACCACAGCACCGAATCGCCGAAGACGCGGTCGGCGAGCCAGATCAGCAGCGGGTGGCCGGGGCCGTAGGGCCAGCCGAAGTCCGCGTAGGGCCACTCGCCGCGCGCGATCCGGTGCGCGGCGGAGAGCAGCAGTCCCTCGTCGAACGGGTCGAGGTAGCGCCTGATGGTGAAGCCGGAGATCAGCGCGGCGAGCACGAACAACACGACCATCAGGACGCCGTCGCCCCCGCGCTCGGCGCGGGCGGCGAACGTGCCCTCGCGGATGGTCAGCGTGCCGCTCATCCCGCGGCCGCCGCCGGGGTGGCGCCCGGGGCGCCGACGCGCAGGTAGCCGCGCAGCTCGGCGAGCAGCCCGCGCTCCATCCGCGCCGTCGCCGCCGCGAGCAGCGCCAGCCACAGCACGAGCTCGGCGATCGCCTGGGCGAGCGTGCGCTCGTGCCCGTGCAGGGCGAGGCGCAGCGCGAGCACCGGGACCGTCGCGACGGCGACCGGCACGACGGCCCGCGCGGCGACGCTCCACAGCCGTGCGGCGGGCATGAGCCGGCGCAGGTAGATGCGGCGCACGCCGAGCACGCAGAACGTGCAGGCGATCCGCCCCGCGACGAAGCCCCATGAGCCCCACAGCAGCTCCCCCGGCACCGCCAGCACGGCGAACGTGCCCGCGAAGACCGCGCTCTCGACCGCCTGCGGCCAGGACGCGCCGCGCGCCCGGTAGAAGGAGAACCAGTTGTAGCCGAGCTGCTGCAGAGCGGCGGCGACCGCCAGGCCGCCGATCAGCACCACCGCGCCGTGCCAGTCGTCGCCCAGCACGAAGTCGACGAGGTCTCCGGCGAACAACGCGAGCCCGGCGCCGAACGGGAACGCCCACATCAGCGTCAACCGGTTGGCCTTCGCGAACAGCTCCTCCTGCACGGCGATGCGGTCGCGGACCCGCACGATCGCCGGGTAGATCGTCGTGGCGAGGATCTGGTCCGCACGGTCGGCGTAGCGGGTCAGCGTCGCCGCCAGGGTGATCCAGCCCGCGGCGACGAGCCCGTCGGAGAGCCCGAAGACCGCGATCTGCGCCTGGGCGACGAACAGCGCGGCCAGCGAGGTGACGAAGATCGGCCACGAGAAGCGCACGTAGCGGCGCGTCGCCTCGCCGTCGAAGCGCAGGCGCATCCGGTACGGCGAGACGGACCACGCCGCGATCACCGCCGCCGCGTTGCCGCAGAACGGGCCGATCACGAGCGCCCAGACGCCGACGCCGGCGAGTAGCAGCGGGACGGCGACGACGACGGTGCCGAGCGGGACGATCACCTGCAGCAGCCGCAGCCGCAGGTAGTCCATCGCCTTGAACGCCGCCCATTGGGGCGCCTGCAGCGCGAAGGCGACCGGCAGGTAGGCGACGGCGAGCGTGAGCGCGAGCAGCCGGTCGTCGTCGTAGAGCGCGGCGAGGATCGGCGCCGCGATCGCGATCAGCAGCGAGCCGAGCAGCCCGATGCCCAGCTCGACCGTGAACGCGCGCTGGAACTCCGCCTCCTCGTCCTCGGCGGCCTGCTGCACGAACGCCTCGTCGATGCCGACGCGCCGCAGCTGCACGACCGTCATCGCCGTCGTGGTGACGACGCCGTAGAGGCCGATCGCGCTCGGCCCGAGCAGCGCCGTGGCGAGCAGGCCCTGCAGCAGGACCAGGCCCTCCGCCCCCGAGAGGAAGACCGCGTTGACCACGCCCCCGCGTGCGGTCGCGGCACGCAGGCCGCGGGCCGGGCTGCTGCTCGGACGCATGGGGCGCGATGCTACTGCGGCATGCCGCCCGCGCCAGCCGTGTTCCTCTCGTACTCCGGCGTGCTCGGCGGGGCCGAGCGGATCCTGCTCGACGGCGCGATGCGACTCGGCGCGCCCGCCGCCGTCGCCTGCCCGGAGGGCCCGCTCGCCGCCGCGGCGCGCGCGGCGGGCCTCCCGGTGCGCGTGCTCCGAGAGCGCACGCTGCAGCTGCGCTCCGGTCCCGCGGCCACAGCGGCGCACGCGGCGGGGCTGGCGGGCCTGGCGGTCGACGCGGCCCGGATGGGATCCGGCCCGGCCGCGCTCGTGGCCTGGGGCGCACGCGCGATCCTCGCCTGCGCGCTGGTGCCGCGCTCGCACCGGGCGCCGCTGCTCGCGGTCCACTGCGACCTGCCGCCGGAGGGAGCGCCGGGCCGGGCGCTGCGCGCCGCGACCGGCCGCGCGGACGGCGTCGCCGCGCTCTCGCACGCGATCGCCGCCGCGACCGCGCCGGGCGCGACCGTGCTGCACCCCGGCGTCGACCTCGTCGCCTGGACGCCGGCCCCGCTCCCGGGCGGTCCGCCGCGCGCGCTGGTCCTCGGCGCGCTCGTCGCCTGGAAGCGCGCCGACCTCGGGCTGGAGATCGCGGCCCGCGTGCCCGGCCTGCGGCTCGAGCTCGCCGGCGCGGCGATGCCCGGCGACGACGGCGGCTTCCTTGCCGGGCTGCAGCGCCGCGCGGCCGCGGCCGACCTGCGCGACCGCGTGCGCTTCCTCGGCCCGGTCGCCGATCCGCGCCCGGCGCTCGCGCGCGCGCATCTGCTGCTGCACTGCTCGGACGCGGAGCCCTACGGCCTCGCGCTGGTCGAGGCGCTCGCGGCCGGCCGCCCGGTGGTGGCACCCGGCTCCGGCGGTCCGCCGGAGATCGTCTCCGACGGCGCGGGCCGGCTGTTCGCGGCCGGCGACGCGGAGGCCGGAGCGGAGGCGGTGCGCGCGGTGCTCGCCGACCCGGCCGCACCCGCGGCGGCACGTGCGCGGGCCGAGGCGCAGTTCGACATCCGCCGCTCGACCGAGCGGCTGCGCGCGGCGATCGCGGCGCTCACCAGCGGCTGAGCAGCCCGCGAACGGTCCCGGTGGCGAACCCCGCCGCCTTCGCGGCGGCGAGCCGCGCGTACAGCCGCGACGGACGCCGTAGTGCGTCGGCGAGCGCGTCCGCGACGTCGACGATGCCGATCGCCAGCAGCCGCGCGCCGTCGGCGGCGGCGCCGGTGCGCAGTGTCTTGACCGCGAAGCCGCACCACGCCGCGAGGTAGCCGCGGTGCAGCGCCGGCAGCTCGTCCGCGCGGCGCCACTGGTCGTGCACCGCCCGCGGACGGGGCGTCACCCACGCCGCATGGCCGGCGCGCAGCACGCGGAAGTTGAAGTCCATGTCGTCGGCCGCCGGGAAGTGCGGCGCCCCTGGGCCGAGCCGCTCGTCCCACCCGCCCAGCGCCTCGGCGACGTCGCGCCGGACCACGCAGAAGACGCCGAAGCCGAGCCGCGCGGGATGCGTGCGCCGGCCGCGGCGCAGTGCCGCCCGCTCGACGGGGAACGTCGTGACCTCGAGGTAGTCGCCAGCGGGCAGCGGACCGGGGTCGACGCGCGGGCAGACCATCGCGGCCTCCGGGTGCGCGGCGATCTCCGCGCGCAGCGCCTGGGCCCATCCCCTTTCTGGGCGGCAGTCGTCGTCGACGAACGCCAGCCACGCGGCGCTTGTCCGCGCGAGCGCGAGGTTGCGCGCCCGCGAGAGCCCGCGCCCGCGGTCGGCGATGACCCGCACGCCGGCGTCCGGCGCGAGCGGCTCCGCGCTCTGGTCGACGACCACGAGCTCGTCGATCGCATCGAGCTCGCGCCGCAGCGCGTCGAGCGTGCGCGCGAGCTGCCGCGGCCGGTCGCGCGTGCAGACGACCACCGCGAGCGTCGGGGCATCCATCGCGGCGGATGGTACGGGCAGCCGTAAACGCACCCTGCGATGCGCGGACTAGGGTCCGGCGGCGTGACCGCCGCGACCGTGGTGCCCGAGGCCCAGGGCAGCCGTCCCCTGACCTGGCGGCGCGTGTTCGGCGTGCCGTTCCGCGCGGCGACCTGGCGCAGCATCGTCTACGAGCTGGTCGCGCTGCCGCTCGGCATCGCCTACTTCGTGATCCTCGTCACCGGGTTCTCGGTGGGCGCGGGCCTGGCCGTGGTGATCATCGGCCTCGCGCTGCTCGCGCTGACGGTGGTGGCCTGGCGGATCATGGCCGGGGTCGAGCGCACGCTCGCGCGCAAGCTGCTGCGCGTGACGATCCCCGCGCCGGCGCACATGGCGCCCGGCCTGAGCCCGTGGCAGCGGGTCAAGTCGGTGCTGCGCGATCCGGTGACGTGGAAGAGCCTCGTCTTCGTCGTCCTCAAGCTGCCGCTGGGGATCGTCTCGTTCGCGGTGCTGGCCGCGCTCGGCGCGGTCGGGACGATCCTGGCCTTCGCGCCGGCGATCGTCGCCCTCACCCCCGTGACGTTCTTCGGCTGGATCATGGAGACGCCGGTGGAGGCGATCCCGATCGTCCCGGCCGGCATCGCGATCCTGCTCGCCGCCTTCCACGTCGCCAATGGGATGGGGTGGCTGTCGGGGCTGTTCGCCCGCGTGATGCTCGGCCCGAGCACGGTCCAGCTGCGCGAGCGCGTCGACGACCTGCGCTACTCGCGCGCCCGCATCATCGAGGCGGCCGACGCCGAGCGCCGCCGGCTCGAGCGCGACCTGCACGACGGCGCGCAGCAGCGGCTCGTCGCGCTCACGCTCACCCTCGGGCTGGCCGAGAGCCGGCTCAAGAAGGCCGACGCGGCCGCCGCCGCGCCGCTCGTCGCCCAGGCGCGCGAGGAGGCGATGCTGGCGGTGAAGGAGCTGCGCGAGCTCGCCCGCGGCATCCACCCCGCGGTGCTCAGCGACCGCGGCCTGGCCGCCGCGCTCGAGGCGCTCGCCGGCCGCGCGCCGATCCCCGTGACGGTCTCGGGCGTGCCGGCGGACCGCCTGCCGCCGCCGGTCGAGGCCGCCGCGTACTTCGTCGTGGCCGAGTCGCTGACCAACGTCGCCAAGTACGCACGGGCCAGCACCGCGCAGGTGACGCTGGCCACCGCGCCCGACCTCGTGCGGGTGGCGATCTCCGACGACGGCGTCGGCGGCGCCGACCCGCGCGCCGGGTCGGGGATCCGTGGCCTGCGCGACCGTGTCGAGGCGCTCGACGGCCGCCTTGAGATCCTCTCGCCGCCGGGCCGCGGCACGACCGTCACCGCGGAGCTGCCGGTGGACGGGCGATGAGGCGCCCGGCCGTGGCGCTGGCAGCGCTCGCCGGGCTGGTCCTCGCGGGCTGCGGCGCCGGGCCGATGGTCGCCCAGCCGCGCCCCGTGGGCGAGAGCGTGCGCTCGCTGCGGATCTCCTCCAGCGTCGACGTCCGGGTGCAACGCGCCGCGCGCCCCGGCGTCGTCGTCCACGCCGGCCGGGACGTGATCGACCGCGTGGTCACGCAGACCGAGGGCGACGTGTTGCGGATCGCGGTGCGCGACCGCGGCATCGTGATCGGGTCGGACCCGCTGGCGAACGTCAGCGTCGACGTCTCGCTGCCGCGGCTGGACGACGTGCTCGTCGACGGCTCCGCGGACGTCCGGCTCGACCGCTTGCGCGCCCGCGCCCTGACCTTCCGGGTGCGCGGCACCGGCAGCCTCCGCGCCCAGGGGCAGGTGGGCCGCCTGGTCACCGACATCAAGGGGGCCGCGGACGCGCGGCTCGCGCAACTGCAGGCCCGCAGCGCGCACGTCTCCGTCCAGGGCGCCGGCGGGGTCGACGTCTCCGTCTCGAAGCGGCTCTCGGTGCTCGTCCGCGGCGCCGCCGACATCACCTACCGCGGCGACCCGGTGGTCACGAAGGACATCAGCGGCCCGGGCACCGTCAGCCGGGCCCCTTAACGACCGCGACCCGAGCCGGTGGGCTCGGGTCGCAGGTCAGAGGTTCTAAGTCCTCGGTTGGGCTAGGCGGCCTCGCGCAGCGCGATGAGATCCGCGCGCTGGGAGAGGCGGCGCAGGGCGCGCTCCTCGATCTGGCGGGCGCGCTCGGTCGAGACGCCGAGCTTGCGGCCGGCCTGCGAGAGCGTCTGCGGCTCCTGGTCGCCGGCGCCGAAGCGCATCTCGATCACGTTGCGCTCCTGCTCGGGCAGGTCCGCGATCGCGTCCAGCAGCGTCTGCGAGCTGATCGCCTCGTGGACCTCCTCGTCCACCGGCGCGGTCTCGATCGCCAGCAGGTCGCCGAAGGAGGTGTCGCCCTCGTCGCCGACCGGCTTGTCGAGGCTGACGACCGCGCGATCCGCCTTGCGGATCTCGATGACGTCGGCCAGCGGCAGATCGGCCGCGTGGGCGATCTCCTCGTCGGAGGGCTCGTGCCCCAGCTTGGTGGTGAGCTCGCGCTCGATGCGCCCGACCTTGCGGGAACGCTGCGCCACGTGGACGGGCAGGCGGATCGTGCGGCTGGTGTTCTCCAGGCCGCGCTGGATCGCCTGACGGATCCACAGCGTCGCGTAGGTCGAGAAGCGGAAGCCCTTGCGCCAGTCGAACTTCTCGACGGCACGGATGAGGCCCAGCATCCCCTCCTGGATCAGGTCGCCGAGGGCGAGGCCCTGGCCCTGATAGCGCCGCGCGTTGGCGACGACCAGTCGGAGGTTGGAGTTGATCATCCGGTCCTTGGCGGCAAGGTCGCCCTTCTCGATCCGCTTGGCCAGCTCGATCTCCTCGCTCGGGCGAAGGAGCGGGTAGCGGCCGGCCTCGCGCAGCAGCAGCTGCAGCGAATCCAGGGTCGGGTCGACATCGTGCTCCGGCTCGGTGCGGGGGCGCGGGATGTCGGTGAAGGTGGTCGTTTTGGGTGCCTCTTTCAGTTTCAATCCAGACTCGTCCAGTCAGGATTATAGGGGAAATCGGTTGTGGGTGCAACCATCCCTTCTCAAGCCTGGCTGCTCCTGTCGGGCCGGGGAAGATCGTGCGCTGTCGGCCCAGAAGTCGTCGCCCTCTCTACGGATACGCTGTGGGGAGCCGCCGCAGATCAGGCCGGATGCCCGATGGGCACCCGCACGCACAAGACACAACGCCGCGAACCTCGCATGGTTACGCCGATGGTGCCCAGCCATGCATCTTTTAGGCACGGCTGATGAAAACCCTCCGCCTTGAGTGACGGAGGGCACACGTTTCAGCCTGTTCGGCGCAGCAATCCGGCCGCCGCGGCCCGTCCATCCGGCCGCGGTGGGCGCTCGGCGAGCACCGCCTCGGCGACGATCCCGCGCAGCGACGCCTGGAAGCGCTCGGTCCCGAAGCGCTCGGCGGCGGCGACGCACGCGGCCGGGTCGACCCCCATCGGGTCGAAGGCCTCGACGACCGCGGCCAGCGACTGCGGCGAGCTCTCGGGGTAGTAGGCGCCGGTCTCCCCCTCGACGACGCTCTCCAACACCCCGCCCGAGCCGAGCGCGATGACCGGGCGGCCGGAGGCCAGCGCCTCGACGGCGGCGATGCCGAACTCCTCCGCCGCGGTGACGACGAGCGCGCGCGCGGTCCGCAGCAGCTCGGCGACGTGCGTGTCGCTCGCGCGCCCCGTGAACGTGACGTTCGGCCCGGCGATCCTTTGCAGTCGGCGCGCCTCCGGGCCGTCGCCGACCACGATCAGCTCGCGGCCGAGCGCGTTGAAGGCGCGCACGGCGACCTCGATGCGCTTGTGCGCCATCAGCTCGGCGAGCACGAGGTAGTGGGTGCCGATCGCCTCGGTCGGCGCCGGCTCGAAGCGGCGCAGCTCGACCGGCGGGTGCAGGACGATCGAGTCGCGCCCGAGGTAGCGCCGGACGCGCGCGGCGGTCAGCTCGGAGTTGGCGACGTAGCGATCGACGCGCTGTGCGGCGATCCAGTCCCATTGGCGCCAGCGGTTGAGCAGGAGCCGCAGCGCCGGACGCGTGAGCGCCGAGCGGGCGGCGAGCGTCGCCTCGCGCTCGGACCAGGCGTAGCGGAACGGGTTGTGGCAGTAGCAGACGTGGACGGCGCCCGGATCGACGAGCACGCCGTGCGCCCACGCGCTCGAGGAGGACACGACGACGTCGTAGCCGCTCAGGTCGAGCGACTCGATCGCATGCGGGTAGAAGGGCAGCAGCGGCCTGAACGTGCGCGCCGTCGGGCGCACCCGCTGCAGGAACGAGGTGCGCGGCCGGCGGCTCGCGAACCGGCCCTCGGTGCCGCGCTCGTCGTACACGGCGGTGTAGACGTCGGCCTCCGGCCAGGTGTCGCAGATCGCCGCGAAGACCCGCTCCGCACCGCGCAGGTCGAGCAGGAAGTCGTGGACGAGGGCGATCCGGGGGGCCATGGCGGTCCGCGAGTCTAAGGAACGGTGCAGGCGGAATCCATTCACACGGTCCAGCCCGCGACCTCGGCGACGACGGCGTCGACGCCGCGCGCCGTCGCCTCCCAGGTGAACGCGCGGGCGCGTCCGAGCCCGGCGGCGCGCAGCCGCGCGCGCTCCTCCGGATCGGCCGCGAGGGCGAGCAGCGCCGCCGCGATCGCCTCCCCTTCCGGGGCGACCAGGCGCGCGGCTCCGCCGGCCGTTCCGGGGAGCGCCGTGGCGTCGGCGGCGACGACCGGGACGCCGGCGGCCATCGCCTCGATCACCGGCAGACCGAAGCCCTCGTAGACCGACGGGAGCGCGAACGCGAGCGCGCCGGCGTACAGGCCGGGGAGCAGCGCGTCGTCGACCGTGCCGAGCATGCGGAGCGATTCGAGGCCCTCCTCGCGCGCGAACTGCGGACGGTGACCGCCGGCGACGACGACCTCGATGCCCTGCGCGGCGAGCGCGCGCGCCGCGGGGACGAGCGCGGCGAGGTTCTTGCGCGCGGTGTGCGACGCGACGCACAGGACGTACGGCGCGTCGCCGAGACCGAGGGCGCGGCGGGCGCCGGCCGCATCGGCGTCCGGGCTGAAGCGGCCGTCGACGCCGCCGGGCACCACGGCGACCTTGTAGGGCCGCAGGCCGAGCAACTCCTCGAGCTCGGCGCGCGAGAACTCCGAGACGGTGATCACGCGGGCGGCGCGGCGGGCGAGCAGCGGCAAGAGCGCGCGCTGGTAGGCCACGTAGGCGGGCGCGTACCAGTCGGGGTGACGCAGGGCCGCGGCGTCGTGCAGGACGAGCACCGTGTGGCGGGCGAGCGCCGGCGCCAGGTTCGCGGGGCACAGCAGCGCACCGGCTCGGGCGCGTGCGGCGTGCGCCGGCAGCACGAGCTGCTCCCAGGCATGCCCGGCACGGTGCACGAGCGCCGGCGGCGGCGCGATCACCGTGTAGGCGCGCGGGCGCAGCGCGGGCAATCGGACGGCGAGCTCGCGGGCCCAGCGCTCCACGCCGCCGAGCTCGGGCCGCGCGGCCGCGCGGGCGTTGATGAGAGCGGGTCGAGGCGAAGTGACGCGTCGAGCGGTCAGCGCGGGCACCATAGCCGTGCGCTTTGATTGGACGTCGTGCCGCTCCATCCGAACCGCCCGTGAGGCGTGCCCTCCTGCGCCGGCGTTCGCCGGCCCTCGGTGGCGTGCGCCCGTCCGAGCTCGAGCCGGCCGATCCGCCGGCCGGCGCGCGCGTGCGGCTGCGGGTGCTCGAACGCGCCGACCGCGAGGCGTTCCTCGAGCTCGCGCGCGAATCGCGGCAGCTGCACCGGCCGTGGACCTACCCGCCCGAGCGCCCCGACCAGTTCGAGGAGCTCTACGCGCGCTCGCGCCGCGAGGACTTCGTGTGCCTCGTCGCCCGGCTGACCTCCTCGGACGAGATCGCGGGCGTGTTCACCGTCTCGCAGATCTTCCGCGGCGCCTTCCAGTCGGCCTATCTCGGCTACTACGCGAACGCCCGCCACGCGCGCCAGGGCTTCATGCGCGAGGCGCTCGCCCAGGTCGTCGACCACTCCTTCGGCCCGCTGGCGCTGCACCGGATCGAGGCGAACATCCAGCCGGGCAACCAGCCGTCGATCGCCCTCGCCCGCGGCGCCGGCTTCCGCCTGGAGGGCTTCTCCCCGCGCTACCTGCTGATCGGCGGCCAGTGGCGCGATCACGAGCGCTACGCGCTCACGGCCGAGGACCGGGAAGCGCAGCTGCGCAACGGGATCTGACGGCCGGCGCCTCGGTCGCGGACGGCGGGCGCCGGCGAACGCCAACTGCGCCGGGTAAGGCGGCTGGGGTGCAGAACGTCGGTCGCATCGCCCCGGCGGCGCGGCCTACCGACGAAATGCACGTTGAAGACGCTGTGCGTCGTCAGCGTGCAGTGTGGCCGGCGTCGCGCGGCGAGATGCACGTTGTGATGCGGGGTTGACGTGCTCCGCGACGCCAAAGCGCTCAGAACAGGCCGAGCTGCGCGGGGTGCGGCTCCGGCTCGTACAGCGCCGAGGGCTCGAGGACCGCCTCCGGCTCCTCCATCACCACCGGCTCCACCTCCTCGGGCTCCGGCTGCTCCGGCGTCGGGAGCGCCAGCAGCTCCGGCAGGCGCGTGAAGTCATCGCGCAGGGTCGCGAGCATCGACGGCGTGTAGAGCGCGGCGGCCGGGTGGTAGATCGGGAAGAGGCGGACGGTGCGCGGGCCGATGCGGCGGATCTCCTCGCGGCCGTGCAGCCGCGTGATGCCGGTCTGGTCGCCGCGCAGCAGCTTCGTCGCGAAGTTGCCGAGCGTGCAGACCACGCGCGGCTGGATCAGCTCGAGCGTGCGGAAGAGGTACTCCTGGCAGTTGTCGATCTCCGACGGCAGCGGATCGCGGTTCTGCGGCGGCCGGCAGCGCAGGACGTTCGTCACGAACACCTCGCCGCGCGTCAGCCCGATCTCCTCCAGCAGCGTGTCGAGCAGGCGGCCGGCCTGGCCGACGAAGGGGACGCCCTGCTCGTCCTCGCGGGCGCCGGGCGCCTCGCCGACGAACATCAGGTCGGCGTCCGCGTTGCCCGATCCGAACACGACGGTCTTGCGCGAGGCGGCGAGCTGCGGGCAGCGGGTGCACCCCGATGCCTGCTGCCAGACGGCCTTGAGCTCCTCGCGCCGCTCAGCTGCGGTGCTCATCCTCCCGACTCTAGTACCGGCCCCGGCGGCCCGGAACGACCTGCCGCCGCGACGCCGCAATCTCCGGGCTATGCTCCTGGAAGGTGGCCGCGACCCGCCCTGGGCGCGGACCGTTCCGAACCAGAGTTCCCTCCTTCCTCCCCTTCCGCAGCCGGTATCTCGTGCGAGAGCTGGACTCGATCGCCATCGTGGGCGCAGGACGCCTCGGCTTCGCGCTGGCCGCAGCCCTGCGCGCCGCCGGTCGCGACGTGACGGGCCCGCTCGGGCGTGGTGCGACCGCGCCGCCGGGCGCCGCGGTGCTGCTCTGCGTCCCCGACGCGGAGATCCCCGCGGCCGCGGCCGCGATCGCGCTGCGCGACGGCCGCCTCGTCGGCCACTGCTCCGGCGCCACCGGGCTTGACGTGCTCGCCCCGCACGAGGCCTTCTCGCTGCACCCGCTGATGACCGTGTCGCGCGACGCCGCCCCGGACGTCCTCGCAGGCGCCGGCTGCGCCGTCGCCGGCAGCACCCCGCGCGCCCTGGAGGCCGCGCGGACGCTTGCCGCTGCGGCGGGCATGCGGCCGACCGAGGTGGCCGAGGAGGACCGCGCCGCCTACCACGCCGCCGCCGCGATCGCCTCGAACTTCCTCGTCACGCTCGAGGGGGCCGCGGAGAGGCTCGCGGCGACCGCCGGCGTCGACCGCGCCCTGCTCGCACCGCTGGTCCGCGCCGCCGTCGAGAACTGGGCCCGACTCGGCGCGCACGACGCGCTCACCGGCCCGATCGCACGCGGCGACGAGGCGACGGTCGCTCGCCAGCGCGACGCGGTCGCCGAGCGCACGCCGGAGCTGCTCGACCTCTTCGACGCGCTCGCCGGCGCGACCCGGGAGCTGGCCGCCCGATGATCACCCTGCGCACCATCGCCGAGATCCGCGACCACGTGGCCGCGGCCCGCGCCACGGGGAGCAACATCGGGCTGGTGCCGACCATGGGCGCTCTGCACGACGGCCACCTCGCCCTGATGCGCGCGGCCCGCGACCAGTGCGACGAGGTCGTCGCCTCGCTGTTCGTCAACCCCGCCCAGTTCGACGAGGCCTCCGACCTGGCCGCCTACCCGCGCGACGAGGCGCGCGACGCCGAGCTCGCCGCGCAGGCGGGGGTCGACGTCCTCTTCGCGCCGTCCGCCGAGGCGATCTACCGCCCGGACTTCGCGACGACGGTGACCGTGTCCGGCCTCACCGACCGCCTCGAGGGCGCCGTACGCGGGCCTGGCCACTTCGCCGGCGTCTGCACGATCGTCACCAAGCTCTTCAACATCGTCGCGCCGGACATCGCCTACTTCGGCGCCAAGGACGCGCAGCAGGTCGCCGTCGTCAGGCGCATGGCCGCCGACCTCGACATGCCGGTGCGCGTCGAGGTCGTGCAGACCGTGCGTGAGCCCGACGGCCTCGCGCTCTCAAGTCGCAACATCCGTCTCTCGCTCCAGGAGCGCGAGCGCGCCCTCGCGCTCTCCGAGGCGCTGCTGGCGGCCGAGTCGGTCGCCCGCGACGGCGCCGCCGATCCCGCCACCGCGGTGCGCGACGCCGCCCGCCGGGCGCTCGCGGCCCGCGCCGTCGAGCCCGAGTACCTGGAGCTCGTCGACCCCGACGACTTCACGGTGTCCGAGCAGCCCTCCGGACGGGTACTCCTCGTCCTGGCGGCCCGCATCGGCGCCACCCGACTCATCGACAACACAGCGCTCGACCTCCGCCCACCGGCGGCGACCGGATAGCCGGCGCCGACCACGTACAAGGAGCAGTCCATGTCATCCGCCCCTCGCCCCCGTGCCTCCGAGCCGTCCGGCCGCAAGCCGATCACGCTCACCAAGCTGGCCGAGATGCGCGACCTCGGCGAGCCGATCGTGATGGTCACCGCCTACGACCACCCGAGCGCCGTCGCCGCGGAGGCCGCCGGCGTCGACGTCGTGCTCGTCGGCGACTCGGCCGCGAACAACGTCCTCGGCTACGAGGACACCGTCCCCGTGACCGTCGAGGAGCTGCTGATGCTCTCCGCGGCCGTCCGTCGCGGGCTGCGCACTCCGTTGCTGGTCGGCGACCTGCCGTTCGGCTCCTACGAGGCCTCCGACGCGCACGCGATCGCGACCGCGCACCGCTTCGTCAAGGAGGCCGGCGTCGACGCCGTCAAGCTCGAGGGCGGCGGCGCGAGCGCCGAGCGAGCCCGCGCGATCGTGCGCGCCGGCGTACCGGTGATGGGCCACGTCGGCCTCACCCCGCAGACCGCGACCGCGCTCGGCGGCTACCGCGCCCAGGGCCGCACGGCCGCCCGCGCCCGGCAGGTGCTCGACGACGCGGTGGCCCTCCAGGATGCCGGCTGCTTCGCGATCGTCTTCGAGGCGATCCCCGCCGAGGTGACCGACGTGATCATGGCCCACATGGACGTGCCGGTGATCGGGATCGGCGCGGGCCCGAGCACGGATGGCCAGGTGCTCGTCCTGCACGACCTGCTCGGCATCCACGACGGCTTCCAGCCCAAGTTCGTCAAGCGGTACGCGTCGCTCAAGCAGGAGATGGTGCGCGGGCTCGAGGCCTACGCGGAGGACGTCAGGACGAGGCGCTTCCCCGGCCCGGAGCACACGTACGGCATCGCGCCCGAGGAGCTCGACCGGCTGCAGGCGCAGCTGCCGCGAGGACCACGAACGACCGCATGATGGGGGCGGCTCGCGCATTCACAAGGCGTTGACGAGTCGTTTACGTACACTGGGCCGCCGATGTCACGACTCTCGCAGCTGTTCGCCCCGAAGGAGCGCGGGTTCTTCGATCTGTTCGACGAGGCCGGCGCCAACATCCTCCGTGCCACCGAGCTGCTCGAGCGCATGCTCCAGCAGTGGCCCGACCACGGTGAGCTGGCGCGCGACGTCGTCGTCTGCGAGCAGGAGGGCGACCGCATCACGCACGACATCGTCCAGGCGCTGAACTCGACGTTCGTCACCCCGATCGACCGCGAGGACATCTACGCGCTCGCCTCGGCACTCGACGACATCGTCGACTTCACCGAGGAGGTCGCGGACTTCCTCGGCCTCTACCGGATCGAGGCGCCGATGGAGCAGGCGCAGGAGATGGCGAAGATCCTCCACGAGGCCGCCCGCCAGCTCAACGGCGCGATCCCGCGGCTGCGCTCGTTCGGCGACATCCGCCACTTCACGATCGAGGTCAACCGGCTCGAGAACGACGGCGACCGCGTGCTGCGCGAGGCGCTCGCCTCGCTGTTCGAGCGCGGGATCGACCCGATGATGGTCATCCGCTGGAAGGACATCTTCGAGCGCCTCGAGGACGCGATCGACTCCACGGAGACGGCCGCGAACATCCTCGAGGGCATCGTCATCAAGAACACGTAGGTCCCCGGCCCTCGAATGACCAACGACGTGATCCTGTGGATCGTCGTCGCGACCGCGCTCGCGTTCGACTTCACCAACGGCTTCCACGACACCGCCAACGCGATCGCGACGATGATCTCGACGCGGGCGATGGCGCCGCGCGTCGCGGTGG
>DATBDM010000125.1:0-6290 GCA_036269915.1 Solirubrobacteraceae bacterium | reverse complement strand
TGTCGTCATCGCTGTCGTCGTCGTCGTCGTCGTCGCTGTCGTCGTCGTCGTCGTCGCTGTCGTCGTCGTCGTCGTCGTCGCTGTCGTCGTCGTCGCTGTCGTCGTCGTCGCTGTCGTCGTCGTCCTCGTCCTCGTCCTCGTCGTCCGGCTCGTCGTCGCTGGGATCGTCGGACCTCGAGTCGCCGACGCCGTCATCGCTCTCGTCGTCGGCCTCGGCGTCGGTGTCGCCGCTCCCTCCGTCTTCGCGCACCTGCCCGTCCGATTCGTCGTCCGCGGGTGGGGACGTCGGCTCCGCGGGCGGGGACGTCGGCTCCGCGGCCACCGCCACGCTCCGCGGCGCCTGCTCGTCAGCGGCGAGGGCGTGCGGCGGCCGCCAATCTCGGGAGATCGGGTCGTCGAAGCCGATGTGGAGATGGTTCTGGTGTGCCGCGTCCGAGAAGTACGCCGCTCCGGACAGCGCCCACGGCGACCCGATCTCGCTCGGCCGGATCCGCGGGTCCATGCGCGCGAGCTCGATCGCGATCCGCTTCGCCGCCTCGTTCCCGGGCCCCACGGGCTGGCCGTCCACGGTGGCGATGTCGAGGGCGCGGCCATACCAGTGGTTGGAGACGGAGCCGTTCGTCGTCAGCTTCGGGTGGTCCCGGCACATGGCCGAGATGGTGAGATGGTGCTGTCGGGAGAGGGAGGTCAGCAGCGAGACGAGTCGCGGGTCGATGCGCCCCGACCTGAGGTCCGCGATGCCATCGGCGTCGAACGTCACGCGGTGGTTGTGCAGCAGCGCGTGCGTCTCCGGTGACGGCGGGCCGCCCGTCCCGTCCATCCCGTACTGCCGCGGATCGACCCGCTCGTCACCGGCGGGCGCGGCGTGCTCGTGCGCCGCGGCCGCCGCGTGGGCCTGGGCGTCGGCGTGGGCGTGGGCGTGGACGACGCGATGCACTCCGGCCTGCTGGTCGACCTGGTCGACCGGCTCGGCCCGGTCGACCGGCCCGGCCTGGTCGACCGGCTCGACCTGGTCGTGCCAGCGCGCCCCTGTCGCGGGGACCTCGGCACCTCCGTCGTCGGCGACGGGCATGGCACGCGCCGGCGGTCCCGGCGTTCGCGGGAGCTCGCTCGCGACCGCCTCGGAGTGTTGCGAGAGCCCGTGGAGCAGCTCGCCGATCCCGATGCCCTCGACGGCGGCCGCCATCACCACCCCGGCGAGGCTCGAGCGCGATTCGCGACGGTCGAGCGTCTGCAGCGGGTCGCCGGCCGTCTCGAGCATCTCGGCGGCGACGCCGTCGAGACCAGCCTCGCGGGCGACCCCGACCGGATCGCGACGGAACTCCCGGCGAAACCGCGAATCCGAGGCCAGGCGCTCGATCAGCCCGCGCGCGAGCTCGACCTCGTCCGCCATCACTCAGCCCGCCCGCCGCCGGATCCCCCCGAGCAGGGGAACGAGGACCATCGCGGCGACCGGCATGAGGAGAGCGAGCGCCATCGCGCCGATCACGGTCCAGACGAGCGCCTCCGGGGCGAGGCGCGCGAACACCGGCTCGTAGCGCAGCAGGACCGCAATGCCCGCGAGCGCGCCGACCGTCGACCAGGCCGCACCGAGCGCGGCGTAGCGCATGAGCACGGGGGAGTCCGACGCGTCGGATCCTCCGCTGAGGCGGCGCCGCAGCTGCGCTCGGGCGCGACGGCGCAGACCCGGCTCGCGGAGCACGTCGACGAGGATGTGGTAGCCGTCGCGCTCGACGAGCGGATTGAGGTTGAAGAAGGCGGCGACGTAGGCTCCGAAGGCCAACTGGAACAGGACGTCGCGAACGCCCCCGGGAGGGAGGACGGCGCATGCGAGCGAGAAGGCGCCGCCGAGGGACGCGTCCGACGCGGGCCCCGCGGCGCTGACCGCGATGCGCCGGCGCCGGGACTCGAACCAGGCCTCCGACGTGTCCACGTACGTGTAGGGGAAGACGAGCACCAGCTTCACGCCCGCCTCCTTCACCGGCCTGCCGAAGGAGGCCATCACGAGCCCGTGCGCCGCCTCGTGCACCGATGCCACGGCGAGGCGGCCGAGCAGGAACACGATCCCCCCGATCCCGAGCTTGCTGGCGACGACGAACGGCGTGCCGTAGCGGAGGGCCACGAGGGCGGCGAACACCAGGGCCCCGGCAGTCGCCAGCACCCCGAGCCCCACGAGGACCCAGCGGCGCAGCAGCAGCCAACCGCCTCCCCGGTAGAGGCGCGCGAACAGCGCCGGTGCCCCCGCCCAGGGGAAGTTGCGGGCGGTGACCAGCCGGCGCAGGCGACCCGCCGGCGGCTCGTCGTCGGCCGCGCCGGTCCCATCGGCGAGGAAGCCGCGCTCGCCGAGGGAGGCCAGCAGGAGCATGAGCCGGACCGGCCCCGCCGCACCGATCCGGAGCTCCGCCCGGCGCAGGAGCTCGGCGAGCGTCGCACGCCCGTCCAGCAGCGCGAACAGCTCGGCATCGGCGTCGGACATGCGCACGAAGCGGTCCGAGCGGAGATCCTTGAGCACCCAGCGCCGATCGTCCTCGCCGGCCGCGAGCCGCTTGAGCGCGTAGCCGCTGCGCACCCGCGGGCTCTCGCCCGGGCCCACCGTGATCGTCGTCGACGCGTTCGGGGGCACGACGACGGTGAGACCCGCCTCGTCCTCGCCGCGGGCGCGGTCCACGACCAGCTCCAGGTCGCCGAGCCGGATGCGCGAGCCCTCCTGCAGCGGCGTCGGCGCATCGACCCGGCGGCCGTCCAGCCACGTGCCGTAGGACGAGCCGGCGTCCTCGAGGACCGCCGTCCCGTCCCGCGCGGGCGAGATGCGCGCGTGGAGCCTGGACACGCTCGCGTCGGTCAACCGCACCGAGCTCTCCGGCGCCCGCCCGATGCTCAGCGCGCGGTCGAGTGGCAGCCGCGTGCGGTCGGGCAGCAGGAGCTCGAGCGACGGCGCGGGCACGTACGCTTCCCTACCGGCGCAACGTCATCGGAACCGGGCGGCGAGTCGCGGATAGCGGCTGACGAGCGCCTCCTCCTGGTCGTCGTCCCAGGGCTGGCCGCGCGGGGCGCCCGAGAGGTCGGAGTCGTCGGCGGGGATGTCATCGCCCGTGACGGCCTGGTACGCATCGCCCGCGACGCTGTCGGCGTTCTCCCAGTCTCCCTGCTCGGCGTCCTGCACCACGGGCGCGAGCGCGTCGGGATCGCGCACCGCCGTCTGGTACGGGCGTTGTCCGAGCGAGAGCACGTAGGCGCGGAAGTCGCGAAAGCAGTCGTCCGAGCACCCGTCCTCGATGACGTAGGCGGCGCCCCAGACCCGCCACGTGTAGAGCCGTTCCTCCAGCCGGTGGCGGATGCGTTGGAACGCCGCGATCGACGCGGGGGGCAGCTGGCGGAGCCGCTTCTCGAGCAGCCCGGACTGCCGCCCGGTGTCGCCGCTCGCGGCCGCGCGGGTGTCGGCGGTCAGCTGCCAGAACGCGGCCTCGTCCATGCCGGCGGCCGGCGGTGTCTGGGCGGCCGGCGGTGTCTGGGCGGCCGATGGTGTCTGGGCGGCGACGGGACGGGCGGCGGACGACGCGACCTGGCGCTGGTCCGGCCCGCGGCGCGCGTTGCTCACCGCGTAGCCGGCCAGGACGGCCGCTGCGACCAGGAGCGCCACGACGCTCCACGAGAGCCTGCGGTCTCTGCCGGCGTTCATGCGCGGATGTTGCAGGTCCGACCGGCCACGCCGATCGCCTCTCGCGCTCGCGCGATAGGACCTGCGCGTCGGAACGCGTGCGCTATCGACCCGTCGGCGATGCCTATCGGATCGACGGCCCAGGTCGGCAGGGTCCGCGGTGCGAGACATGGCGATAGCGCTGACATCCGTGGCCCGGCCGCGCCCTCGGGACACGCCGGCGCAGCGGGTCTCGCTATGGCGGACGCCACGAGCGCGCGCGCTTCTGGCCGCCGCCTGCGCGGGACTCGCCGGCGGGGCGGTCCTGCTCGTCGCGCGCGTCTACACGGACCTGCTCTGGTTCCGCGAGGTCGGCCATGTCCAGGTGCTGTGGACGACGCTCCAGTGGAAGCTCCTGGCGGCCGCGTTCCCGGGCCTCGCGACCATGGGTGCCGTCCTGGCGAACCTCGCGATCGCCGAGCGGGTCGTCGGCGACCGCGCGCGCGGCGGGCGCATCGGCGCGGCGCTGTGGCAGCAGCGGCGGATCGCCGGCCCGCTGGTCGCCATCGGGTGCGGCGTGGTGGTGCTCGACCTCGAGCCCGACGGGGCCTGGCGGCTGCTCCTGCTGTGGGCCCATCGACGCGACTTCGGGGCAGCCGATCCGCTGTTCCACCGCGATGTCGGCTTCTTCGTCTTCTCGCTGCCGCTGTACCGGGCGACGCTCGGCTGGCTGCTCCAGACGGTGCTGATGAGCGCCGGCGCCGCCGCCGGCGTCTACGCGGCCGCGGGGCGTCTGCGGGACGCGCGCGCGCACCTGCTCCTCCTCGCGGCGCTGCTGTGCCTGCTGCTGCGCTGGCGGCTTCATCTCGAGCAGTACGCGCTGGCGCTGCCACATGCGGGCTCGCCCGTGCCCGGCGCGTCCTACACCGACGTCCACGTCCGGCTCGCGGTCCTCCGCGTCCGCGGCGTCCTCACGCTGCTGGAAGCCGGGTTGTGCCTGTACGGAGCGGTGCGGGTCGTCAGGCTCGCTCCGCTCGCCCTGATCGGCGCGCTCGCGCTGGTGGCCGGCGCCGCGACCAGCGGTCTGCCGGGGCTCGTCGAGCGCTTCGACGTCGAGCCCCAGGCGCTGTCGCGCGAGCGTCCCTACGTCGCGGATGCGATCGCGTCGACCCGGACGGCGTTCGCGCTCGACCGGATCGTCGCCCGACCGCTCGCGGACCGTGGCGTGCTGACTCGTCGCGTCGCCGCTGAGAACCGGTCGACGATCGAGAACGTGCCTCTGTGGGATTCCAGCGTCCTGCGCCCGGCGTTGGACGAGCTGGAATCGATCGGCGGCTACTACCGCTTCCCGAGCGTCAGCGTCGACCGCTACACCGTCGGCGGGAAGCCTCGGGTGATGACCGTCGCCGCGCGCGAGCGCGATGTCAGCCGGCTGCCCCGGAAGGCAAGGTCCTGGGCGAACGCGCGGTTCGCGTACACGCACGGGTACGGCGTCGTCGCGGTGGAGGGCGGCCAGGCCGACACCGATCGGTATCCCCGTTTCGCGCAGCGAGGGTTCGACGCCCGCGCCAACGCGCTCGGGCTGACCCAGCCGCGGACATACTTCGGGCAGGCGCTCCCGGGGGATCCGCCGTACACGGTCGTCGCGACCAACCGGGGCGAGATCGAGGCGCCGTCGCCGGGCTCCCGATCCCCGCAGTACCACTACGACGGGCACGGCGGGATCGAGCTGTCGAACCTGCTCCGGCGCGCCGCGTTCGCAGCCCGCTTCGGCGATCTCAAGCTCGCCCTCACGGAGACCGCCGTCCCTCGCTCGCGCATCCTCATGCACCGCGACGTCGGCGATCGAGTGCGGACGATCGCGCCGTTCTTGCAGTGGGACTCCCACCCTCAGACGGTGGTCGCCGACGGCCGGGTCCAGTTCCTCCTGCATGGCTTCACCACGAGTCGCGACTACCCGTACGCCGCCCGGGTCCCCCTGGGCGGCGAGCGCGTCAACTACGTGCGCAGCGCCGCCGTGGCCGTGGTCGACGGGTTCGACGGGGGCGTCCGGCTGTACGCCGCCGACGCCGCCGATCCGCTCCTGGACGCGTGGAGCGCCGCCTACCCGGGGCTGTTCGCGCCCCTGGCGCAGATGCCCCCGGAGCTGCGTGCGCATCTGCGGTATCCGCAGCGCCTCTTCAAGGCGCAGGCGGAGGCGTACTCCACGTATCACGCGCTCGATCCGACCGGCTTCTGGAACGGCGCCGACGCCTGGGAGCGATCACGGCAGCTGGCCGGCCCGGTCGAGTCGGCGGGCAACATCCGGTTCCCCGCGCCGGGCGGACGATCCGGTGGTGGCGCCCACGCCGGTGGCCAGCCCTCACGCTCCCGGCCCGCGTACATGCTCGGGCGCCTCCCGGGCGATCGGCACGCGCGGTTCGTGCTGACCACGTCGTTCAGCCCACACGGCCGCCAGAACCTCGTCGCGTACCTCGCCGGCTGGGTCGACGGTCGCGGGGCGCCGCATCTTGAGGCGGTCAGCCTTCCCCGCGACCGCCTGACCGTCGGCCCCACCCAGGCGACGCGGGAGATCCTCGCGAGTCCGGCGGTGAACCAGCGGCTCGCCCTGCTCAACCGGGAGTCGAACGACCTGGCCAAGAGCTCGGTCAGC
>DATBDM010000124.1:0-12867 GCA_036269915.1 Solirubrobacteraceae bacterium | reverse complement strand
GTTCGTATAGGTTGCCGCATCCATGCGAATCGGTGTTCCCAAGGAGACGGCGGACGGCGAGCGCCGGGTCGGGGTCGTCCCCGACGTCGTGCGCCGGCTCGCCAAGGCCGGCCACACGGTCGTCATCGAGCCCGGAGCGGGCATCGCGGCCGGCGCGCCGGATGATCACTACACGGACGCGGGCGCCGAGCTCGGCGACCCCTGGGGCGCCGACGTCGTCGCCAAGGTCGCAGCGCCGTCGGAGGCCGAGACCGGC
Organism: Solirubrobacteraceae bacterium; assembly: GCA_036269915.1. Classification (GTDB taxonomy): domain Bacteria; phylum Actinomycetota; class Thermoleophilia; order Solirubrobacterales; family Solirubrobacteraceae; genus DATBDM01. The sequence continues at coordinate 12,611 of DATBDM010000124.1, read as the reverse complement.
AAGCTCGGCCCTGACTCCGTCCTGATCGGCTTCCTCGCCCCGCTCACCAACGGCCCCGGCATCGCCGCGATCGCCCGCACGGGCGCGACCGCCTTCGCGATGGAGGCGATCCCGCGCATCTCGCGCGCGCAATCGATGGACGCGCTCTCCAGCCAGGCGACGGTCGCCGGCTATCGCGCGGTGCTGATCGCCGCCGAGGAGAGCGGCCGCTTCTTCCCGATGCTGATGACCGCCGCGGGCACGATCCCGCCCGCTCAGGTGCTCGTGCTCGGCGCGGGCGTCGCCGGCCTGCAGGCGATCGCCACCGCGCGCCGGCTCGGCGCCGTCGTCACCGCCTTCGACATCCGCTCGGCGGTCAAGGAGCAGATCCAGTCACTGGGCGCGAAGTTCTTCGAGGTCGAGGGTCTCGGGGACGCCGAGGCCGCCGGCGGCTACGCCCGCGAGCTCACGTCGGAGGAGCAGGAGGTCCAGCGCAAGGCGCTGACGGTGCAGATGGGCAAGTCCGACGTGATCGTCACGACCGCGCTCGTGCCCGGGCGCCCGGCGCCCAAGCTCGTCTCCGCCGAGGCGGTGGCGGGGATGAAGCCGGGCAGCGTGATCGTCGACCTGGCGGGCGAGGCGGGCGGCAACTGCGAGCTCTCGCGGCCGGGGGAGACCTACACCACCGACGGCGGCGTGATCATCGCGGCGCCGCTCGACGTGCCGTCCGCGATGGCCGAGCACGCGTCGCAGCTGTACGCGCGCAACGTGCTCTCGCTGGTGGAGCTGATGACCGGGGAGGAGAGCGCGCTCGCGCTCGACTTCGACGACGAGGTGATCGCGGGCGCCTGCGTGACGCGCGGCGGCGCGATCGTCCACGAGGGGGCCAAGAAGGCCGCGGGAGTTGAGGCGTAGATGGATCTGTTGACCGAGATCGCGATCCTCGTGCTGGCGGCGTTCGTCGGCTTCGAGGTGATCTCCAAGGTGCCGAACACGCTGCACACGCCACTGATGTCGGGCACCAACGCCATCCACGGCATCGTCGTGCTCGGCGGCCTGCTGCTGATCGGCCCCGCGCACGGCTTCCTCAACGACCTGCTGCTGGTGATCGCGATCGCCTTCGGCACGATCAACGTCGTCGGCGGCTTCCTCGTCACCGACCGCATGCTCGGCATGTTCAAGGGCCGCAAGCCCGACCCGGAGCTCGAGCCCGGGGCGCGAGGCGAAGCCGGTGACGAGCGGAGCGAGGCAGGATGAGCCGACACGACGTCGTCCAGCTGCTCTACATCGTCGCGTTCTCGCTGTTCATCGCGGGCCTGCACATGCTGCGCGGGCCGCGGACGGCGGTGCGCGGCAACCAGATCGCGGCGGTCGGCATGGGCGTCGCCGTCGTCGCGACGCTGATCACCCGCGGCGTCGGCGACTGGATCCTGATCGTCGTCGGCGTCGCGATCGGCACGGCGGTGGGCATCCCCGCGGCGCGCGGCGTGAAGATGACCCAGATGCCGCAGATGGTGGCGCTGTTCAACGGCGTCGGCGGCGGCGCGGTGGCGCTGATCTCGATCGTCGAGTTCCGCGTGACGGGCGGCGACCTCGAGCTGCAGTCGCTGATCCCGATCCTCTTCGCGGCGATCATCGGCTCGATCTCCTTCTGGGGCTCGATCGTCGCCTTCCTGAAGCTCGAGGAGCGGCTCAAGGGCCGCTTTGCGATCCCCAAGGTGGTCAACGGCGTGCTGCTCGGCGTCGCGGTCGTGCTTGCGGTGATCATCGCCGCCGGCTCGGACTCGCAGCTGCTGTTCTGGCTGATCCTCGTCTCGGCGGGCGCCCTCGGCCTGCTGGCGGTCCTGCCGATCGGCGGCGCGGACATGCCGGTCGTGATCTCCACCCTGAACGCGTTCACGGGCCTGAGCGCGGCCGCGGCCGGCGTCGCGCTCGACAACACGGCGCTGATCGTCGCGGGCATGCTGGTCGGCGCCTCGGGCTCGATCCTGACCAAGCAGATGGCCGAGGCGATGAACCGGTCGATCGGCAACGTCTTCTTCGGCGGGCTCGGCGCCGGCGGCCCGGCGCTGCCCGGCGGGGGCGAGACCGGCGGCACCGTGCGCTCGACGAGCGCCGCGGACGTCGCCATCCAGCTCTCCTACGCGCGGCTGGTGGTCGTCGTGCCGGGCTACGGCATGGCCGTCGCCCAGGCGCAGCGCGCGGTCGCCGACCTCGCCACAGAGCTCGAGAAGCGCGGCGTGGAGGTGCTCTACGGGATCCACCCGGTCGCGGGCCGCATGCCGGGGCACATGAACGTGCTGCTCGCCGAGGCCGACGTCCCCTACGAGAAGCTCAAGGAGATGGACGACATCAACCCGGAGTTCGCGCGCACGGACGTCGCGCTGGTCATCGGCGCCAACGACGTGACGAACCCGGCGGCGCGCACCGTCGCCGACTCGCCGATCTACGGGATGCCGATCCTCGACGTCGACAAGGCGGGCTCGGTGATCGTGCTCAAGCGTTCGATGAACAGCGGCTTCGCCGGCATCGACAACCCGCTGTTCTACGAGCCGAAGACCGCGATGCTCTTCGGCGACGCGAAGGGATCGGTCGGCGAGGTGCTCGCCGAGGTGCAGGCACTCTGACATCGTCACGCCTCGGCAACGCCGCCCGGCGCCCGTCGCACTAGGTTGCGGCGCATGCAACGTTCAGCAGGGGTACTCATGGCGGCCGCGGCGGCCGCCCTGGCGCTTGCCGCGCCGGCATCCGCCGCGTCGCCAGACGTCGTCATCTCGGAGGTCTACGGCGGAGGCGGGAACTCCGGCGCGACCTACACCAACGACTTCATCGAGCTCTTCAATCCGACCGGTGAAGACGTCTCGGTCGACGGCTGGAGCGTCCAGTACGGGTCGGCCGCCGGCGCGTTCTCGTTCACCACGCCGTTGAAGGGCACGGTCCCGGCCGGCGGGTACTACCTCGTTCAGGAGGCAAAGGGCGCCAACCCGGGCACGGCGCTGCCGACGCCCGACGCGACAGGGACGATCTCCATGTCCGGGACGTCCGGCAAGGTCAGGCTGGTCGCTCCGGCGGGCGTGCGCGACCTCGTCGGCTACGGCTCCGCCACCGAGTTCGAGGGCGCCGCGCCGGCGCCGACGCTGACCAACACCACCTCGGATTCCCGGATCGGGCCCGACACCGACCAGAACCGCCTCGACTTCGCCGCGGGCGACCCCGACCCGCAGGGCACCGGCGGCGGGAGCCCCCCGCCCCCTCCGGGCCTGGAGCTGCGCATCCACGAGATCCAGGGCACGAGCCACAAGTCCCCACACGCCGGCGACCGGGTGGCCAAGGTCCCCGGCATCGTGACCGCGCGCGGGTCCAACGGCTTCTGGATGCAGGACCCGAACCCGGATGGCGACGTCCGCACCTCGGAGGGCATCTTCGTCTTCACGCGCTCCCCGCTGCCCGCGGTCGCCACGGTCGGCAGCCCGGTCAAGGTCGACGGCCTCGTCTCGGAGTTCCGCGCCTCGAGCACCAACCTCTCGACGACCGAGATCGACGATCCGACCGTGGTCGCGGACCCGGCGGGCGCCGGCACCATCGACCCGACCGTGATCGGCGCCGGCGGGCGGGTGCCGCCGACCCAGGTCATCGACAACGACTCGACGGGCGACGTCGACGACAACCCGACGCTCGATCCCGACCAGGACGGCATCGACTTCGACGAGAGTCTCGAGGGCATGCTCGTGCAACTGAACGACGCGGTCGCCGTCGGCCCGACCAACTCCTTCGGCGAGACGCCGCTGGTCGGCGACCGTGGCGAGCTGGCCACGCCGCGCAGCGCGCGCGGCGGCGTCATCGCCACGCCCGGCGATTTCAACCCCGAGCGGCTGATCGTCGACGACACGCTGGCGCCCATGCCGGCCTCGAACGTCGGCGACGCCTACCCGGGCGCGCTGCGGGCGGTGGTCGACTACGCGTTCGGCAACTACATGCTGCACGCGCTGGCGACCCCGGCGCACGAGGACGGCGGCCTGCAGCGCGAGGTCACCGATCCGGCGAGCGGCGACCAGCTGTCGATCGCCTCGTTCAACGTCGAGAACCTCGACCCGACCGACCCGCCGGACAAGTTCGACCGGCTGGCGAACATCCTCGTGCACAACCTCCGGACGCCCGACCTCGTCGCGGTCGAGGAGATCCAGGACGACGACGGCCCGGGCACGAGCCCCAGCACCGACGCCGCGGTCACCTGGAACGAGCTGATCGCCGCGATCAAGGCGGCGGGCGGCCCCGACTACGAGTACCGCGAGATCGACCCCGAGTACGGCACGGACGGCGGCGAGCCCGGCGGCAACATCCGCCAGGGCTTCCTCTACCGCACCGACCGCGGGCTCTCGTTCGTCGACCGCCCGGGCGGCACGGCGACCTCGGACACGACCGTCGTCGGCACCGCCAAGGACGCCCACCTGTCGGCCAGCCCGGGCCGCATCGACCCGACCGACCCGGCGTTCGCGAGCAGCCGCAAGCCGCTGGCGGGCGAGTTCCGCTGGCACAACAAGCCGCTGTTCGTCGTCGCGAACCACTTCAACTCGAAGGGCGGCGACGACCCGCTGTTCGGCCGCTTCCAGCCGCCGGAGTTCCCGTCGGAGAACCAGCGCCACCGGCAGGCGGAGATCGTCAACGGCTTCGTGTCCGATCTCGAGACCGCGAACCCGCGGGCCAACGTCGTCGTGCTCGGCGATCTCAACGACTACGACTTCTCGGAGACGTTGAGCATCCTGAAGGGCGACCAGCTGGTGAACCTGATGGACACGCTGGCGCTGAGCGAGCGCTACTCGTACGTGTACGAGGGCAACTCGGAGGTCCTGGACCAGATCCTGGTCTCCGAGCCGCTCATGCAGGGCAAGCCGGCGTACGACTCGGTGCACGTCAACGCCGAGTTCACCGACCAGGCGTCCGACCACGACCCGCAGGTCGCGCGCCTACGGGTCCTCGGGCCCTCGGCTCCCTAGATCAGGCCGCACAACGACGAACGCCCGGGCGAGCCCGGGCGTTCGTCGTGCTGCCTGACGGACGGTCAGATCTTCTAGAAGGCGGGGACGCCCGGGGGCGGCGTGCTGGCGCCGGCGGGCTGGCCCTCGGCCGGGGCGCCCTCGGGCGCGCTGCCGCCGGTCAGCATCCACTGGATCTCAGAGGCCGGGTCGGTCGCGTGCTCGCGCGGCTCGCGGGCGACGCTGAGCAGGCGCTCGGCGCCGAAGCGCAGGACCGAGACGGAGAAGGCGGAGATCTCGATGCCGTGATGGCGGCTCAGCCACTTGACGGTCGCCAGAGCGCGCGGGTCGTAGCCGCCGGCGAGCACGACGAGTCGCGGCGAGTCGCCGGGGACGACGGCCTGAAGCGCCTCGGACACCTCGGCCAGGCGGGCGGCGTCCCAGCTCGCGACCTCGGCGGCGGCGCCGAGCGCGCGGGCGAGCTGCCACTCGACCGTGTCGCCGGTGACGTGGAGCACGACGGCGCGGCCGTCGGACTCGTCGAAGGCCACCAGGTCGGCACCCGGGACGGGCTCGTGCGCCACGAGCTTGGCGTGCGGCATGCCCAGCTCGGCGGCGAACGCCTCGAAGGATGAGCCGACCAGCGCGAGCAGCTCGTCGCGGTCGGGCGCGGCCTCGGCGACCAGGCCTCCGGCCTGCGGCGCCACCAGCGTCTTGGACGTCTCGTCGATGCGGAGCACTTCTTCCTCCAGTAAGAGTCGGCACTGCCTCATCGGCAGCGCCCGCCCGGACCTGAAGCGGCGGGTGTCAGCTCGCGATCAGCTCGACCGGCTCGCCGGCCGCGATGCGCCCGTTGGCGAGCACGCGCGCGCGGGCGCCGCCGCCCGCCGGCAAGGCGAGGACGCGCAGGCGGACGCCGCCCGCGAAGTGCAGATCGGTGCCGGGCGTCCAGCCCGCGACGGCGGCGTCGAGGCGCAGGTTCGCGTGCGCGACGCTGCCGACCACGATCGGGCGCGGGGCGTCGGCGTCGCGCTGCAGGCGCACCGCGACGCCGAGGTGGTCCTCCAGCGCGGTGCGCAGGCGCGGGTCGCCCCACTGGAACTGATGACCGGCGGGGCAGGTGACCACGGCGTAGGGCGGCCTGGCGGGATCGAGCGCGGCGCCGATCGCGAACGGGTACGCGGCGCGCCAGCCCGCGAGGCTGCCGGGCGCGGGCGGCCCCCAGCCCCACGGCCCTTGGGCGAGGATCGCGTGGGTACGGTCGCCGCCGACCCCGCGCACGTCGACGCGCACCGACGGCGTCGACTCACCCTCGGTGCCCTCGACCGGCCAGCGCCAGAGCTCAGCGACCTGCATATCGGGGTGATCGGCAGACGGTGCAATAGCCTCAGTCGGGTGGATCTCGAGGAGCTCATCCGCACGCGCCGAACCCACAAGGCCTTCGCGCCGGCGCCGGTGGACCGGGCCACGCTCGAGGAGCTGTTCGAGCTCGCGCGCTGGGCGCCCAACCACGAGCTCACGAACCCGTGGCGCTTCCGCGTGCTCGGTCCGAGGGCGCTAACGGCGCTCAAGGAGGCCGCCGGCCCGGAGAGCGCGGCCAAGCTCGACCGCGCGCCGACGCTCGTCGCCGCGTCGGCCGCGCTCGGCGGCAGCGATCCGATCACCGACGAGGAGGATCTCGCCGCCGCCGCGTGCGCGACCTACATCGTCCTGCTCGGCGCGCACGAGCGTGGGCTCGGCGGCTACTGGCGCACGCCGGCCGTCCTGCGTACAGCGGAGGGCCGCGCCGCCTGCGGCATCCCCGACGGGGAGCACGTCCTCGGCCTGATCCACCTGGGCGAGGCGCGCGGCGAGAAGGCGCCACCGGAGCGCGCTCCGCTCGAGACGATCCGGACCTACCTCGAGTGATCGCGCGCGGGGCGGCTCTCGAGGCGCTGGTGGACGAGCGCTTCGACGTGCTCGTGATCGGCGGCGGGATCACCGGCGCGGGCGTCGCCCTCGACGCGGCCAGCCGCGGCTACTCGGTCGCGCTGATCGAACGCGGCGACTACGCGATCGGCACCTCGTCGCGGTCGAGCAAGCTCGTCCACGGCGGCCTGCGCTACCTGCAGAACTTCGACCTCGGCCTGGTGCGCGAGGCGCTGCTCGAGCGCCAGATCAACGTCGCGCTGGCGCCGCATCTGGTCAAGCCGCTGCCGCTCGTCGTCCCGGCCTTCGACGGTGCCCGGCCCGACCGGCTGATGGGGCTCGGTCTGAACATGTACGACGCGATGTCGGTCGACCGCATCTCGCCGCTCGCGCGCCGCCGCGCCCGCGAGGACGCAGAGTGGAGCCCGGCCCGGCATCGCGTGATCTCCGGCGAGGAGGTCGTGGCGCTCCTGCCCGCGCTCGCCGCGCGCGCCCCGAGCGCGGGGTACCTCTTCTACGACTGCCAGACCGTCGACGTGCGACTCGTGCTCACGGTGCTGGGGGAGTCCGAGCGCTTCGGCGCGGTGATGGCCAACCGGCTCGAGGCGGTGGCGCTGCTCGAGGACGGCGGGCGCGCCGCCGGCGCGGTCGTGCGCGACGCCGAGAGCGGCGAGACGCTCGAGATCCGGGCGGCCAACGTCGTCAACGCGACCGGCGTGTGGGCCGACCGGCTGCGCCCGGGCGAGCTGCACGACGAGGCCGAGGTGCCGGTCATCCGGCCCAGCCGCGGCACCCACATCGTTCTCTCGCACGCCGCCGTGCCGCTCGTGGCCGGCGCGATCGCGCCCGCGGGCGGCAACCGGACGATCTTCGTGCTCCCGTGGCTCGGGCAGACCCTCGTCGGCACGACCGACAACGACTACGAGGGGCGCCTCGAGCACGTCCAGCCCGCCGCCCCCGACGTCGCCTACCTGCTCGACGCGCTCAACGCCTTCCTGGCCACCGATCTCGGGCCGCGCGACGTCGAGGGCGCGTTCGCGGGCGTGCGGCCGCTGATCTCCACCGGCGACCCGAAGAAGTCCGTCGACATCTCGCGCAAGGCCGAGATCTACGAGACCTCGAGCGGGATGGTCACGATCACCGGCGGCAAGCTCACGACCTGGCGGCGGATGGCGAAGATGACCGTCGACCGGCTCGTGGAGCGCGACGGCCTCGACGCACCATGCCGGACGGAGCTCGTCCCGCTCGGCCTGCCGGTCGAGCCCGACGCGCTGCCGCGGGTGGACGGCGTCTCCGCGGACGCCTACGAGCAGCTCGCCGGCCGCTACGGCTCGGCGGCGGAGGTCGTGCTGCGCCTCGCGACGGAGCGGCCCGAGCTCGCGGCGCCGATCGTTCCCGGCCGCCCCGACCTGCTCGCCGAGGCCCTGATCGCCGCGCGCCACGAACAGGCGCGCACCGTCGGCGACGTGCTGCTGCGGCGCACGCGGCTCGGGCTCACGGCCGGCCGCGCGCTGACCGCGCCGGACGGCGACGCGCCCGCGCGGGTCGCGGGCGTGCTGGGGGAGGAGCTGGGCTGGGACGCCGCGCGGCGCGCCGCGGAGACGAATGCCTTCCGCGCCGAGGCGGCCGCCGAGGGGATCGTGCCCTAGGCGCGCCGTCGCCGCCCTACCCAGAGGCAGTTGACGTTCGCCCCGCCCGGCGCGGCGGTCAGCTCAGGCGCGGCAGGGCTTCCAGGCGGCGAGCACCGTCTGGACGGCGACGGGGTCGAGCGGCGCGACGGTCAGCGGCTCGCGCGAGCCCGGCCCGCCTGCCCGCAGCCCGTCGAGCAGCAGCTCGAGGTAGCGGCGCCAGAGCTCCGGCGCGGTGTCGCGGCTCGCGTCCATCAGGCTCCCGAGCATCAGCGAGATCATCGGGATGTCCTGGGCGGTGACGTCCTGGCGCAGCACGCCGGCGACGTGGGCGCGCTCGACGAGCGATCGCAGCGGCGGCGCGATCCGCTCGCGCCCCGCGGAGACCTGGGCGCAGCCGCGGGCGCCGGAGAGCAGGATCTGCTTGAGCCCGCGGTCGGCGGCCTGCTCGGTGAGGCTGCGGTCGAAGAAGAAGACCAGGCCGGCCCACGGATCCTCGTGCGCGGCGGCCTCCTCGGCCAGCGCGGCGATCGAGCCGATCCGCTCCTCGAAGAGCGCATCGATCAGCTTGTCCTTGTCGGGGAAGCGCCGGTAGACGGTGCCGACCCCGAGGCCGGCGTGGCGCGCGATGTGGTCGAGCCCGGCGTCGAGCCCGTGCTCGGCGAAGACCTCGCGCGCGGCGTCGAGGATGCGGCGGCGGTTGCGCTCGGCGTCCTTGCGCAGCGGGCGCTCGGCGGTGGTGGGCATGTGTCACAGAGTAGCGAAAGCGGAGGGATCGATTCCACTTTGCTGCTAGCCTGCCGAGAAACTTGAGAGCAGTTCTCCACTTCCTCCCCAAAGGTCCCCCCGCATGCCCCCAGAGACGAACCCGCACCACGAGAGACGCTGGCTGATCCTCGCGGTCATCGGCATCGCGCAGCTCATGGTCGTGCTCGACGCGACGATCGTGAACATCGCGCTGCCGTCGGCCCAGCACGAGCTCGGCTTCTCGAACGACTCGCGCCAGTGGATCATCACGGCCTATGCGCTCGCGTTCGGCAGCCTGCTGCTGCTCGGCGGCCGCCTCGGCGACCTGTTCGGGCGCAAGTGGACCTTCATCGTCGGCCTGGCCGGCTTTGCCATCGCCTCGGCGATCGGCGGCTTCGCCGGCTCCTTCGGCGTGCTCGTCGCCGCCCGCGCACTGCAGGGCGTGTTCGGCGCGGTGCTCGCCCCGTCGGCGCTCTCGCTGCTGGCGACCACCTTCACCCGCCCGGACGAGCGCGGCAAGGCGTTCGGCGTCTTCGGCGCGATCGCCGGCTCCGGCGCGGCCGCCGGCCTGCTGCTCGGCGGCGTGCTCACCGAGTGGCTCGACTGGCGCTGGTGCCTGTTCGTGAACCTGATCTTCGCCGTCGTGGCGATCGTCGGCGCGGCCACGCTGCTGGTCAACCAACCGCATCCGCAGCGCCCGCGGCTCGACCTGCCCGGCACGCTCGCGGCGTCGCTGGGCTTCTTCGGTCTCGTCTACGGCTTCTCGCACGCGGAGACCACCAGCTGGGGCGACGGCGTCACGCTCGCCTCGCTCGCCGCCGGCGCGGTCCTGCTCATCGCCTTCGTCGCGATCGAGCGCCGCGTCGCGCATCCGCTGCTGCCGCTGCGGGTCGTCCTGGACCGCAACCGCGCGGGCGCCTACCTCGCGGTCGGCATCGCCGGCATCGCGATGTTCGGCGTCTTCCTGTTCCTCACCTACTACCTGCAGCAGGTCCTCGGCTTCACGCCGATCCAGGCCGGCCTCGGCTTCCTGCCGATGACCGGCGCGATCATGACCACGGCGACGATCGCGAACACGGTGCTGCTGCCGCGCGTCGGGCCGCGCCGGCTGACGACCGCGGGGATGCTGCTGGCGACGATCGCGATGCTGTACCTCACCGGGCTGAGCGTCGACTCGACCTACGCGGCCTCGGTGCTCCCGGCGCTGCTCGTCGCGGGCGTGGGCTTCGGCCTGATCTTCGCTCCGTCGTTCCAGGGCGCGACGTTCGGCGTCGCCCCGTCGGACGCCGGCGTCGCCTCGGCGATGGTCAACACCGCCCAGCAGGTCGGCGGCTCGATCGGCACCGCGCTGCTGTCGACCCTGGCCGCGAGCGCCGCCTCCGGCTTCGCCGCCACCCGCGCGCCGTCGGCGACGCTCGCGACGGAGGCGGCGGTGCACGGCTACACCACCGCGTTCTGGTGGTCGGCGGGGATCTTCCTGTTCGGCGCGTTCGTGTGCGGCCTGCTGCTGCGTCCCGGCGTCGCCCGCGAGGTCGCACCGGTGGGCGAGCCCGTGCTCGCGCACTAGCCGACCCCCGCAACTTCGGCGGCACTGCGTCCTTAAAGGGCGCAGTGCCCTCGTCCGTCCCCGCCCCTAAGCTGGCTCCTCGCATGCGGCGCCTGCTCCTCCCATTCGCCGGGACCGTCGGTCTCGGACTCGTCCTCAGCGCGCCCGCGCAGGCGGTCTGGATCGGCGCGAAGCAGGTGGACGGTCCCGCGGCGATCGTGCGGATCGGCGGGGCCGCGATCGCCCCCGACGGCACCGGCGCCGTCGCCTACGTCAAGAAGATCGGCGACAAGAAGCACCACAACCGCGACCGCGCGGGCTTCGTGGCGCGGCTGACCGCGGGGGGCTTCTCCAAGCCCGTGGCGATCGCGCAGGGCGCGGTCGACGACATCCAGGTCGCCGCCGGCCCCGACGGCCGGCTCGCGATTGCCTGGATCGCCAAGGGCATCGCGTACGGGCTGGTGAGCGGCGGCGGCGCAGTCGCCGCCCCGGTCGAGCTCGGCACGGGCGCGCACCCGCGCACGCTGCAGGTGCGCATGAACGCCAACGGCGTCGCCTACGCCGTGTGGACGCAGGACGGCGCCGGCGGCGCCGACGCGCGCGCCGCCCAGCTTCAGGGCACCGTCTGGACGCCGCTCGGCGCGCCGCTGGACGCCGACCCCAACCGCTCCGCCGGCACGGGCGCGCTGCGCCCGTCGGTCGACGTGTCCGCCGACGGCAGCGCCATCGCCGCCTGGGGGGAGACCTTTTCCGACGGCACGACGCACGTCTTCGCCCGCCGGCTCTCCGGCACCGACGCTCCGCTGATCCCGCTCGAGGCGAACGCGGTCGCCCTCGGCACCGAGCCGGGCGGGTCGGCCGACTCGCCGCAGGTCGACGCGGAGCGCACCGGCAACGCCGCCTGGGTCGCGTTCCGCCAGGACGTCGGCACCCGCTCGCGCTCGCTCGCGCGCCGCTTCGGCGTCTCCTTCGGCGAGGCGGTCGCGCTCGACGGCGGCGCCACCAGCCGCAACCCGGTGCTCGCGGTCAGCGGCGCGTCGAGCGGCGTCGGCGCTGTCGGCGCCGCCGACGGCACCGTGCTCGGCACGCTCATCGGCTCGACGGGCGCCTTCGCGGCGCCCGTGCGCCTGGACGCCGACGCCGCCACCTCCGCCGTGGCGCCGGTCGCCGCCTGGTCGTCGGACCGGCCCGCCGGCGAGGTCGCCTTCCGCGCGCCGACGCACGCCGGCACTCCGGTCGTCTACGGCCGCCTCGCCGAGCAGGGCAAGGACTTCGGCCGCCTCACGCGCATCTCGGCGGCGAAGTCGGGCCCGGTCGTCGCCGGCACGCTGCGGCTCGGCGCCGACGCCTCCGCGAACGCCGTGCTGGGAATGCTGCAGGGCGCCAAGTCCGGTCAGCGCGTGCTCACCGCCGCGCTGCAGGACAGCCCGCCCGGACCGCCGCGGATCGCCGCCCGCTACTACGCCGGCCCGCGGCCGCGCCTGACCTGGATCCCCGGCAGCGAGGCGTTCGGAAGCCAGCGCTTCGCGCTCACGATCGACGGGCGCGGTGCCGGCAACACCACCGCCACCGCGCTGCGCGTCGCCCGTACGGTGCCGGACGGGCGCCACACCGCGCAGGTGCAGGCGACCGACGCCCACAAGCAGTCGACGATCGGCCCGCGGCGCACGATCATCGTCGACTCGATCGCTCCGAAGGCGACGGTCACCGCGACCCGCTCGGGTCGGGTGATGCGCGTCAAGGTGCGCGCGTCCGACGAGCGCACGGGCGTCGCGACCGTCACCGTCCGCTGGCGCGACGGGACGGTCTCGACCTCCACCAAGCGGCGAC
>DATBDM010000123.1:0-13441 GCA_036269915.1 Solirubrobacteraceae bacterium | reverse complement strand
GAGGCGCGCATCGAGGGGACGGCGCCGGCCGTGCGTCGCTCGAGCACGAGGTCGAGCGTGAGCATGCCGATGATCGCTGCCCCGAAGGCCAGCCAGATGAGTGGGTCCACCACGGGAAGTTCCTCCGACGGTCGGTCAGGTCCATCGAAGGTCTCCCCCGCCCTCTTCCGAGGGCCGGCGCGCCGGGCCTTGCGGCCGTACTGACGACACGTCGAACAGCGTGGGGTACTCCCCTTTCCCGGCGAACGGTACGGCCGCCGGGTCAAGGGAATGTAATTCGCTAGACTAATTAGCAGTGGCAATCACCTCGACACGCACCGACCTCGCGACCCGCCTTCGCCACGCCGTGGTGCGGACGCATCGGCGGCTGCGACAGGAGGCGGGCGCCGACCTCAGCCCGACGCTGCTGGCCGCGCTCGGCACGATCTCGCGCCACGGCCCGCTCACTCCCTCCGAGCTGGCCGAGCGCGAGCGCATCCAGCGCCCCACCGCCACGCGGCTGCTGGGGCGCCTCGAGGAGCCGGGCTACGTCGCCCGCACGCCCGACCCCCACGACGGGCGCTCGGCGCTCGTCGCAGTCACACCCGCCGGCCAGGCGCTGCTCGAGGACCTGCGCCACCGCAAGGACGCCTACCTCGCGCGCCGGCTGCGCACGCTGAGCGCGGAGGACCGGGCGACCCTGCGGCGCGCGTCGGACATCCTCGAGCGTCTGGTGGAGGATCGATGACGGCGGCGGTCGAGCGCACGTTCAGCTCACTCGCCATCCCCAACTACCGTCGCTACTTCACCGGACAGGTCATCTCGATCTCCGGCAACTGGATGCAGACGGTCGCCGAGATGTGGCTGATCGTCCAGCTCACCGGGTCGGGCGTCTCCGTGGGGCTGACGGCCGGGCTGCAGTTCCTTCCGGTGCTGCTCTTCGGCGCCTGGGGCGGCCTCCTCGCCGACCGCCTGCCCAAGCGGCAGCTGCTGATGCTCACGCAGGCGCTGATGGCGCTGCCCGCGCTCACGCTCTGGATCCTCTACGAGCGCGGCACGATCCAGGTCTGGATGGTCTTCGCGCTGGTCTTCGTCCGCGGGCTGGTCAACGCCTTCGACAACCCCGCGCGCCAGAGCTTCGTGGTCGAGCTGGTCGGGGGCGAGCGCGTCGTCAACGCGGTGTCGCTGAACTCGGTCGTCGTCCACACCTCGCGCATCGCCGGGCCGGCGCTCGCCGGTGCCGTGATCGCCACGGTCGGCGTCGGGACCTGCTTCCTCGTGAACACGCTCTCGTTCGCGGCGATGCTCGTCGCGCTGAAGCTGATGAACCCACGCGAGCTGCTCACCGCGGCGCCGGTCGCCCGCGCCCGCGGGCAGCTGCGCACCGCCTTCGCGCACGTCCGCTCGACACCCGGGCTGCTGATCCCGCTGGCGATGATGGCCGTGGTCGGGACGCTCTCCTACAACTTCCAGGTCCTGCTGCCGCTGATCGCGCGCTTCGACTGGCACGGCGGCGCGTCGATCTACGCGGCGCTGACCGTGGCGATGGGCCTCGGCTCGGTGTCCGGCGCGCTCGCCTCGAGCGCCCGTAACCGGGTCACGCCGCGGCTGCTCGTGATCGCGGCGATGGGCTTCGGCGTCGCCGAGCTGGCGGTCGCGGCCGCGCCGGTGCTGTGGCTGCAGCTGATGGCCCTGGCGCTGCTCGGCGCGGTCTCGGTCACCTTCGCAGCGACGACGAACTCGCTCCTGCAGCTGTCGGTCGAGCCGGCGCTGCGCGGGCGCGTGATGTCGCTCTACACGGTCGTCTTCCTCGGTTCGACGCCGATCGGCGCCCCACTCGTCGGCTGGATGGCCCAGGCCGCGGGCCCGCGCTCGGGCCTGCTGCTCGGCGCCGTCGCCGCCCTCGTCACGGGCCTCGTCGCGCGGATCGCGTTCGCGCGGGCGGAGGTGTCGTTGGCGCGTCCGCCGTCGCCGTGCGAGGCGGAGGGCCGGCGGCACTCGGCGTCGTCGCGCGCCGCCAGCGCGGCCGCGTCGGCCTGAAGCGCCTGGGGCGTCTCGAAACCCCGGCATCGAGGGTTGACTTCCGCCCCCAGACCGTCCGCGACGACGCACGTCGCCCAGTCGCCATACTGGCCTCATGGCCTCTCCTGACGCACTGCTGGCCGATGCCCCGATCGGGGCCGCCGTCGCCGCCCTCGCCGAACGCAACGCACACCACCTCGCGCAGATGACCGAGGAGGAGCAGCGGGATGCGCTCAAGCACTGGCGGGATCTCGCCGTGACCGTGCTCACGGCGGCGGGCGCGGCGCTCGAGAGCGAGGAGCCGGAGGCGACGCCAGGCGGCCGCGCGGTGCTCGTCTTCGAGGACTCCGGGCAGGACGAGATCGCCGTCCACGCGACGCTGTACCCCCAGCCCGAGCAGGTCGGCGAGGAGATGATGGTCACGCCCGCGCAGGCCGCCGCGCTGGAGCTGCTGCAGGGCATGGCCGACGAGAACGACGGCGAGGCCTAGCCCCGCGATGGCCGAGCAGATGGCGCGGGTGTCGCCCGAGATCGAGCTCTGCTACGAGACGTTCGGCGACCCCGCCGACGAGCCCGTCCTGCTCGTCATGGGCCTCGCGACGCAGATGATCGCCTGGCAGGAGGACTTCTGCGATGAGCTCGCCGGCCGGGGCTTTCACGTCATCCGCTTCGACAACCGCGACTGCGGCCGCTCGACGCAGCTGACCGATCGCAGGCCGCCGACGCTCGGCCAGACGCTGCGCCGCAAGCGCAGCGCCGCCGCCTACTCGCTCGCCGACATGGCGGGTGACGCCGTCGGGCTGCTCGACCACCTCGGCATCGAGCGCGCGCACATCGTCGGCGCCTCGATGGGCGGGATGATCGCCCAGACCATCGCGATCCGCTTCCCGGAGCGCGTGCGCTCGCTCGTCTCGATCATGTCGAACACGGGCGACCGGCTCACGGGCCAGCCGGCGTTCAAGATCTATCCGGTCTTCCTCAAGCAGGCCCCGAAGGACCGCGAGAGCTTCATCGAGCACACGCTCACGCTCTACAAGGCGATCGGCTCGCCCGGGTTCGAGCGCAACGAGGACGACATGCGCGAGGTGTTCGGGCGTGAGTACGACCGCGGGGTCAGCGCCGCCGCGAACGGCCGCCAGCTCATGGCGATCCTGGCCGACCGCGACCGCGCGGCGCAGCTGCGCCGGCTCGACGTGCCGGCGCTCGTCATCCACGGCACCGCCGACAAGCTCGTGGCCAAGTCGGGCGGCCGCCGGACCGCGAAGGCGATCCCCGGCGCGCGCCTGCTCGAGATCGACGGCATGGGCCACGACCTCCCGCGCGGCGCCTGGCCGCCGATCATCGACGGGATCGCCGAGACGGCCGCCCGCGCCCGCAAGACCGCGGCGCCCACCGCGGGCGCCGAAGCCGCTTAGACCAACAGGATCAGCACCACGGCGAGCAGGACCACGACCGCGAGGATCGAGGTCGCCACCACCGCCTGCCATTGGTCGGTCCAGTAGCCAGGCTTGGACTGGTCGTGGGTGTGGCGACCCTCGGGCGGCGTGCCGACCCAGTCGTCGTCGTCTCTAGCGGGCATGCACGGGTGATACCCGCTCGAGCGGCGGACGCTCCCCCGCCGCGAGGACCAGCGTCCCGACGCCGCGGCCGTCACGGCGCAGCACGCCGAGGAACGCCTCCACGACCGGGGGATCGAACTGCCCGCCGGCGCAGCGCCGCAGCTCGGCCTGCGCCGCCTCCGGCGTCATCGCCGGGCGGTACGCGCGGTCGGCGGTCATCGCCTCGTAGGCGTCGGCGACGGCGAGGATCCGCGCCTCGATCGGGATCGCCTCGCCGGCCAGGCCCTCGGGGTAGCCGCCGCCGTCGACCCGCTCGTGGTGGGCGAGCACCCAGGCGCTGACGTCGCGCAGGTTCGCGTGCGAGAGGATCCGCGAGCCGAGCTCGGAGTGGCGGCGCATCTCCTCCCACTCGGCCGGGGTGAGCGGGCCGGGCTTCTTGAGCACCGCGTCGGCGACGCCGAGCTTGCCGATGTCATGCAGCACGCCGGCGGCGCGGACGCGCTCGACGCGGCCCTCCGGCAGCCCGAGCGCCCGGGCGATCGCCCCGGCGAAGTGGCCGACGGTCTGCGAGTGGCGCGCGGTGCCGACGTCGCGGACGTCGAGCGTCTCCGCCAGCAGCATCGCCGCAGCGAGCTGCTCGCTCGCCGCCTCGCCGGTCTCCAGCGAGCCGAGCAGGGCGTCGAGCGCCTCCGCGTGGTAGGCGACGCAGCGGTTGCGCCCGAGCCGCTTGGCGCCGACGCAGGCGCGGGTCGCGTCGCGCAGCAGCGCGGCCGCCTGATCGGTCTCGGGGCCGCTGACGGCCACGCCGATCGATGCGGTGAGCGGGCGCGGGAAGTCGTCGGAGGCGCGCTGGATGCCGACGCGCAGCCGCTCGGCGCAGGCCATCGCGGCGGCCTCGTCGAGGCCGGGCAGCACGAGCGCGAACTCCTCGCCGCCAAGGCGGGCGACGCGGCCGCGCGGGCCAGGAGCGTTGCGCAGCACCACGGCGGTCCGCCGCAGCGCCTCGTCGCCCGACGCGTAACCGAGCAGGTCGTTGATGCGCTTGAAGTTGTCGAGATCGCAGACGAGCACCGCGACCGGGCCCTCGCCGGCGCGGATCTCGGCGTCGATGTGCTCCTGCAGGCCGCGGCGGTTGCGCAGGCCGGTCAGCGGGTCGTGCTCGGCGAGGTGACGCATCAGCGCGAGCTGGTTGGCGGAGGCGACGGCGCTCATCGCCTGGTTGGCGAAGGCGCGCAGCGCCTGGCGCTGCTCGCGGCCGGGCAGCAGGCGGTCGTCGGGCTCGTCGGCCCAGATCATCCCGGCGAGCCGGCCCTCGCGGTCGCGCAGCGGGACCAGCAGCCAGTGATGGTTCCAGGCGTGCGGGCCGCGGCCGTTGCGCCGGCTGCTGTAGATCGGCGCGGAGGCCTGGCGCGGGATCATCGCCGCCGCCTCGTCGCGGCTGAGCAGCACGACCCCGTCGGCCTCGTGGGCCGGGTCGAGCATCGCGGCGTAGTCGTCGTAGGGCAGCGCGCCGAGCGCCGAGCGCTCGTCCTTGGCGAGCCCGGCGACGGCGGCAGGGACGAGCAGCGCGTCGCCGGAGAGCATGAAGACGCACACCTTCTCGAAGCCGAGCGCCTCCTGGACGCCCACGCAGACCGCGGCGAGCATCTCGTCGACGGTCCCGCGCTCGTTGAGATGCGTCGAGACGCGCAGCATGTGCTCGACCGCGGCGCGCTGGCGGGTCGCGGCCGCGGCCTGCTGCGCGAGCTCGAGCGCCAGCGCGGCGTGCGAGGCGGCAGCGCCGAGCTGGTCGAGCTGCTCGGCGGTCGGCCGGCGGCCGTCGAGCGGCTCGTCGACGGCCAGGATGCCGAGGACCTCGCCGCCGCCCGAGCGCAGCGGCACGAACAGGGCGTCCTCGGGGTGCCAGGCGTCCGGCCCCTCGAGCGTGCTCATCTCCGGCACGTAGGAGAGCAGCCCGTCCTGGCTCCAGTCGAAGGCGTCCTGCTCGATGAAGTACGCCCCGCCGCGTTCGAAGCGCTCGTCGAGCAGGGGCGTCCACTCCTCCCACGTGGACGACTGGCCGAGCAGCACCCGGCGCGCCTCGTCGGAGCCGTGCACCACGACGGTCTGGAAGTCGTCCCACGCGGGCCGGTGGAGGTTGATGACGATCGTGCGGAAGCCGAGGCTGCGGGCGGTCGTCCCCGCGATCTGCTGCAGGACCGATCCCAGCTCGTAGGGCGCGCGCGGGCCTGGGCGCGCGTCGAGGGAGCGATCCTTCACCCCTCCCCCATCGGCAGGCGGCGGGCGAACTTGAGCGTCTCCGCGCATCCGGCGGGCGAGCACGCGATCATGCCCGCGGTGTCCGCACGGACTCCCCCTCCCGACGTCGTCCGCCGGCGGCGTCTCGTCGTCGCCGCGCTGGCGCTGCTGGCCCTCATCGCCGGGGTCGCCGTCGGCGCCGGCAGCGGCTCGGAGCCGGCGACGACGCCGAATGCCAAGCGGTCCGTGCGGCCGTCCACCGCGCCGCCGGCGGCGGCGACCGCGGCCGTCGACAAGCTGAGCCTCGAGCAGCAGGTCGGCCAGCTCGTCGTCCTGCGCTTCGCGGGCACGACCGCGCCGTCCTACGTGACGCGCGCGATCGCGGACAAGCGCGTCGCGGGAGCGATCCTCTTCCGCGACAACGCCACGGGGCCGCAGCAGGTGACCGCGCTGACCGGTTCGCTGCGCCGCGCGGGCGGCGCCCTGAAGCCGGTGGTCTGCGTCGACCAGGAGGGCGGGGACATCCGCATCCTCCCGTGGTCGCCGCCCGAGCGCTCGCAGCCCGCGCAGGGCGCCGCGCAGAGCGCCGGGCCCGACGCGCTCGCCGCCGCCCGCGCGCTGCTCGGCCAGGGCGTCGACGTGTCGCTCGCGCCGGTCGCCGACGTCCCGATCAGCGGCTCGGCGATCGCCGGACGGCAGTTCTCGACCGACCCGGCCACGGCGTCACGCGACGTCGCGGCGGCGGTGCGCGGCTGGCGCGGCGGCGGCGTCGCGCCGACGCTCAAGCACTTCCCCGGCCTCGGCGGGGCGACGGTCAACACCGACTTCGGACAGGCGACGGTCCACCGTTCACGCGCCGAGCTCGACGCCGACCTGCAGCCGTTCCGGGCCGGCATCGCGGCCGGCGCGCCGCTCGTGATGGTCTCCTCGGCCGTCTATCCCGCGCTCGACGGCGAGCACATCGCCGCGCAGTCGCCCGTGGTGATCCAGACGCTGCTGCGGGGGCAGCTCGGCTTCAAGGGCGTCGCGGTGACCGACTCGCTCGAAGCGGCCGCGGTGCGGGCCGTGGGGGACGTCGAGTCCAACGCCGTCGCCTCGGTGGCGGCGGGCATGGACCTGATCCTCACCACGGGCCGCGGGTCCTACATCCACGTGTACCGCGCGCTGCTGGCCCGCGCGCGGGGGGATCGCGGATTCCGCGGTCGCGTGCGCGAATCCGCGGCGCGGGTGCTCGCGCTCCGGCAGTCGTTGCGCTGAATCTCGGGTTGACGCATCAACCGCCTCCCGTCCGCGCGCGTACACTTCGGTATGACCGTGGCCCAGAGGGAGCTGCCTTCGAAGGTGAACGAGAACGCCACCTCGCTCGCGCGCGAGTGGCGACGGCTCGGCCGTGCGGCGACCGCCGTCGCGCTGCTGACCTCGCCGGCGGTCTTCGTCCTCTTCCACAACCGCTACGGCTGGGCGTGGCCCTGGGCGCTGCTCGGCGCCCTCGCCGTCGTCGTCGTCTTCCGGGCGGTCGTCGACATCGTCGCGCACCGCCTGATCCCGACCCCGTCGCTGTACGGGACGGGCTCGGAGCTGCGCGAGGACGACGTCATCTCGCGGCGGCGGCTGTGGTACTGGAAGCGCAAGCTGCGGCGGCTGCTTGTGATCGGCACGCTGCTGCTGATCGTGCTCGGCGCCATCGCGCTGATCAACGGCGAGAGCCTCGGCGACGCGGCTGGCTCGATCATCGATTCGCTGCCCAGCATCGCGACGCAGGCGATCGGGCTCGGCGCGACGCTCGTCGTCCTCTTCTTCATCAACTTCCTCATCCTCTTCGGCCCGTTCGTCGCGATGGCCGTGCAGCAGATCAAGTCCTACGAGCCCGGCGAGGCTGACTGGGGCGTGCGCCTCGACGACGTCCGCGGCCAGGCCGAGGCCAAGGAGGAGATCACGCGCGTGGTCTCGCTCTGGCAGTCCGGCGAGGAGTTCGAGAAGGCCGGCGGCAAGCGCGAGCGCGGCGTCCTCTTCCTCGGTGCGCCCGGCACCGGCAAGACGATGCTCTCGAAGGCGATCGCGACGTCGTTCAACTGCCCGTTCGTGACGATCCCGGGCTCGGGCTTCGCGCAGATGTTCATGGGGATGGACGCCGTGACGGTGCGCATCCTCGCGCGGCGCGCGAAGAAGATGGCCGCCAAGTGGGGCGGCCAGTGCATCGTCTTCATCGACGAGATCGACGCGGTCGGCACGCGCCGCCAGTCCCTGGGCTCGGGGTTCCAGCCGCTCGAGACCCGCACGGTCCACGACATGCTCTTCTACGGGCCCGACGGCGCCCTGACCTCCGACGGGGACCTCGTCGTCGAGACCGCCGCGTGGCGCGAGCGGCTGTTCGCGATGCGCTCCCAGCCGCGCGGGCCGATCTACCCGCCGGTGATCGAGAAGCTCGCCGGCGTGATCCGCCACGCGATCGTCCCGGGGATGATGGGCGGCCAGGGCAGCGGCCTCGCGCTCAACCAGCTGCTGGTGGTCATGGACGGCATCGACGAGCCGCCGCTCACGCGCCGTGTCCTCACGCGCCGGCTGAACACGTTCCTCGACGCGCTCTACTTCGTCCCGCAGCGGCTCGGCAGGCTGCGCCTGCGGCTCAAGCCGCCGCGTCCGCGCAAGGAGGAGGTCTACTTCGTCGGCGCCTGCAACGTGCCGCTGGAGCAGCTCGATCCGGCGCTCGTGCGCCCGGGCCGCATGGGCCGCCACATCTACTTCCGCACGCCCACGTGGGAGGACCGCCGCGACATCTTCGACCTCTACCTGGGCAAGGTCGCCCACGACGAGGACCTCGACACCGAGCGCGCCCGCGACGAGCTGGCGCGCATCACCAACGGCTACTCGCCGGCGATGATCGACCAGGCCTGCTCGCTCGCGCTGACCTACGCGCACTCGGACGGGCGCATCGCCTTCAGCCGCCACGACCTCGTGGCGGCGATGACCACCGTCGAGGCCGGCGTGGCGATCGGCCAGCCCTATCCGAAGCACGAGGAGCGCGCGACCGCGATCCACGAGGCGGGGCATGCCGTCTGCGGCCACCTGTTCATGGAGTCCTCGCTCTCGACGCGCCTGTCGATCCGCAAGCGCGGCTCCTCCGGCGGCCACCACCAGATGATGGCCGTCGAGGACCGCTTCGGCCGTTGGCGCTCCGAGCAGGTCGGCAACCTGATCTGGGGCCTCGGCGCGATGGCCGCTGAGCACGTGTTCTACGACCAGAACACGACCGGCGTTGGCGGCGACGTCGCCTCGGTCACCATGCAGGCCGCGCAGATGGTCGGCATGCACGCGATGGCGCCCGCGCCGATCGACCTGTCCGACCGCATCCCCGACCCCGAGGAGCGCGAGGCCGCCGAGAAGCGCGCGATGGAGCGCTTCGAGCGCCTCGGCGAGCAGATCATGCACCGCTCCGGCGGCGGCCTGATGGACTCCAACCCGTTCATGGCCACGCTCGGCGACCGCAACAAGGCGCGGCTGGTCTCGGGGCTGCTCGGGCAGGCGTTCGTCGTCGCCTGGTGCACCGTGCGCGAGAACCGCGAGGCCACCGAGCGGATCGCGCAGCGGCTGATCGACAAGGGCGAGCTCTACGGCGACGAGGTCACCGACCTGCTCGAGTCCGCGCGCCTGCGCCGGCCCGACATCGACGTCCGGGACGAGGCGACATGGCCCGCGATCTGATCCCGCCGCCCTCCCCCGCCGGCCGCCCGTCGACGGACCCGCACGACCGCGAGGCGCTCGCCGGCGCCACGCCCGAGGCCGAGGCCCCCGCGGGCGCGTCGGCCGCCTCCGCAGGGCCGAGCCCCTTTCGGTCGCGCTTCGGCTTCATCCTCGGCGGCCTGCTCGGCATCCTCGCCTGCGCCGGCGTCGCCTTCGCGCTGCTGATCGGCACCTCGCCCCGCGGGCCGCAGGGCTTCAGCCTCGCCGACCACTGGTCCAACTGGGAACCGCCGACCGCGGACCCGACGCAGGGCGCCGTGGCGATCGCCGAGCACATCGGCGGGGACTACCGCTTCAACGACGGCAAGCAGCTCGTGGGCGTCGAGGGCCAGACGCTCCAGTACCAGTCGCTGCCGCTCGCGGTGGCGCTGCGCAGCGCGGACGGCTCGATCCACAACTACGGCTCCGACGGCCTGCTGTTCACGCTCCGCGGTCAGGGCAAGGACGGCCGCCTGATCGGCGAGAAGCCCTCGAAGGCGCGCCACGCGCTGCTGCGCCGCGAGGCGCTCGAGCTGGCGCTCTACTCGTTCCGCTACCTCGACGGCATCACGGAGGTCGTGACGCTGCTGCCGCCGGCGGTGCCGAGCGGGAAGGCCGCCAAGAAGGCAAAGCCGCAGCTGCAGGCGGTCTACTACCGGCCCGGCGACCTCAAGCCGCAGCTCGAGTCGCCGCTCGACCAGACGCTCGACGCGGGGCGCCTCGCCCCCGACAAGCTCTCGTCGATCGAGAAGCGCCGCATCGACGCCCTGACGATGCCGAACCTCTTCCTGGTCTCCTACCAGCTCGCCCAGAACCAGCTGCCCTACCTGGTGCTGGACCGTCCGTCGACATCGGGCTGATCGCGCCGCGGCTCATAGCCCGGGCACGAGAGCACCGGAGTGCGCGGGTACTTCGGGTAGGCCGCGTCGGTCTTCGAGCGCCGGCACAGCGTGAACTCCGACCCGCGGCCGGTCCGTACCAGCTGCTGGTGGACGCAGCTCGAGCAGAGCCCGTACGGGGTCAGACCCCTCAGATCCTGCGGGTGCTCATGCGCGCGAGGTCCTCGTGATGGGCCGTGACGCGCTGCTTGACGGCATCGGAGTCCTCGCGCGCGTGCACGAGGCTCCACATCGCGTCGGCGACCTGCTCGGCGGTCTCGGGGGTCGCGCGGTCGCGCATCCCGTCCACGAGCGCGAGCTCCAGCCGCTCGATCTTCTGCTCGGCGGTCCCCTCGCCCAGCGACGGGAACGGCACGCCGCGCAGGTTCTCGTCCCATGCGCCCTTGACCATCGCGAAGCGGTTGCGGAGGACGATCGGGTCCGTCATGCGATGCGCGAGTGTCGCAGAAACGCCGTCCCCGGCCCAGTTCGACGCGCCGTCCTAGAGTTGATTGCGTGAACACCTTCTGGCGACTGCTGACCTTCCTGCGCCCGTATCGGGCCGCAGCCATCTGGTCGGTGGTGCTGGCCGGGCTCGCGATGGGGGCCACGGTGCTGATCCCGTTCCTCACCGGCCGGGCCGTCGACGCCATCGGGCGCCACGACCGCGCCGCGCTCGAGCTGGCAGCCGGCCTCGTCGCCGCGGCCGCGCTCGGCCGGCTGGTCCTCTCCGTGGCGCGCCGGCTCGTCGCCGGACGCGTCTCGCTCGGCGTCGAGGTCGACCTGCGCAACATCGTCTACACCCACCTGCAGCAGCTCGAGCTCGGCTTCTTCGCGGGCCAGCAGACGGGCCAGCTGATGTCGCGTGCGACCGTCGACCTGCAGTCGGTGCGGTTCTTCCTCGGCTACGGGCTCGTGTTCATCGCCCAGAGCGCGCTGACGATCATCCTCGCCGCGGTGGCGATGCTCGCGCTGCAGCCCGAACTGGGCGCGCTCGCGCTCTCCCCCGTCCCGTTCGTCGTCTTCGTCGCCGCCCGCTACGGGCGCCGCTCGCGGCCCGCGCTGCAAGAGGTCCAGCAGCGGATCGCCGAGCTGACCGCCGACGTCGAGGAGAACGTCTCCGGCGTGCGTGTCGTCAAGGCCTTCGCGGCCGAGGAGCGCCAGATGGGCCGCTTCCGCGGCTCGGTCACGCGGGTGTTCGACCAGAACCTGACCGCGACCAAGCTGCGTGCCTTCTACAACCCGTTCATCGGCTTTCTGCCGAACCTCGGCCTGGCGATCATCCTGCTCGTCGGCGGGCGCCAGGTGGTCAAGGGGACGCTGTCGCTGGGCGACTTCACCGCGTTCTACTCCTACCTGCTGATGCTGATCGTGCCGATGCGCCAGCTCGGGGTCGCGCTCGGGCTCGCCCAGCGCGCGACCGCGTCGGGCGCGCGACTGTTCCAGGTGCTCGACCGCGCACCGCGGCTGACCGCGCCGGCCGCCGCGCCGCCGCTGCCCGAGGGGCGCGGGCGTGTGGAGCTCGACCACGTCTCGTTCCGCTACTCCGAGGAGTCCCAGGAGATCCTCCGCGACGTCGACGTCGTGATCGAGCCGGGGACGACGGTCGCGCTCGTCGGCGCGACGGGCGCGGGCAAGACCACGCTGGTGCAACTGCTGCCGCGCCTCTACGACCCGACCGCGGGCAGCGTCCGGATCGACGGCGCCGACCTGCGCGAGGTCGACCTCGCCTCGCTGCGCCGCGAGATCGCGGTCGTCGACGACGACCCCTTCCTGTTCTCGGACACGGTCGCCAACAACATCGCCTACGCGAATCCGGACGCGAGCCGCGAGGCGGTGGAGCGTGCGGCCGAACGCGCCCAGGCGGCCGGCTTCATCGGTGAGCTCCCCGACGGCTACGACACGCGCGTGGGCGAGCGCGGGCTCACGCTCTCCGGCGGCCAGCGCCAGCGGCTGGCGATCGCGCGCGCCTTCCTCGCCGACCCACGGATCCTGATCCTCGACGATGCGACCTCCTCCGTCGACGCCTCGACCGAGCAGGCGATCAAGGCCGCGCTGCGCGAGGTCATGGCCGGCCGGACGACGTTCATCATCGCCCACCGGCTGTCGACGATCGCGCTGGCCGACGACATCATCGTGCTCGAGAAGGGCCGCGTCGAGGCACGCGGGACCCACCTCGAGCTGCTCGAGGCCTCGCCGCTGTACGCCGAGATCGCGGAGAAGGGCCTGCCCGACCAGGTCTTCCTCAACCGCAACCCGCGCGAGAAGGTCGCTGGGCTGTGAACCTGCGCCTCGGGACACCCGGCCGCGGGCGCAAGCTGCGCGGCATGCTGACGCTGCTGCGCCCTTACCGCGGCCGCACGGCGCTGATGTTCGTCTCGCTGCTGCTGGCGACGGGCGCCCAGCTCGCGCCGCCGCCGCTGGCCAAGCTGGCGATCGACGAGGGGATCGTCCCGGGCGACCTCCACAAGCTGACGCTCGTCGTGATCGCGTTCCTGGCCAGCGCGCTGATCTACTGGGGCGCGAGCTATGTGCAGACCTACCTCGTCGGCTGGATCGGCCAGCGCGTGCTGCAGGACCTGC
The DNA here is from genome assembly GCA_036269915.1 of Solirubrobacteraceae bacterium. GTDB lineage: Bacteria > Actinomycetota > Thermoleophilia > Solirubrobacterales > Solirubrobacteraceae > DATBDM01. The sequence continues at coordinate 462 of DATBDM010000123.1, read as the reverse complement.
GGCTGCAGATCTTCGCCCACCTGCAGAAGCTCTCGATCGGCTTCTACTCGCGCCGCCAGGCGGGCGTGATCATCTCGCGGCTGACCAACGACGTGCAGGCGCTCGACCAGCTCGTCTCCGACGGCGTCGTGACGCTGTTCCAGTCGACGCTCCTGCTCGTCGGCACGCTGGTGATCCTCTTCACGCTCGACACCCAGCTCGCGCTGCTGACCTTCATCGTCTTCCCGATCCTGGGCATCGCGTCGTTCACCTTCCGGATCATCTCGGCCGACGCCTACCGGATCACCCGCGAGCGGGTGGCCGCGATCACCGCCTACCTGCAGGAGACGCTGTCGGGCATCCGGGTGGTGCGCTCGTTCGCCCAGGAGCAGCGCCACATGGACCGCTTCGCGGAGCTCAACGACGCCAACCGCGAGGCGAACATGAAGACGGTCAACCTGAACGCCGCGTACTTCCCGGCCG
>DATBDM010000122.1:0-6710 GCA_036269915.1 Solirubrobacteraceae bacterium | reverse complement strand
TGCACGGCCACCTCGAGCCGATCCCCGGCACCGAGCGGCTCTTCCCCGAGGACACGGAGAAGGCGCTCAGCGAGATGCTCATCGACAACGAGAAGCTCGAGGAGTTCGACGCCGACAACGAGGTCGACTTCTCCTACGCCGTCGAAGGCCTCGGGCGCTTCCGCGTCAACGCCTTCCGCCAGCGCGGCTCGGTCTCCGTCGTCATGCGCGCCATCCCGGTGATGATCAAGTCCGTCGACGAGCTCGGCCTGCCGGACGCCGTCACCCAGCTCGCGGAGCAGGAGCGCGGGATCATCCTGCTCACCGGCACGACCGGCTCGGGCAAGTCGACGACGCTCGCGGCGATGATCGACCACATGAACCGGACGATGGCCAAGCACATCGTCACGATCGAGGATCCGATCGAGTTCCTGCACCGCGACCGCTCGTCGATCATCAACCAGCGCGAGGTCGGCGCCGACACCGCGTCGTTCAAGCGCGCGCTGCGCCGCGTCCTGCGCCAGGACCCGGACACGATCCTGATCGGCGAGATGCGCGACGAGGAGACCGTCCACACCGCGCTGAGCGCGGCCGAGACCGGCCACCTCGTCCTCTCCACGCTGCACACGGTCGACGCGTCGGAGACGATCAACCGCATCATCGACTTCTTCCCGCCGCACCAGCAGCAGCAGGCCCGCGCGATGATCGCCGGCACGCTCAAGGGCATCGTCTCCCAGCGGCTCGTGCCGACCACGGACGGCAACGGCCGCGTCGCGTGCTGCGAGATCCTCGTCTCGACCGGCCGCGTACACGACATGATCCTCGACCCGAAGCTCACCGGCCAGCTGCCCGAGGTCATCTCCGAGGGCGCCTACTACGGCATGCAGACCTTCGACCAGCACCTGCTCCACCACCTGCAGACCGGGCGGATCAAGATGGACGACGCGATGCGCGTCGCCACCTCGCCGCACGACTTCAAGCTGATGGTGGCCGCGAACTCCGGGCCTGACGGCAAGCTCCGCCCGCCGAAGAGCCCGGACCACGTGCCGGGCGTGGAGCCGCAGCAGACCGAGCAGCCGTACGACGAGGCCCCGACGATCGAGCGCATCGCGCCCGAGTCGTCATACGCCCCGGTCTCGCACGGCGGGCCGTCGGCGCCGCCGCCGCCGTCCGCGCCGCCGCCGGCCTTCTAGGCCCGGCGACCCTGGGCATAGCCCGCGGCGAGCACCGCGGCGCGATGGCGGCCGTCCATCAGGCTGCCGCTCATCGCCGCCGCGCTCGCCGTGTCGGGCACGATCAGCTCGACGTCCGCGCCACGGGCGCGCAGGGCGAGCGTCTCGGTCTTGACGGCGGCAAGCGTCGGCGCGCGCAACGCCCGGCTCGCGGCCGTCGGGGCGAGGCAGAGCACGCGGGTGCCGCGCCCGGCAGGCGCCGCGTCGAGGTTGGTGGGGCTCCAGACGCCGCCGTCGACGTACTCGCGGCCCCCGATCCGCACCGGCGGGAAGACGGCCGGGACGGCGCACGACGCGAGCACCGCCTCGCACACGCGCGCGGACGGCGCGCCCGGCGCGCCGAACAGCACGCGCCGGCCGCGCGCGCGATCGACCGCGGCGATCCGCAGGCGCCCGTCGAAGCGCGAGCCGAGACCGTCCATCAGCTCGCCCAGCCGGTCGAGGTCCTGGCTCCCGCGCGGCACGGCGCGCAGTGCGGCAGCACGCATCAGCGCGCCGCCGGGGGCGGCCGCGGCGAGCGCGAGCGGCACGACCGGCGTCAGCACGGCGGCGCCCGCCCGACCCGCGGCTCGTGCCGCGGCGCGTACAAGGGTCGAGTCCGGCACCGGCTCGGGCGCCTCGCCGGCGGCGGCGCCCCAGGCCGACGCGGCGCGAGCGCCGGCGTCCGGGCGCTGCCCCGCGGCGAGCACGGCGGTCACGATCGAGCCCGCCGAGGACCCGACGAAGTGCTCGCAGCGGCGGAAGTCGAGGCCGGCGCCGTCGGCCATGCCGTTGAGCAGGCCGCGCATCCACGCCTCGCCGAGCGCGCCGCCGACACCGCAGACGAGGACGTCGGGAAGCTCTGGCATCCGGGCCACGCTACCCCCGCGCCCACTTTCGTAAGTGAAGTGTTGCGATAGAATCACGTTCCGTGCCGAACTCCGATTGCCCCGTGTGCCGGACCGCGGACATCGTCTGCGGCAAGTGGACGTTGCTCGTGATCCGTGACCTCGCCGAGGGCCGGTCGCGATTCTGCGAGCTCGAGCGCTCGCTGCAGGGCATCTCCCCGCGGACGCTCTCGCTGCGCCTGCGCGCGCTCGAGGAGGAGGGCATCGTGGAGCGCCAGACGTTCCCCGAGGTCCCGCCCCGCGTCGAGTACGCGCTCACCGACAAGGGCCGCGCGCTCGTCCCGATCATCGACTCGATGCGCACCTACGGGACCGAGTGGCTGGGCGCGACGGGCGCCTGCTCCGAGGCACCCGAGCCGGTCGTCGTCGCGGCCTAGCTCGCTTTCCGTCCGACCCCGCTGCTGCAATCCGCGATGCGCGCCTGCGCTCGCGGGAGGATGATGTCTGCGCGCGGCGAATCGGCGGCGCATGCACAACCGCGCGCTGCACGACACGCTTGCGGCCTTCGTGGAGGAGGCTGCCTGGCAGCTCGCCGAAGAGGTGTCCGGTGGAGCTGAGGTCCCATTCGAGCTCATCACGAGCGCTCCGCCGACCCGCGCCTCCGCTCCGCTGTACTGCTACAAGCCGCTGACCGGCCGCTTCATCGCCGAGCGCATCGGGGTGCTCGGGCGCCTGCCGTCCTACCCCGCCGCGGCCCAGGGCCTCGGCGCGCTGCCCGATCTCCCGAACTACCTGATCTCGCGCGGGCAGCGGGTGCCCGGGGTGGGTGGGGACGGTGTCGCGCGCTCGCAGGCCGATGCCGCGCTGCAGACCTTCCTCACCGCGATGTGGGCGGACGCGACCGACTTCACCTGGGACGCGCCGCGCTTCGCCGCCGCCTACGCCGAGCTCGAGGCCGCCGCCTACGGAGACGTGACGCTGTCGGTCGTGCTCGCCCCTGTCGAGGGGCTCGTGATCGAGTCCGACGAGGTCGCGCTCGGCGACGGGCTCAGCCTCGTCCGGGCCGCGACGCTGCAGGAGGTCCCCGGCGACCTGCTCGGCGACGAGCACGCGACCGTCGCGGTGCTCGCGCTCGAGAGCGCCGAGGAGGACGGCCGCGCGCTCGAGGGCGCCGGCCGCCGGCTCCGCCGCCTGCAGAGCGCGCTGCGGCTGTGGGACGACGCCGAGCCCTCGCTGGGCCCGACCGCCTGGGCGCGCACCGATGGCGGCCCGTGGATGGCGGTCCCGCTCGTCACCGGATTGCGTCGCGCGCGGGGCGACTGCCTGCTTGCCGCCGAGGAGGAGGACCCCCTGCGCGCGTTCTGCTCGCTCGTCGCCCGCCGCACGCCGCGCTCCGGCGAGCTGGCCTGGGCGCTGCGCCGCTTCGAGCTCGGCTGCGAGCGCGCGAGCGCGCTCGAGGCGCTGAGCGATTGGCTGCTCGCGACGAAGGCCCTGCTCGCCCCGCCCGACGCGATCGGCTACGAGCGGATGGTCGAGCGGCTCGCCGCGATCTGCGCGACGCCCGGCGAGCGCGAGGCGCTCGACCGGCGGCTGTGGGAGGCGATCTCGCTCGAGCGCGCCGCGATCTCGGGCCGCGTGCGCTCGCAGCCGGGCATCGACGCCCTGATCGCCGAGCTCGGCGGCTGCCTGCGCGCGGTGCTGCGCGACGTCCTCTGCGGCCACCTCGACCCCGACCTGCGCCGCGTGGCCGAGGACCTCATCGCGGAGTCGCCCGAGCCGGCGCTGTAGTCGAACCGCGGCGCGGTAGGGGTCGGGCACGCGCGCCGACTTTGCCTCGATATAGGGGGCAAACCCGGCGCGCGTCGCGGCCTCGGCGCCTACTCCTCCTCGAACAGATACGCGCGCACGAGCGCGAGGCCGTCGACGTCGTGGACGTCGTCGTCGAGCTCCGGGATCACGATCGCCGGCGGGTCGCCGAGACGCGCGAGCAGGTGCTCGACGTTCGCCTCGTCGCGCGCCGAGAGCGCCGCCAGCTCGCGCGCCGACGCCTCGACCCGTCCCGCGAGCGCGTCGTCGACCCTGCCCACCAGCGCCGCCGGCAGCGCGCCGTCGAGGTCCGGCGCGGCGTGCACGCGGTTGACCACGAGGCCGCCGAACGGCATCGACGCCTCGCGCAGCTTGGAGTGGAAGTAGATCGCCTCCTCCACCGGATCGTGGCGGGGGGCGGTGACGATCAGGAACGTCGTGGCCGGATCCTCGAGCAGCGCGCCGACGCGCCGCGCGCGCTCGGTGAAGCCGTCGATCATGCCGCCGAGCGTGCGGAAGAACACCGACAGGTCGCGCAGCAGGTCGACGCCGGTCACCCGCTGCATCAGGCCGAAGACGACGCCGGTGCCGCGTCCGATCAGCTTGCCGCCGATGCCGGCCGGCCGCAGGAAGAGCCGGATCGCGCGGCCCTGGAAGAAGTGCGCGAGGCGCTGCGGCGCGTCGAGGAAGTCGAGCGCGTTGCGCGACGGCGGCGTGTCGAGGACGAGCACGTCGTAGTCGCCGTCCTGGTCGAGCTCGTAGAGCTTCGCGATCGCCGTGAACTCCTGGGAGCCGGCGACCGCGCCCGAGAGCTGCTGGTAGATCCGGTTGGCGAACACCTCGTCGCGCGTGCGGTCGTCCGGCGCGAGGTGGTCGATCAGCTCGTCGAAGGTGCGCTTGGCGTCGAGCATGAGCGCCCACAGCTCCCCGCGCATCTCCACGCCGTGCCCGGCGAAGCGCTTCGGGTCGACGAGCCGCGGCTCGTTGCCGAGCTCCTCGAGGCCGAGCGAGTCGGCGAGCCGCTTGGCGGGGTCGATGGTGACCACGGCGACCTTGGCGCCGCGCTCGGCGAGCCCCATCGCGAGGGCGGCGGCGGTCGTCGTCTTGCCGACGCCGCCCGAGCCGGCGCAGATGACGATCCGCTTGTCGCGGACGAGGGCGTCGACGTGCATGCGGCGACCCTACCCGCGAGGCACCTGTGACACTGAACCGCCATGCCGGCGCTGCGCCTGACCGACCGCGAGCTCACCACGGCCGTCGCGCAGCTCGACCGGCCTGACGACACGCGCGACCCGGACGCCACGGCGACGCTGCGCGTCGTCGCGCGGGCGATCGTGCGGGTCGAGCTGCGCCGCTCGTTCGGCGACGCCGTCGTCGAGCTGCGCGCCTGGGCCGACGAGCACGAGGCGGTGACCGGCCGGGTCGAGGGCGAGGACATCGAGCTGCGCCGCGCGCCGCGCGAGGCGCTCCCGCCGGCGCTCGTGCGCGCCGCGGGTCTGGCCGGCGGGCCGGGAGCGGACGGGCACGACGGGCGCTCGCCGCTGCCGGTCAGCGCCTCCGCGCTGCTCGCGGCGCGCGATCATCTGCGCACGGGCGACCGCGCCGCGGCGGCCGCGCAGCTGCGGGCGGCGCAGGACGTGGACGCCGCCCTGTCGGTCGCCGACACGATCCGGAACTCGTTCGTCGTCCAGGGCTCGTGGAGCGACGCCGACGGGGAGTGGCATGCGGGCACGGTCGCCGCGCTCGACGCCGGTCCCGGCGGCTGGTGGTCGTTCGTCCCGGGCGCCACCGACGGCGCGCTCGAACCGACCGACGCGGACGCCCTGTCCGCGCGCCTCGTCCGTCTGATCCCGTAGCGATACGGCCTAGGGCCGCCGCGCGATCAGCGTGAAGGTGACCGGCAGCGCCTCGCCGTCCAGGCGCAGGCGGTAACGCCCGTCGTCCTCCTGGGTGAGGATGCGCCCGCGCGGGTCGAAGTCGGAGTCCAGGTGCTCGTCGAGGCGCTCGATCCGCAGGCCCGCCCCGATCGCCGCGTTCACGACCTCCCCGAGCGAGTGCGCGAACTGCACGGTCTCCGTCGCCCCGACGGACGCGTCGGGCGCCGCGTAGGAGCCGTCCTCGTCGTAGACGCGGCCGCCCTCGTCGGCGTAGGGGAAGTCGAGCACGAGCGGGTCGACCGAGTCGAGCATCATCGACAGCGGGTGCAGGTCGACGAGCAGCAGCCGCCCGCCCGGCCTGAGCGCGGCGGCCGCCGAGCTCATCCACGCCGCGACGTCGTCGATCCAGCAGAGCACGCCCATCGTGGCGTAGGCGAGGTCGAAGCGCCCGTGCAGCTCCGGGCCGAGCGCGGTCGTGTCGGCGTCGACGAACTCGATGTCCTGCCCGCAGCGGCGCGCGATCTCGCGCGCCTTCTCCAGCGACGCGCGCGAGAAGTCGACGCCGACGACGCGCGCGCCGCGGCGCGCAAGCGAGATCGTGTCGAAGCCGATGTGGCACTGCAGGTGCACGACGTCGAGCCCCGCGACCGCGCCGACCGCCTCGCGCACGCCGGCGGACTCGTGCTCGGACAGCGAGTCGGCGCCGGCGACGAGCGCGTCCACGTCGTAGTAGTCGTCGGCGCCCTGTCCGTGCAGCCCGGCGAGGGAGTCCCAGTGCGCGCGGTTCAGCCGGCGCGCGGTGAGTGGATCGGGCATGTTCGCGCGGATGCTACGCAGGAGAACCGCCGGCGGGCGCGAACCCAATCGCCCGATGGGTTCCCCCGACCGTGAACGGAGCACCACGTGACCGGCAAGGCCAAGGTCATCGCCTTCGCCAATCAGAAGGGCGGCGTGGCGAAGACGACGACGACGCTCAACCTCGCCGCGGC
>DATBDM010000121.1:0-7628 GCA_036269915.1 Solirubrobacteraceae bacterium | reverse complement strand
GGCGAGCGGAAGCCCCAGACGTCGCGCAGCAGCTCCTCCTTGCCGAACACGCGCCTGGGCTCGCAGGCGAGCGCGTGCAGCAGCGCGAACTCCTTCTGCGCGAGCTCGACGCGCGTGCCGCGCAGCCGCGCCTCGCGCGCGGCGGGATCGATCTCGAGCTCGCCGACCCGCAGCGTCCCCGCGCCGCGACGGCCGCGCGAGCGGCGCAGCACGGCCAGGATCCGCATCCGCAGCTCGCCGTAGGAGAAGGGCTTGACCACGTAGTCGTCCGCCCCGCGCTCGAACCCCCGTAGGCGGTCGAGTTCGCCGTCGCGACCGGTGACCACGAGCAGCGGCAGCCCCGGATCCAGGCGCGATCCGGCGCCGTCGGCGCCGCGGACCCGCGCGATCAGGTCGAGCCCGGAGCCGTCCGGCAGTCCGAGGTCGACGAGCGCGACGTCCGGCCGCTTGTACTCGAGCGCCCGCAGGCCGTCAGCGGCGCTGCCGGCCTCCACTGGGTCGAAGCCGTCGGCGGCGAGGTTCTCCGACAGGAACGACCGCAGCACGGGGTCGTCCTCGACGAGCAGCACGAGCGGAGTGGCGGAGGACATGCCCCCAGTAGGTGGCGCCGCCCGAAACTCGCCCCCGGAGCACTACCCCGCGATGGCCTCCAGCGTCCGCCACGAGCGCCCGTCGCGCCCCGGCAGCTCCGCTGCCGCCTCCGGGCCGTCCGAGCCGGCCTCGTAGCGCTGCGGATCCGGCCGCGCGTCGAGCAGCGGCGCGACCGCCGTCCACTGCGCCTCGACCTCGGCGCTCGAGGTGAACAGCGTCTGGTCGCCCGCGAGGGCGTCGCCGAGCAGCCGCTCGTAGGCCTCGGGCGCGTCGCGCTCGACGTGGTCGCCCGAGTCGAAGTCGAGCGCGAGGTCGGCGATGTCGAGCCCCTCCCCCGGCCGCTTTCCCGACACGTGCAGCTGGACGCGCTCGCCCGGCTGGATGCCGATGATGAGCCGGTTCGGTCCCGGGCCCCCGTTGCCCGACTCGAACGGCAGATGTGGCGAGCCCAGGAACTCGATCGCGATCTCCGCCGCCTTGCAGCGCAGCTTCTTGCCCGTCCGCAGGTAGCAGGGCACGCCCGCCCAGCGCCACGAGTCGACCTGGACGCGCATCGCCGCGTAGGTGTCCATGTTCGACCCGGCGGCGATCCCGTCCTCGCCCTCGTAGCCCTCGTATTGGCCGAGCACCGCGTCGCCGGGCTCGATCGGCACGATCGCGCGCAGGACCTTCAGGCGCTCGGCGCGCAGCTCGTCGCCCTCGAGTCTGCCGGGCGCGTCCATCAGGGTCAGCGCGAGGAGCTGCAGCAGGTGGTTCTGGCCGACGTCGCGCAGCGCTCCCGTCGCGTCGTAGAACTCGCCACGCCCCTCCACCCCGCCCTCCTCGGCGACCGTGATCTGGACCGAGGCGATCGAGCGGCGATCCCACAAGGGCTCGAAGATCCCGTTGGCGAAGCGCAGCACCATCAGGTTCTGCGCGGTCTCCTTGCCGAGGTAGTGGTCGATGCGGAACAGCTGGTCCTCCTCGAAGTGCTCGTGCAGCTGCGCACGCAGCTCGCGCGCGCTCGCGAGGTCCTCGCCGAATGGCTTCTCGACCACGAGGCGGCTATCGGAGCCCCGGCCGAGGCCGATCCCCGCGAGATGGCCGGCGATCTCGCCGAACAGCGTCGGCGCCACGGAGAGGTAGGCGAGCCGCCCGCCCTCGCGCCCGTCGAGCGCCTCCGCGAGGCGTTCGTAGAGCCCCGCGTCGTCGGCGGCACCGTTGACCGCCTCGACCGAGTCGACGATCTCCTTCCACCGGTCTGAGTCCTTCAGCCGGCCGTGCTCGGAGCCGTTCTCGGCCGCGAGCGCGCGGATGTCCTCGGTGGTCGCCGAGCGCGAGATGCCGAGCACGTCGAGGCGCTCGGGGAGGCGGCCGGTCGCGGCCAGGTCGTGCAGCGCCGGCCACAGCTTGTGGCGGGCGAGATCGCCCGTGGCGCCGAAGAGGATCAGGGTCTGACGGTCGGCCATGAGCACAGCGTGCCCGGCGCGGGCGCTCGTCCAAGCGTCCTGTACCCTGCGGCGATGGGTCGGGTCGTCCGACGCACCGAGGCCAACGAGTGCCGCCGCTGCGCGGCCTTCTGCGATCGCGTGATCGCCCCGTCGACCTGCGTCGCAGCCGAGTGCCCGAACCTCTACGTCTACGACGACCCGATCGGCGGCCGCCGCTACATGGGCTGCATCCAGCAGGTGTTCGCGAGCGAGATCGACGTCGACGTGTTCCGCGAGGCCGAGCGCACGCGCGCCGGGTTCGGCACCGTCCGGCTGGCCCGCGAGCCCCTCGGCCGCTGCCGCTTCAGCGTCGAGCAGGCCTTCGTGTCCGACGGGAGCGGGGACTTCGCGTGCATCAACAAGCGCTTCTTCGACTGGCCCGACGCGGCCCCCGATGCGATCCGCGCCTTCGACCTGAGGGATCGCTTGTGAAAGATCTCATCCAGGCGTTCTCGACGCGCAGGAACCGCGCATAAGATGCCGACGCCCCGGCGGTCCGGCAGGGGCCCGACCCCCTAGCTGACTTCCATGGATCTCACCCGCCGCGGCAACTACGACTCCGGTCAGGACTACGTGCTCGAGTACGGCGAGCTGCGCTTCACGTTCAACGAGCGCGACTTCTCCGAGCGCGTGGAGCAGTCCGCGCGCAAGCTCGGCTTCGTCGGCGTGCGGCTCGCCGCCGACGAGCTGGAGGATCTCGTCAACCTCACGGTCAACGGCGAGATCCACGATCCCGCCTCCGGCTTGGGCGAGCACGTCAACGACTGCTGGCCGGAGCTCGTCGGCCCCGCCGAGCGCTCGCTCGTGCACTGGCTGCGGCGCCTGGTCTTCCGCTCCGCCTGGCTCGACCAGCGCGTCAAGGAGGGCGAGCTCGACATCGCCTTCGACGAGGGCACGAGCACGTTCGGCTACGTGCAGCCCGAGCGCAACCGCGAGCCGATCGAGCTCTCGCCCGAGCCCAACTGGGGCCGGGTCGCGTACGGCCCGCGCTAGAACCGCGCCGCGCGGCGCAGCCCTGGTGATAGCCTGCGGGACACCGTGGTACTTGCCCGTACCAGAGTCCTGATCGACCGCATCTCGTTCGTCGTCGCGGGGATCGCCGGTCTGCTGCACCCGCGCACGCAGCGCCGCCTCGCCGGCGGCAAGCCGATCGAGGTCGACGGGAACACGCTCGACCCCAGCGTCCAGTTGCTGCTCGAGCTGCGCAAGCGCAACGGGGCGAAGCCGTGGCACGCGCACACGCCGGAGCAGGCGCGCCGCGCGTTCGCCGCCGAGTCGCGGGTCGGCGCGCTGCGCCCGCTGGCCGTCGGCGCCGTCCGCGACCTCACCGTCGACGGCGGCGACGGGCCGATCCCGGCGCGCCACTACGCCCCGCCCGCCGAGAGCTCCGGCCCGGCGCCGCTGATGGTCTACCTGCACGGCGGCGGGTTCATGATCGGCGACCTCGACTCCTACGACGCCGTATGCCGGCTGCTCTGCCGCCATGCGGGCGTCCACGTCCTCTCGGTCGACTACCGGCTCGCGCCCGAGCACCGCTTCCCCGCCGCGCTCCACGACGCGAGGGCCGCCCTCGAGTGGGCCTTCGACCACGCCGCGGAGCTCGGCGCAGATCCCGCGCGCGTGGCGATCGGCGGCGACAGCGCGGGCGGCAACCTCGCCGCGACGGTCGCGCGACTCACCGCGCGCGACGGCGCTCCCTCGCCCGCGCTGCAGGTGCTGATCTACCCCGCCACCGACCTCGAGTCGCAGTGGCGCTCGCGCGAGCTCTTCCGCGACGGCAACCTGCTCCTGACCACGGCCGACATCGACTACTTCGAGCACCACTACATGGGCGAGACGCCCGGCGAGGACCCGCTCGGCTCGCCGCTGCTCGCCGGCGACCTGTCGAACCTCCCGCCCGCGCTGATCGCCACCGCCGGCTTCGATCCGCTGCGCGACGAGGGCGAGGCCTACGCGAAGGCGCTGGCCGACGCCGGCTCGACGGTGATCCTGCGCCGCTTCGGCGAGCTGCTGCACGGCTTCGTGAACCTCTCGCCGATCAACCCCGCCTGCCACGACGCGATGGTCGAGATCGCCGGCGTCGTACGGGGGATGCTGGCCCTGCACAACCACGACGGAACGAGACCATGAGACGACGCCAGAAGCTCGACGGCAAGGTGGTGTTCATCACGGGCGCCGCGCGCGGCATCGGCGAGCAGAGCGCCCGGCTGGCCGCCTCGCGCGGAGCGCGCCTGTCGCTGGTCGGGCTCGAGCCCGAGCGGCTCGAGGCGCTCGCCGCCGAGCTCGGTCCCCAGCACGCCTGGTTCGAGGCCGACGTGACCGACTCCGAGAGCCTGGACCGCGCCGTCGCCGGCACGGTCGAGCAGCTCGGCGGAATCGACGCGGTCGTCGCCAACGCCGGCGTGGCCAACAACTCGACCGTCGCGGTCAGCCCCGTCGACGTCGTCGCGCGCACGATCGAGGTCAACCTGCTCGGCGTCGTGCGCACGATCGGCGCGACGCTGCCCGCGGTCACCGAGCGCCGCGGCTACATCCTGATCGTCTCCTCCGCCGCGGCGTTCACGGTGCTGCCCGGCATGGCCGCCTACTGCGCGTCGAAGGCCGGCGTCGAGCAGTTCGGCAACGCGCTGCGGCTCGAGGTCGCCCACAAGGGCGTGCAGGTCGGCACCATCCACCCCTCGTGGATCGACACCGACCTCGTCCGCGACCAGAAGGCCGACTCCCCAACGTTCTCCAAGGCACTCGAGGAGCTGCCCTGGCCGATGGGTGAGACGACGTCGCTCGAAGACTGCGCCGCGGCGGTGATCGACGGCATCGAGCGCCGCCGGCGCAAGATCTACGTGCCGCGCACGGTCGCGATCGTGCAGGCGATGCGCGCGCTGATCATCTCCCCGCTCGGCGAGTTCCCGATCAAGCGCCGCGCCCGCACGATGGTCCCGGCGCTCGAGGCCGAGGTGCAGCAGCTCGGTCGCTACTGGGGCGCCTCGAGCGCGGGGCTGGGCGCCCCGCGCAAGAAGACGGCCGTCGAGGACTAGCTGCCTTACCCCTGGCCCAGCTGCTCGGCGCGCGTCTTGGCGATCGCCTCGGCGCCCGCGTCGCCGACCAGGCGCTCCGGGCGCAGGGTGCCCGAGGCGGTGAGGTCGATCGCCGGGAACTGGCCGAGGGCCGTCTGCAGCGGGTCGAGGGCGACGACCGTCGTCTCGCCGCCGAGCGGCGACGCGGCGGTCGCGATGATCGTCAGCGAGCCGCCGTCGACGAGATCGCGGGCGGCGGCCAGCGCGCGGCGCGCGGTGCCGGCCGGCACGTAGTCGAGGGTGTCGATCAGTACGACGGCGTCGCCGCCGCGGGCCGCGACTCGGCGGCCCTGCTCGACCGCCTGCTCGATCGCCTGCGCCTGCGCGTCGGGCGACGCGGCGAAGGAGACGGCGGCGACGGGCTCGATGCCCTCCCACTCGGCGGTCTCCTCGGGCCGGACGCCGGCGAGCACGAGCGTCAGCTCGAGCGCGTCCTGGCCGCCGAGCGCGGCGGCCAGGCGGCGCAGCGCCTCGGTCTTGCCGGCGCGCGCGCCGCCGGCGAGCACGACGCGCGAGCCCTTGCCGATCGGCGTCAGCCACTCGATCGCCTTGACGGTCGCGTCGTCGGAGCCGAGCTCCAGCCGCTGCGACGGGAAGGCGACGGGAAGGTCCTCGAAGCGAGTGCCCTCGGCGACCTCGTCGGCCGGACGGCCGTTGATCGTGTCGACGCGGACCAGCGACGGGAAGCGCTCCGAGCGCCGCGGCGCGCGGACCGGCCCGGTGACCCGGTCGCCCGAGACGAGCTCGCAGCGCTTGACCTGCGCGGCGGAGACGTAGACGTCGTCGTCGGTCGGCTCGGGCGGCGCGAGGCGCACGAAGCCGGAGCCGTTGGCCAGCAGCTCGATGACGCCTTCGACGTCCTTGTCCTTGCCGCCCTTGTCGCGGCCGCTCTCACGTCCGCCGTCGCGCCCGCGGGCCTTGGGCTCGTCGGCGTCCTCGTCGGTCGTGCCCTCCTCGTCGGCGGCGCCCTCCTCCGAGCGCGCGCGGGCCCGGCCGCGCCCACCGCGACGGCCGCGGCGCGAGCGGGGAGCGCCGTCGCCCTCCTCGTCGGCGGCGTCCGCGACGGCGATCGCCTCGGCGGTGGCCTCCTCGGCCGCCGATTCGTCGGCGGTCTCGTCGCCCACCGGCTGGCCGGCGAGGATGCGGTCGATCAGGTCGGCCTTGCGCAGGCGGCGGAAGCCGTCGACGCCGAGCTCGTTGGCGATGACGTGCAGGTCGGCCAGCGGGCTCTGCTCCAGCGCGGAGCGGTCCAGGACTGCGGACATTGAGGGTTCCTCCTCGGGATGTGGTCGGTGGGCGTCCGGTCGCGTTGTGCGCAGCGACCGGCAACCTTCTCGGGGCTCAGCCTAGCGCGAGACCGGGCGGCGGGCCGTCCGGATAGCGATCGGGCGTGAGGCCCTCCGCCGGCGCCAGCTCACGCTCTCCGCGCAGCACCTCGCGCACCGCGAGGAAGTCGCGCACCGCGCCCACGTCGTGCACCCGCAGCAGCTGCGCGCCCGCGTCGACGCCCTCGCCGATCGCCGCCAGCGTGCCCGCCAGCCGCTCGCGCGGCGGGCGGCCCGTGATGGCGCCGACGAAGTCCTTGCGCGAGGCGGCGAGCAGCACCGGGCGCCCGAGCGCGTGGATCGCGTCGAGCCGCCGCAGCACGGCCACCGTCTGCGCCGGCGTCTTGGCGAAGTCCGGCCCGGGGTCGAGCACGAGCTGCTCCTCCTCGACACCGCGCGCGACGGCGAGCCGCATCCGCTCGCGCAGGAAGCCGACCACGTCGGCGACGACGTCGTCGTAGGCGCGCGGGTCGAGCAGCGTCTCCTTCGGCGCCACCCGCGTATGCATCACCACGAGCCCCGCGCCGGTCTCGGCGCACAGGTCGGCGAGCGCGGGGTCGCGAAGCCCGGAGACGTCGTTGACGAGCACCGCGCCCGCCGCGAGCGCCGCGCGCGCGACGGCCGGCTTGTGCGTGTCGACCGACACCGTCGCACCGAGCGCGGCGAGCCGCTCGATCACGCCGCTGACGCGCTCGATCTCGACCTCCGCCGGGACCGGCGGGCGGTCGCCGCGGGCCGACTCGCCGCCAACGTCGAGCACATCGGCTCCCGCCTCGAGCGGCGCCGCGCCACGCGCCACGCGAGCCTCGAGGTCCGGCAGCTCCCCCGCGTCCGAGAACGAGTCGGGCGTCGCATTGACGATGCCCATGATCATGACCCGCCCACCCCGCGCGCCGAGCTCGACGACGCGCTCGCGGAGCCGGAGCCTCACGCCTTCGGCTTGCGCACGGCCTGGTTGCCGGCGCGGTCGCGCACGATCACGGTGACGCGGCGCGGAGCCTTCGTGGCGAAGCGGTGGCTGAACGTGCGTCGCCGCTTGGTGGAGGTCGAGACCGTCCCGTCGCGCCAGCGGACGGTGACGGTCGCGACGCCCGTGCGCTCGTCGGACGCGCGCACCTTGACGCGCATCACCCGACCCGAGCGGGTCGCGGTGACCGTCGCCTTCGGAG
>DATBDM010000120.1:0-2901 GCA_036269915.1 Solirubrobacteraceae bacterium | reverse complement strand
CGCAGCCGGACGGCGTGCGGGGTGACCTCGACGCACTCGTCCTCGCGCAGGAACTCGAGCGCCTGGTCGAGCGAGAGCCGGCGGGGCGGCACGAGGCGGATCAGCACGTCGGACGTCGAGGAGCGCACGTTGGTGAGGTGCTTCTCCTTGGTGGCGTTGACGTCGAGGTCGTCGGCGCGGGAGTTCTCACCCACGATCATGCCCTCGTAGACCTCCTCGCCCGGCTCGATGAAGAGCGCGCCCCGCTCCTGCAGGTTGAACAGCGCGAAGGACGCGGTGACGCCGCGGCGGTCGGCGACCAGCGCGCCGGTGGGGCGCAGGCGCATCTCGCCCGCCCACGGCTCCCAGCCGTCGAAGACATGGTGCAGCATGCCGGTGCCGCGGGTCTCGGTGAGGAACTCGGTGCGGAAGCCGATCAGCCCGCGCGCCGGGACGAGGTAGTCCATCCGGACCCAGCCCGTGCCGTGGTTGACCATCTGCGCCAGCCGTCCCTTGCGCAGCGCGAGCAGCTGCGTGACGACGCCGACGTAGTCGTCGGGGACGTCGATGGTGAGGCTCTCGACCGGCTCGTGCTGCACGCCGTCGATCTCGCGGATGACGACCTCGGGCTTGCCGACGGTCAGCTCGAAGCCCTCGCGGCGCATCAGCTCGACGAGGATCGCGAGCTGCAGCTCGCCGCGGCCCTGGACCTCCCAGGCGTCCGGGCGGTCGGTGTCGAGCACGCGGATCGAGACGTTGCCGACGATCTCGGCGTCGAGGCGGTTCTTGATCTGGCGGGCGGTGACCTTGTCGCCGTCCTTGCCGGCCAGCGGCGCGTTGTTGATCCCGATCGTGACCGAGATCGCGGGCTCGTCGACGGTGATGACGGGCAGCGGGTGCGGGTCCTCGGCGTCGGCCAGCGTCTCGCCGATGGTGACGCCGGGCAGCCCGGCGACCGCGGCGATCTCGCCCGGGCCGGCCGCGTCGGTGGGCACGCGGTCGAGCGCGTCCGTGACGAACAGCTCGGCGATCCTCGCGCGCTCCAGCGTCCCGTCGGCGCGGCACCAGGTGATCGGCTCGCCCTTGCGCAGCGTTCCGTTGCGCACGCGGCAGATCGCGAGGCGCCCGAGGTAGGGGGAGGCGTCGAGGTTGGTGACGTGGGCCTGGAGCGGGTGCCCCTCCACGTACTCGACCGGCGGGATGTGGCTGACGAGCAGGTCCATCAGCGGCTTGAGGTCGGCGCCGCGCTCGTCCGGGTCCAGCGAGGCCTGGCCGTCGCGGGCGACCGTGTAGACGATCGGGAACTCGATCTGGTCCTCGGCGGCGTCGAGGTCGATGAACAGCGAGTACACCTCGTCGACGACCTCGGCGATGCGCGCGTCCGGCCGGTCGACCTTGTTGATGACGAGGATCACCGGCAGATGGCGCTCGAGCGCCTTGCGCAGCACGAAGCGCGTCTGCGGCAGGGGCCCCTCGGCCGCGTCGACGAGCAGCAGCACGCCGTCGACCATCTCCAGCGAGCGCTCGACCTCGCCGCCGAAGTCGGCGTGGCCCGGCGTGTCGACGATGTTCAGCTTGACGTCGCCGTAGCGGACAGCGGTGTTCTTGGCGAGGATCGTGATGCCGCGCTCGCGCTCGAGATCCATCGAGTCCATGACGCGCTCGTTGACGTCCTGGTTCTCGCGAAACGCGCCGGACTGCCACAGCATCGCGTCGACCAGGGTGGTCTTCCCGTGGTCGACGTGGGCGACGATGGCAACGTTTCGGAGGTCTTCGCGGCGCGGCATGGCGGCCGCCCACGATAGGAGGTCAGCCCGCGGCGGCCTCGTCGAGCACCCGCCGCACCGCCTCCAGGAGCTCCGCGCCGGCGAACGGCTTCTCGACGAACGCGGTCGCCCCGTCGTCGCGCGCGGACTCGACGACGTAGTCCTCGGTGTAGCCCGAGACGAACACGACCGGCAGCCCGGGACGCCGGCGCCGCAACTCGTCGGCGAGCCCGCGCCCGTCGAGCCCGGGCATCACGACGTCGGTCACCAGCACGTCGATCTCGCCGATCGACTCGAGTGCGTCGAGGGCGTCGAGGCCGTCGGTGGCGCCGCGCGTCTGGTAGCCGCCGTCGCGCAGGATCCGCGACGTCAGCTCGCGCACGGCGGCCTGGTCCTCCACGACGAACACCATCTCGCCGCGCCCCGGCTGCGGCTCGCGCCGCGCGTCCTCGTCGGCATCCGGCGCGGGACGGCCCGCCGCGGCCGGCAGGTGGACCGTGACGGTGGTGCCCGCGCCCGAGGCGGAGCTCAGCTCGATCTGCCCGCGCGCCCCGCGCACGATGCCGTACACGGTCGCCAGCCCGAGCCCGGTGCCCTCGCCGATCTCCTTGGTGGTGAAGAACGGCTCGAAGGCGCGGTCGAGGATCTCCTGGTCCATGCCGCAGCCGGTGTCGCGCACGGTCAGGCGGACCATCGGCTCGCCGGCGACGGTCGCGTTCCCCGCCTCGATCACCAGCTCGCCGCCGCCGGGCATCGCGTCGCGCGCGTTGATCGCGAGGTTGAGGAGCACCTGCTCGAGCTGCCCGCGGTCCGCCTCCACGCGGGCGAGCCCTTCGGCGACCCGAGTCCGCAGCTCGATCTGCTCGCCGAGCGTGCGCCGCAGCAACCGCTCCGTCTCGCCGATCGCGTGCGCGAGGTCGACCACCTCGGGGTTGCCGGAGCGGCGGCGCGAGAACAGCAGCAGGCGCTGCGTCAGCTCCCCCGCGCGCCGGCAGGCGGCGAGGATCTGCTCGACGTCCTCGGCGGCCTGCGAGTCCGCGTCGACCTTCTCGCCGACGAACGCCGCGTAGTTGGCGATCACCGCCAGCAGGTTGTTGAAGTCGTGGGCGATGCCGCCCGCGAGCTGGCCGACCGACTCGAGCCGCTCCGAGCGCGC
>DATBDM010000119.1:0-38457 GCA_036269915.1 Solirubrobacteraceae bacterium | reverse complement strand
GGCGGCGTCGATGACGCCGAGGCCGCACTGGCCCGCCACCTGGAACTCGACCTGCGAGCCCTGCTGGATCTGGTTGAGCGCGAGCTCCTTGCACTTCGCCTGGTCGACGAAGTCCTGCGAGTAGGCGTTGAGCGTCTGGATGTTCGGGTTGGCCGCCTTCGCGCCCGCCTGGTAGCCGGCGATGTAGTGGTCGACCGGCGGGATCTTCTGGCCGCCGACGGAGCCGATGACCTGCTTGCCGCCCTTGCTCTTGGTGTAGAGGCCGGCGAGGTAGCCGGCGAGGTATCCGGACTGCTGCTCCTTGAAGAGCAGGCCCTCGACGTTCTTCGGCTTGTGCTTGAGCGTCGACTGGTCGACGTCGATGATCGCGAACTTGGTGTTCGGGAACTTCGAGGCGACCGTGTCCATCGCGTCGGCCATCAGGAAGCCGACGCCGATCACGAGGTCGTACTTCTGCTGGGCGAGCGTCGAGAGGTTCGGCACGTAGTCGCCGTTGGACTTCGACGTCAGCACGCGGATCTGGACGCCGAGGTCCTTCTGCGCGCGCTGGATGCCCTCGTTGGCCAGCTGGTTGAACGAACGATCCTGCAGGCCGCCGATGTCGGTGACGAGGCCGACCTTGATCGGCTTCTTGTTGCTGGAGCTCGACGACGATGAACCCGAGGAGCCCGAGCCACCGCTCGACGAGTTGCTGTCGGAGCCGCACCCGGATACCACGGCACCCAGGCCTAGGCACAGGGCGGCGATCAGAATGACGATGCGTCTTGGCACTACGGAGTCCCTCCAGTCGAGACGAAGCGAGAACGAACCGGCCGCCAGCCTACGATCTCGGGCGGTCAGCGAGGTTGTCCAGACGCCCGAGCAGCGTCTGTTTGGCCGCAAAGTCCGCGAAACCGGCCTCGATCGCGGTCCGCGTGATGCCGAGCAGATCCTCGTCTCCGAGGTCGAAGTGGCTGGCTGCGACGTCGTACTCGCCTCCGATCGTCGCTCCGAAGTAGGGCGGGTCGTCGGACGCGAGCGTGATCCGCACCCCCGCGTCGCGCAGCGCACCGAGCGGGTGGTCGTCGTAGCTCGCGTAGACGTTCGTGGCGACGTTCGACGTCGGGCAGACCTCGAGCACGACGCCCCGCTCGGCGATCTCGGCGACGAGCGCCGGATCCTCGATCGCGCGGACGCCGTGGGAGATGCGGCTGATCGGCAGCTCGAGGGCGCCGCGGACGGATTCGGCGCCGGCGTGCTCGCCGGCGTGGACGGTGCAGCCCAGCCCCGAGCGCGAGGCGATCTCGTAGGCGGCGGCGAACTGCTGCGGGGGGTAGCCCGCCTCGTCGCCGGCGAGGTTGAAGCCGACGACGTAGGGATGGCGGTCGTCGGCCAGGCGGCGCGCGACGGCCTCCGCGCGCTCGACGCCGAGGTTGCGGATCGCGGTCGCGACGATGCGCGCCTCGATGCCGTGGCCGGCGCGCGCGTCGTCGATGCCCTGCGCGATCCCGCCGTAGTGCTCGGCGTCGGTGAGCCCGACGGCGGCGGCGTGGTCGGGTGAGGCGATCAGCTCGACGTACATCGCGCCCTCGGCGGCGCACGACGCGAGGTACTCGTAGGTCACGTCGCGGTAGTCCTCTCCGGTGCGGATCACGCTCGCGGCGAGGTCGTAGGTGCGCAGGAAGTCCAGGAACCCGTCCCAGCGGAAGGTGTGCTCGTCCGCGAAGACGCCGTCGGGGACGGTGGTGCCGTGACGTTGCGCGAGCCGCCGGATCAGCGCGGGCGGCGCCGTGCCCTCGAGGTGGACGTGCAGCTCGGCCTTGGGGATCACGGGCGGGGAGGTTATGGGAGGCGCGATTCCGGCGGCGGCTGTGCGGGCGAACGGCAACCCCCGCATCGAGCAGGACTCTGGCGGGAGGGGCGGGACAACGTCGCACGACGAGGTTCGCCTGCGGGCGGGGCAACGAAATCCGAGCCTCCGCCCCCGCACCGGAGCTCCCCGATGCGGGGTTGATCCTCGACCCGCCGCCGCCCTACCCCACGACCGGCCGCGCCGGCGGCGCCTCCTCCCCCACCGTCACCGCGGCCCGCAGCGCGCGCGCCCCCTCCTCCCATGCCGACTCCGTCCGCGCGTGCACGACCGCCAGGAAGCCGTCGCTCGTGTCCACCGGCGCGCCGACCGGGGCGATCTCCGACAGGCCCACGGCCGGGTCGACGGCGTCGTCCTCTCGGCGGCGGTTGCCGCCGAGACCGGTGACGACGAGGCCGATCGCGCGGCAGTCGACCGCCGTCACGACGCCCGCGCGCGACGCGAACACCGGGCGCACCACCGGCGCGACCGCCAGCGACGCCCGGACGTCGTCGGACGGTCCCCCGAGCGCGCGGATCATCGCCGCCCAGCGCTCCGCGGCCGCGCCCGAGTCGAGCGCGCGCGAGGCCGCCTCCCGCCCGGCCGCGGCGTCGTCGGCCAGCCCGCCCTGGGCCAGCAGCGCTCCCGCCAGCGCGAGCGTCACCTCGTGCAGCCGCGGATCCCGCGCCGCGCCCTCGAGGTAGTCGATCGCCTCGCGCACCTCAAGCGCGTTGCCGGCGGTCGTCCCGAGCACCTCGTTCATGTCGGTCAGCAGCGCCACGGTCGGCAGCCCGGCGCCGCCCGCGACCTCGACGAGCGCGTCGGCCAGGGCTGACGCCTCGGAACGCGTCGCCATGAACGCCCCGGAGCCGTGCTTGACGTCCATCACCAGCCCATCGAGGCCCGCGGCGAGCTTCTTGGAGAGGATCGAGGCGACGATCAGCGGGATCGACTCGACCGTGCCCGTCGCGTCGCGGACGCCGTAGAGGCGCCGGTCGGCGGGCGCGAGGTCGGCGGTCTGGCCGACGATCGCGCAGCCCTCCGCCGCGACGACCCGGCGCAGGACGTCGAGCGACGGCGTCGTCTCGTAGCCCGGCACGGAGTCGAGCTTGTCGAGCGTCCCGCCGGTGTGCCCGAGCCCGCGGCCGGAGATCATCGGCACCGCCCCGCCGCAGGCCGCGACGATCGGCGCGAGCATCAGCGAGACCTTGTCGCCCACTCCCCCGGTGGAGTGCTTGTCGAGTACGGGCCGGTCGAGATCCCACTCGAGCACGGTGCCCGACCGCGTCATCGCCTCGGTCAGCGCGACGCGCTCCTCGCCGGAGAGCCCGCGCAGGAAGAACGCCATCGCCATGGCGCCGACCTGCGCGTCCGAGAGCCCACCGTCGGTGATCCCGCGCACGAGGAAGCCGATCTCCTCGGCCGACAGCGCCTCGCCGTCGCGCTTGCGGCGGATGACCTCCGCGGGCAGCACGCCTAGGACCCGATCTCCGTCGCGGCCTCGCTCCCGACGCCGAGGCGGAACGTGTCGGGCGCGGTCCAGCCGGCGCCCACGACCTCGTCGGCGAGCGCCAGGTAGGCGGCCGCCTCGCGGGCGTCGCGCACGGCGCCCGCCTTGAAGCCGCCGCGGCCATGGTCGCGGACCGCCTCCAGCATCACCCGCGCGGCGGCCGGCGACGCGCCCGTCGAGAGCTTGCCGGTCGCGGTGCAGACGAAGTCCGCGCCCGCGTCAAGCGCCGCGGTCGCGGCCGTGCGGATCAGCCGCTCGGTCTCGAGCCGCTGCGCCTCGAGGGTGACCTTGAGCGTCGCGCCCCGTGTCGCGGCCCGCGTCTCGACGACGACCGCGAGCGCCGCGACCCGATCGCCCGCGGCGAAGGCCAGGTACGGGAAGACGACGTCGACCTCCTGTGCGCCCTCCGCGACCGCGCGCTCGGCCTCGGCGCGCGCGCCGCGCGGATCGTCGAGCCCGGCGGGGAAGTTCGCCACGGTGGCGACCCGCACCGGCGAGCCGGCCAGGGCAGCGGCGGCCTGCCCGACGAACCGCGGCGCGATGCAGACCGCGGCGACCGGTCCCGTGCGCGCCTGCGCGCACAGGGCCGCGACGCGCGCCTCGCCCGCGTCCTCCTCGAGGCCGGTGAGGTCCAGCAACGCGACCGCGGCGCTCACGCGAGCTCCGCGCAGAAGGCGCCGATCAGGCGGGTCAGGTCCTCGGCCGCGACCGCCGCGAAGCGCAGGGTCTGCTCGTGCGAGAGCGGCTCGCCGCCCATCCCCTCCGCCAGGTTGGTGATGGCCGACACGGCGGCGACCCGCAGGCCGCAGTGGCGGGCGAGGATCACCTCGGGCACGGTCGACATGCCGACGGCGTCGGCGCCGAGCGTGCGGAAGGCCCGGATCTCGGCCGGCGTCTCGAAGCTCGGCCCGGCGGTGGCGAGGTAGACGCCCTCGGGCAGCGCGATCCCCTCACGTCCCGCGGCGGCCTGGAGCCGGGCGCGCAGCTCCGGGTCGTACGCGTCGGCGAGCGACGGGAAGCGCGGCCCGATCGCGTCGTCGTTGGGGCCGGTCAGCGGGTTCGCGCCGAGCATGTTGATGTGGTCGGCGATCGCCATCAGCGAGCCCGGCCCGTTCTCGGGGCGCAGTGATCCGGCCGCGTTGGTGACGAGGAGCGCCTCGGCCCCGGCCACGCGCAGCGCGCGCACGGGCGCCGCCATCCCGGCCGCGGGGGCGTCCCCGCCCTCGTAGACGTGGCGGCGGCCCTGCAGGCAGGCGACCGGCAGCCCGTCGAGCGTGCCGAGCACCAGCCGGCCGCCGTGGCCGGCGACGCCGGGCTCCGGGAACCCCGGTAGGGCGCCATAGGGGATCGCGACGGCGTCCTGGAGCGCGTCGGCGATCCCGCCGAGCCCCGAGCCGAGCACGATCCCCAGTCGCGGCGCACGGCCACGCTCAGCGATCACCGCCGCAGCCGCCTTGCCGTCGTTCATCCGAGGAACTCCGGGCCGAACGATCGCGGCAGCAGCGCCTCGAGCGGCGCGTCCTCGCGCGCCCCGGCGGAGCCGAGCAGGTGAACCGTCGCGTCGGGCGGCATGAACTCGCGCAGCCGCTGGCGGCAGCCGCCGCACGGCACGCAGATCTCCTCGGAGCCCGCGATCACCGCCGCCTCGACGACGCGCGTGTGTCCTGCGGCGACGAGCGCGCCGAGCGCCGAGGTCTCCGCGCACTGGCCCTGCGGATACGCGGCGTTCTCGACGTTGGCGCCCACGTGGATCGAGCCGTCCTGCGCGCGCAGCGCGGCGCCGACGGCGTAGCGCGAGTAGGGCGCGTAGGCGTGGGCCATCACCGCACGCGCGGCGTCGATCAGCGCGTCGGCGCCGAGCAGGCGGTCCGAGTAGGACTCGGCGACGATCCGCTCCGGCACGATGCCGAGCGCCTCGGCGAGGGCGTCGACCTGCTGTCGCTCGGCGTCGAGGTCGGAGCCCGGCTCGGCGACGCCTTCCAGCTCGACGAAGCTGCCGAGGCCGTCGACCTGATCGAGGTGGATGCGTACGGCCTTGAACAGCAGCAGGTGGCGCTCCTTCTCGACGATCACCAGCGTGCCGAGCGACGCGTCGAGCGCCTCGCGCAGTCCCTCGGCGTCATCGACGGCGACGAGCCGGTAGCGGCTGACGCGCGCCTCGGCGGCGTCCGGGCGCTCGTACTGCACGAGCGTCGCGCCCGCGTCGCGCTCCTCGCGCAGCTTGAGCCGGCCCGACGGGACGCGGAAGTAGGTGTCGCGCTGCACGAGGACGCCCCGATCGTCGGCGCCGAGCTCGCGGCAGATGGCCAGCGAGCGCTCCGGGTCCGGGTCGAGCGCCTTGACCTCCACGTTGCGGCTGGGGGCGGACACCGCCCCGACCCTAGATGATCGATTCCGCGGCGGCGTGCTCGTGGGGGCGTGTCCGGGTGGCGTCCAGACCCGCCCGGATGCGTCCCCGCGAGCGCGAACTCGCGGACTCGGTCATCTAGTAGCTTGCGCCGCCATGAGCCTGCCCGATGGGGTCACGGTCGTCGACCACGTCCTGCTGCGCCGCCTGCTGACGATCCTGCGCGATCGCGACACGCCGCACGGCGGGTTCCGCGAGACGCTCGACGACGCGGCGATGATCCTCGCCTACGAGGCGATGCGCTCGCTGCGGACGAACGAGCACGACGTCGCGACGCCGCTCGAGACGGCCGCGGGCGTCTCGCTGGCGGACGAGATCGTGATCGTCGCGATCCTGCGGGCGGGGCTCGGGCTCGTCGACGGCTTCCTGCGCCTCGTGCCCGACGCACGCGTCGGCCATCTCGGCATGTACCGCGACGAGGAGGCGCTGCGCCCGGTCGGCTACTACGAGAACATCCCGTCCGGCGTCGCGGACGCGGAGGTGTTCGTCGTCGACCCGATGCTCGCGACCGGCGGCAGCGCGACGCAGGCGATCGCGCGCCTCAAGCGCGCCGGCGCCCGGCGCATCCACTTCACCTGCCTGGTCGCGGCGCCCGAGGGCGTCGCCGCGTTGCGCGAGACCCATCCCGAGGTCGACATCGTCACCGCCGCGGTCGACCGCTGCCTCGACGGCAACGGCTACATCCGCCCCGGCCTGGGCGACGCGGGCGACCGTATCTTCGGCACCGATCGCTGAAAACCAGCAGCCCCACGTCCGACCGCCGACGTGGCCCCGCGCGGACGGTTTGATCGATTTCAACCGTTGGGTAGTGCGCGTCATGTCCTACCTCCAATGCCCCGAATGCCGGTTGACCGTTCCCGCGCTGGCCTACTACCTGCGCGGCGATGAGTGCCCACGCTGCATGACCTTGATGACCCCGCGGCCGGCGTCCGAGCGCTTCACACGCACGGAGGCGGCCGCGCCGCTGCCGGCGCAGGAGACCTCGGGGTCGCCCGCCGCTCCCGCCTGACGGTGGCACCAGCCGCCGGGCAGCCGTAGGCTCCCGGGCGCATGAGCGACGAGCCAGATGGGGCCACTCTGCTCGGCGCGGACGTGCTCGACCAGCTGCCCGCGACGATCGGCATCTTCACCGGGCCGGATCTCGTCGTCCGCTACGCCAACCCGCTCTACGCCGCACTCGCGGGCGACCGGGAGCTGCTCGGCCGGCCGGTGGCGGAGGTCTTCGCCGAGCCGGAGAACCGCGGGGTCGTCGACGCGCTGCGCCGGGTCTACGAGACGGGCGACGCGATCACGGGCCAGGAGTGGAGCGGCGTGGCCGCCGACCCGGACACCGGTCGCCGGCGCACGCTGTTCTTCGACTTCGCCTACGTCCCGCTGCGCGCGGCGGACGGCGAGGTCGTCGGGGCGATGGTCCACGCGATCGACGTCACGCGCCTGGTCGAGGGCCGCCGCCAGGCGGAGGTCACCGTCGAGCGTCTCACCCTGCTGCAGCGGGCGACGGCGGCGCTCACCGCCGCGCTCTCCCCCGCCGACGTCGGCCAGGCGACGGTCGCCCAGGCGATGAGCGCGCTCGGCGCGGACGGCGGCTCGCTCGGGCTGGTCGACGACGGCGAGGTCGTCCTCGTCCACGACCACGGCTACGAGCCCGAGGCGGCGAACCATTGGCGGCGCTTCGCGATCGACGGGCGCGACCCGCTGAGCACCGCGCTGATCCGCCCCACGCCAATCTGGCTCGAGCGGCGCGAGGACTGGGCGCAGTGGCCGACGCTGGCCTCGACGATCCAGCGCTTCCAGGCGCTCGCCGTCGTGCCGTTGATCGCCGCCGATCGGGTTCTCGGCGCGATCGCGTTGTCCTTCGCGGCGCCCCGCGTGCTCGACACGGACGAGCGCGGCTTCCTGCTCGCGCTCGCGGATCTCGCCGCGGCGGCGCTCGACCGCGCGCGGCTCTACGAGGAGCGCGCCTACGTCGCGCGGACGCTGCAGGCCGGGCTGCTGCCCGAGCGGCTGGACGAGGCGCCCGGGCTGGAGGTCGCCGTCCGCTACCACTCGATCGCCGACGGCGGCGAGGTCGGCGGGGACTTCTACGACTTCTTCGCGATCGGACCGGAGCGCTGGGTCGTGGCCGTCGGCGACGTCTCAGGGAAGGGGAGCGCCGCCGCGGCGCTGACCGGCCTCGCGCGCCACACGCTGCGGGCGATCGCCACCCGCGAGGCGAGTCCGCAGGCGATGCTCGCCTTCCTCAACGAGGCGCTGCGGCGGCAGTCGGCCGAGGCCGCCTTCGTCACCGTCGGCTGCGGGACGCTCGAGCGCCGCGGCGACGGCTTCGCGATCCGCCTGGCGTCGGGCGGCCATCCGTATCCGCTGCTCGTGCGCGCCGGCGTGGGCGCGGCCGAGGAGGTCGTGGTGCGCGGGACCCTGCTCGGCGTGGAGCCGGATCCGGAGCTCGAGGAGGTCGAGCTCGAGCTGCGCCCGGGCGATCTGCTCGTGCTGCGCACCGACGGGGTCGAGGACGCGCGCGGCATCGACGGGCAGCGCTTCGGGGAGGATCGCGTGGTCGCCGCGGTCGGCGCGGCCGCGGGCGGCAGCGCGGAGGCCGCGGCGGCCGCCGTGGACGCCGCCGTCGACGCCCACGAGGGCGGCCGGCCGCGCCGCGACGACCGCGCGATCGTCGTCCTGCGCGTCGCGCCCGCGCCCGAGCCGGCCCCGCGGCCTACCCTGTCGGAGTGACGGCAATTCCCGATCCGCACCCCCGCGAGGCAGATACCGCCGACGAGGAGCTGCTCGAGGCCGAGACCTCGGCGATCCGCACGCGCCTCACCGACGCGCAGCGGCTGCGGCGGATCGAGGACGAGCTGCGCTCCGGCTTCGACGCACTGGCGCACGTCGGCAAGGCCGTCTCGATCTTCGGCTCGGCCCGCACGCCACGCGATCACCCGCGCTACGCCGCCGCGCGCGAGACGGCGCGGGTGCTCGGCGAGGAGGGCTTCGCGATCATCACCGGGGGCGGCCCCGGGATCATGGAGGCGGCCAACCGGGGAGCGCGCGACGCCGGCGTCCCGTCGGTCGGGCTCGGCATCGAGCTGCCCCACGAGCAGGGCATGAACGAGTACGTCGACCTGCCGCTCGCCTTCCACTACTTCTTCACGCGCAAGGTCATGTTCGTCCGCTACGCGAGCGCCTTCGTCGTCTACCCGGGCGGCTTCGGGACGCTCGACGAGCTCTTCGAGGCCGCGACCCTGCGCCAGACGCAGAAGATCCGCATGTTCCCGATCGTCCTGATGGACTCGGGCTACTGGAGCGGGCTGGTCGACTGGCTGCGGGACACGATGCTCGCCGACGGCTACATCGCGCCGGTGGACGTCACCGCGCTGCGCGTCTGCGACCGCATCGAGCCGGCGCTGCAGCTGCTCGACGAGGTCGAGCACCGCCGCCCGCGCGCGGCGTAGGTCCGGCGCTCACTCCGACGCGAGCGACTCGTGTACCCACTCGCCGTCGCGGCGGCCGAGCGTGAGCGCGTGGGCGGCGCCGGCGTGCTCGGCGCGGAACACCGCGCGGTCGTCGTCGGTCCCCGGGCGGTCGAGGACCTCGACCAGCGTCAGCGAGTCGGGCTCGGCGCCGCGCTCCTGCGCGAAGATGCGGCGCGCGGCGGCTTCGAGGGTGGCGCGATCCCAGCCGCGGTCGGAGGCGGAGGCGGCCGCCAGGTCGTGGTTGACGCGCTCGAGCGATGCGTCGAAGGCGGACCGGCTGCGCGCGAGCTGCGCGCGCCGGGCGATGGTTCCGCCGACGGCGAGGACCAGCAGGACGACGAGGACGATGATGAGCCAGGTGGGCACTGCGTGAGAAGCCTACGAAGTCGGTGAAAGCAGGGCTAAAGCGCGACCTCGCGGCCGCGCAGATGGGCGCCGACCTTGCGCTTGACGCGCTGCAGCGCGTTGTCGACCGTCTTGCAGTCGCAGCCGAGCTTCTCACCGACCGCGGTGTAGGAGTAGCCGTCCAGGTAGAGCGACAGCACGCGCGATTCGAGCTCGGAGAGCACCGTCGACAGGCAGCCGACGAGCGAGCGCAGCTCCTCGGAGGAGATCACCTGGTTGCCCGGGTCGTGGACGGTCGAGCCCGGGAGCATCTCGTCGAGCGTGGGCTCGGAGTCGGAGGACCCCGCCGGCGTGGACGAGAACGAGACGTAGCCGTTGAGCGGCGTGTGCTTGTTGCGGGTCGCCGTCTTCACCGCGGTGATGATCTGCCGTGTGATGCACAGCTCCGCGAAGTTGCGGAACGACGACTCGCGATCGGTGCGGAAGTCGCGGATCGCCTTGTAGAGGCCGACCAGGCCCTCCTGGATGAGATCCTCGCTGTCGCCGCCGATCAGGAAGTACGACGACGCCTTCAACCGGACGAAGGAGTAATAGCGCCGGACCAGGCGATCGTAGGCGTCGGGGCTCCCTTGCTTCGCCAGGGCGATGAGATACCCATCATCGACCTGCAGTTGAGCCTGAGCCTTGGTGGGAGAGAGTCTGGCCACGAGAACGTCCTTCCGGAGGCCCATCTGGGCCTCTGTTTCGTGGCGCACACCTCCCCCGGCGCCGTTTATGGAGAGCTAGAGGTTCATCGCTTAACCCTCAAGCTCAACGTTACAGGCGTGAGCCTGGCACGGTTATGTGGACGTGTCAAGTCGCTGCTGCAAGATCTCGTACAGGACGGCGGCCGCGGTGGCGCTCACGTTGAGCGATTCGATGCGTCCGCGCATCGGCAGCGAGATGAGGTCGTCGCAGGCGTCGGCGACCCGCGGGCGCAGGCCCTTGCCCTCCGCCCCGAGCACCAGCACGGCCCGCCCGCGCCAGTCCGGCTGGTCGTAGCGCGTGCGCGCGCCGGCCGCTGCGCCGTAGCACCAGGCGTCGGTGGCCTTCGCCTCGCCGAGGAAGTCGGCGAGGTTGCGCACGATGGCGACGCGCAGGTGCTCGACCGCTCCGGCCGAGGCCTTGCAGACCGCCGGGGTGACGAGGGCGGAGCGATGCTCGGGGACGACGACGCCGGTCGCCCCCACCGACTCGGCCGTGCGGCAGATCGCGCCCAGGTTCTGGGGGTCGGTCACCTCGTCGAGGGCGACGATCAGCGCGTCGGGGACGGCGAGCAGCTCGGCGGCGTCCGCGTACGGGTAGGGGTCGACCTCGGCGCAGACGCCCTGGTGGCCGTCGGAGCCGCAGCGGCGCTCGATCGCGGCGCCGTCCTCGATGACGACCGGCGCCCCCTTCCAGTCCTCCCGCGCGGCGGCCTTGGTGGCGAAGACGCGGTGCACGCGCCGGCGCCCGCGCAGCGCCTCGCGTACGGCGTTGCGCCCGTAGACGACCTGGCCCTCAGGCGGCTCGCGGCGCTTGCGCGGCTCAGCCCGCGGCGACGAGCTCCGGCCCCTGCGGGCCATCGCGCACCTCCCAGCCGAGCGAGCGCAGCTCGTCGCGCAGCCGGTCGGCCTCTGCCCAGTCGCGCGCGTCGCGGGCCGCGGCGCGGCGGTCGGCCAGCTCGATCGCCTCCGGTGGCGCGCTCTCCGCGCGGGCGAGCAGGCTCTCGATCCCGAGCACCTCGAGCATCTCGCGCAGGTCCTGATCGCCCGCCGCATCCTCGAGCTTGTTGGCCTCGGAGATCCAGTTGAACAGGGCGGCGAGCGCGCGGGCGGTGTTGAAGTCGTCGGCGAGGGCGTCGAAGAACGCCTCCCTGTAGGCGGCGAGCTCGGGCGGCGACTGCTCGCCGGCGATCAGCCGCCGGGCGGCCTCGCGGATGCGCCGCACCCCGCCCTCGGCCTGCTCGAGCCGCTCGCCGCTGAAGGCGATCGGCTGGCGGTAATGGCCCGAGCTGAGGTAGAGCAGGAAGACCTCGGGCTCGACGCGGTCGAGGACGTCGGCGAGCGAGCGCACGTTGCCGAGCGACTTCGACATCTTCTCGTCGCCGCCGATCTGCAGCATGCCGTTGTGCATCCAGATGTGCGCGAGCGGCTCGCCACGCGCCGCCTCGGTCTGCGCGACCTCGTTCTCGTGGTGCGGGAAGACGAGGTCGTTGCCACCGCCGTGGATGTCGAAGCCGACGCCGAGCGCCTCCTCGGCCATCGCCGAGCACTCGATGTGCCAGCCGGGGCGACCCGGCCCCCAGGGCGAGTTCCATGCGGTGTCCTCGTCGGCCTTGGCGCCCTTCCAGAGCGCGAAGTCGAGCGGGTCTTCCTTGCGGCTGGCCCCCTCGACGCCCTCGCCCTGGTCCATCTGGTCGGGGTCGCGATGCGAGAGCCGGCCGTAGTCGGGCTGGCTGCGCACGCGGAAGTAGACGTCGCCGTCGGCCTGGTAGGCGTGGCCGGAGTCGACGAGCACCGCGATCAGGTCGATGATCGGCCCGATCGTGCCCGAGGCCAGCGGCTCGGCGTCCGGCCGGCCGAGACCGAGCCGGTCGGTGTCGGCGATGTAGTGCGCGGTCATCTCCCCGGCCAGCTCCTCCGAGCCGCGGCCGGACGCGTTGGCGGCGACGTAGATCTTGTCGTTGATGTCGGTGATGTTCGACACCAGCGTGACGTCGTAGCCCTCGTGCTCGAGGAAGCGCTTGAGCTGCGCGTAGACGACGAACGGCCGCCCGTTGCCGACGTGGACGCGGTCGTAGACCGTCGGTCCGCACCAGTAGATGCCGACTTTGCCGGGGTCGCGCGGCTCGAGCTCGCGCAGCGAGCGCGACATCGTGTCGTGGAGGCGGATCTGACGCACGATGGGCCTAGCCTGACAGCGTGGCGACGGCCAGCGCGGCGATCCCCTCGCCGCGGCCGACGAAGCCCATCCGCTCGCCGGTGGTCGCCTTGAGGTTGACCGACCCGAGCACCGCGCCGAGCGCGGCGCGCATCGCGTCCTTGTGCGGGGAGAGTTTCGGCGCCTCGGCCATCACGGTGGCGTCGACGTGGTCGATCGCCCAGCCCGCGCCCCGCACCCGCTCGACGACGTCGCGCAGCAGCTCCATCGAGTCGGCGTCCGCGAAGGCGGCATCGGTGTCGGGGTAGAGCTCGCCGATGTCGCCCATCCCGGCCGCGCCGAGCAGCGCGTCGACGATCGCGTGGACGAGCACGTCCGCGTCGGAGTGCCCGGCGAGGCCGCGCTCGTAGGGGATCTCGACGCCGCCGAGCAGCAGCCGGCGGCCGTCCTCGAGCCGGTGCGAGTCGATGCCGATGCCGGTCCGCACGCTCACCCGATCGGCTCCATCCGTCGCTCGCGGCGCTCGAACACGGCCAGCTCGGTGATGCCGACCTCGGCGAGCGCGGCGACGGCGTCGTCGTAGCGGAAGCCGAGCTGGTCGGGCACGTGGGCGTCCGAGGACAGGGCGATCGGGCAGCCCGCCTCGGCGAGCAGCTCGAGGAACGGCCGGCTCGGGTACAGCTCGCCGATGGGCTTGCGCAGCCCGGCGGTCGACATCTCGACGGCCACGCCGGCGTCGAGGAACGCCTCGACGGCGGGCTCGTAGTAGCGGCGCAGGTCGCCCTCGGGCCGCGGACGCGACCTGCCGTGGACCTTGATCAGGTCGGGGTGGGCCATGATGTCGTACATGCCGGTGCGCGCGGCCTCGGCGACCCACTCGAAGTAGCGCTTCCAGACGCGCTCGGGCGACTCGCCGCGGCGCCAGATGTCCCAGTCGTCGTCGAGGTCGACGGCCATGTCGGAGACGAAGTGCACCGAGCCGACGACGTAGTCCCACTCGCGCGACTCGAGCAGGTTCGCCATCCGGTCCTCGCGGCCGGGGACGAAGTCGGCCTCGATCCCGAGCCGCAGGTCGGTCTCCTGGCGCACGAAGGCGCAGTAGTCGTCGAGGTCGTCGACGGCCCAGTGGCGCCAGAACGGGTGGTCCCAGACCTCCAGGGCCTGGGAGAAGCGGTAGATGTGCTCGGCGACGCCGAGCTCCTCGATCCCGCGCTCCCCCGCCTCCGTGCGGTAGCGGTCGGCGTTGGCCGGGGTGAAGTAGCGCCCGGGAGGCGTGCCGTCGTCGTCCGGGCGGAGGTGGACGTGGTAGTCGGTCAGCATCGGTCTCGCAGCAGCAGCGCGGCGATCTGCAGATCGTGCGGGGTGGTCACCTTCAGGTTGGCCGGCGAGGACTCTACGACCCGCACGGTCCCGCCCGCCCGCTCGACGAGCCAGGCGTCGTCGGTGGCGGCGGCGAGCACGTCGTCGCCGACGTCGAGCGCCGCCTCCAGCGCCGCGTGCCGGAAGGCCTGCGGCGTCTGGATCGCCCACAGCGTCGAGCGGTCGAGCGTCGCCGTCACGCGGTGATCGGGGCCCGCCTGCTTGATCGTGTCGGTGACCGGCGCGGCGGCGATCGCGGCATCGGCCTCGCCCAGCGCCTCGATCGTGCGCACGAACAGCTCGGGCTCGACCAGCGGGCGCGCGGCGTCGTGGACGACGACCGCGCCGTCGGGCGCGGCCGGCGCGGCGGCGAGCGCGGCGCGGACCGAGGCGGAGCGCGTCACGCCGCCCTGCACGCCGAGGCAGCCGTCCGGCGCCCGCTCACCCGCCGGCAGGGCGACGACGACGTCCTCGATCCCAGCCGCACGCAGCGCGTCGAGCGACCATTCGAGCATCGGACGGCCCGCCAACATGACGAACGCCTTGGGCCGTGAGGCGCCAAGGCGTTCGCCACTGCCGGCGGCCACCAGGAGGGCGACCGCCATCTGATTCGGAAGCTACTCGTCCGACGACGACGACGACGCCATGGCCGCGGCCGAGGCCAGCAGCTGCGCGTCGGTGCGCGAGAGCAGATCGTCGAGGTAGGCCTCGGAGTCGTCCTCTGACTTGTCGAGCGCGTACATCATCTCGGAGGCGAGGATCTTCTTCGCCCGCGTGTACATCTGCTTCTCGCCGGTGGACAGGCCCTTGTCCTGCTCACGAACGGCGAGGTTGCGGACGACCTCGGCGAGCTCGTAGATGTCGCCGGTCTTGATCTTGTCGCGATTGTGCTTGAACCGGCGGTTCCAGTTCTTGGGCATCTCCGACACGTCGGCGGTGAGCACCGCGAGGACCTTCTTGACGGTGTCCTCGTCGATGACCCGGCGCAGGCCCGCCTTGCCGGCGTTCGCGCACGGGACCATCACGGTCATGTCGTTGTGGAGGATCTTGATCGTGAGGTACTGCCGCACCTCGCCGAGGATCTCCTTGTCCTCCTTCTTGATGACCTTGCCGGCTCCATGGTGCGGATAGACGACGTTGTCGCCGATCTCGAAGTCGATGCACTCGGCCTCGCGCGTGAGGTCGAGGTCCTCGATCTGCTCGGTGGCTGTCTCGGGGATGGTGTCCTCCTATCAGGGTGCGTCCGGGTGCCGGACCACCGGTCCCGTGCTGCGGTTTGGTTCAGGTCTGCAAGTAGCGATCCACGAGGTTGATCTCCTGCAACCGGCGAAGGCCCTCGCGGATGTCCTTCGCACGGATCTCCCCCACGCCCTCCACCGACTCCAACTCCGGATCGGTGGCGGCGAGGATCTCGTCAAGCCCGCGGAACTCGCGAACGATGTTCTGCACCACGAGCCTCGGAAGGCGTGGGATGCGGCCGAGGATGCGGAAGCCGCGGGGCGAGACGGGGAAGTCGAGTGTGTTGACCTTGCGGTCGTAGCCGAGGATCTCGGCGAGGCGGCCGAAGTCGAGCAGATCCTGGTGCGGGAGCCGCGCGATGCCGTCGAGCGCGGAGGCGAAGGCGTCGTCGACGGGGTCGGCGAGGTAGTCGTGCAGCAGCGCGGCCTTGTCGCCGGCCACGCCGACCATCGTCTCCTCGAGCTGCATCTCGATGAGCCGGCCCTCCGAGCCGAGCTCGACGATGTAGCGCTCGATCTCGACGGCCATGCGCGTCACGAGCTCGGAGCGCTGGAGGACCGTGAGGACGTCGTGCAGCGTGACGCCGCCCTCGAACTCGAGCGCGGTCAGGCGCGTGGAGACCTGGTCGAGGCGCGAGCGGTACTTGTCGAGCGTCGCGAGCGCCTGGTTGGCCTTGGCGAGGACGGCCGGGATGTCCTCGAGGATGTACTTGGTGCCGTCGATGTAGAGCGACACGACGTCGCGGCGCTGGGACACGGCGACCACGAGCGCGTCCGTCTGCTTGGAGACGCGCTCGGCGGTGCGGTGGCGGGTGCCCGACTCGCTGGAGAGGATCGTCGGGTCCGGCATCAGCTGGACGTTGCTCCAGGCGATCTTCGTCGCGTTGCCGTTCAGCGCGATCGCGCCGTCCATCTTCGCGAGCTGGTAGAGGATCGACGCGGAGTAGTCGATGTCGAGCTTGATCCCGCCGGAGAAGAGGAAAGACAGCTCGTCGGGATCGCCGATGACGATCAGGCCGCCGGTGCGGGCGTGCACGATGTTGTCGATGCCCTCGCGCACCGCCGTGCCGGGCGCGACCATCTCGAGCGCCTTGACCAGGCGGGGCTCCTGACGCGCTTCGAGCTCATTGAGCTCATCCCCTGATCGCGACGTCATCACCCAGTGAGTTTAGCATTTGGCTAAACCATCGCTAAACCGCTTGTGATGAGGGTTTGCGCCCTCTCGCCTCGCCCCTCTGGATTCCGGATCGGTCGGCTGTCATGCTGCCGCCGCCCCGCGCCGATACGCCCTCCTGGAGTCCACTTGTCCCCTCTCACGGCTGCCGTCACGCTCGGACCGATGGCGCGACGCGAGGCACCGGTGGCGATGACCGCGCGAGCGCTGCTCGGGCGCTGACGGAGCCGGGCCTCAGGCGGCCGCGCGCGGGCGTGGTCGACCCTCGCGGCCCTCGCCCGCGCCGCCACGCGGCAGCACGGCCCGCAGGGCGTGGCGCAGCAGGGCGACCTCGGTCGCGCCGTCGCCGCTCTCGCGCGGGCCGATGACCGGCTTCAGGCCGAACTTCGCCGCCTCGGCCAGGCGCCGGTCCGGGTGCGCGACGGTGCGCAGCTCCCCGGTGAGGCCGACCTCGCCGAAGCACGCCACCGGCCCCGGCGCATCCTCGCCGCCGAGCGGGGCCCCACGCGCGGCGCTGGCGACCGCGAGCGCGACCGCGAGGTCCGCCCCGGGCTCGTCGACCCGCACGCCGCCGGCGACGTTGACGAAGACGTCGGCGCTGCCGACCCCGACGCCGCCATGGCGGCTGAGCACGGCCAGCACGAGCGCCAGCCGGTTGCGGTCGATCCCGTTGGCGATCCGCCGGGGCGGGACGAGCTCGGAGGGCGATACGAGCGCCTGCACCTCGACGAGCAGCGGCCGCGAGCCCTCCATCGCCGCGAGCACGACGCTGCCGGCCGCGCGGGTCGCCTCGCCGACGAAGCGCGCCGAGGCGTCGGCGACCTCGACCAGCCCGCCCTGGCGCATCT
The DNA here is from genome assembly GCA_036269915.1 of Solirubrobacteraceae bacterium. Lineage (GTDB taxonomy): Bacteria > Actinomycetota > Thermoleophilia > Solirubrobacterales > Solirubrobacteraceae > DATBDM01. The sequence goes on along the minus strand of DATBDM010000119.1, from coordinate 21,380 downwards.
CGAACACGCCGACGTCGTTCGTCGACCCGAAGCGGTTCTTGAGCGCGCGCAGTGTCCGGTAGGTCCGCTCGCGCTCGCCCTCGAACTGCAGCACGCAGTCGACGAGGTGCTCGAGCACGCGTGGGCCGGCGAGCGCGCCCTCCTTGGTGACGTGGCCGACCAGCAGGATCGCGATGCCGCGGGCCTTCGCCAGCCGGGTGATGCGATCGGCGATCTCGCGCACCTGCCCGACCGAGCCTGCGGCGCCGGTGAGGTCGGCGGCGTGCAGGGTCTGCACGGAGTCGACGACGCAGACCTCCGGGCGCTCGGCGTCCATCGTCGCGAGCACGGTGTCGAGGTCGGTCTCCGCGAGCACCGGGACCTGCAGCGCGGCGCCCGGCAGCCGCTCGGCGCGCAACCGGATCTGGGCCGCCGACTCCTCGCCCGAGACGTACAGGGTCCGCCGGCCGCTGCCCTGGAGGTTGCCGAGCACCATCGAGGTCAGCGTCGACTTGCCGATGCCCGGCGAGCCGCCGATGAGCACGATCGAACCGGGCACGATGCCGCCGCCGAGGATCCGGTCGAGCTCGCCGATGTGCGTCTGCAGGCGTGGGATCTGCGGCGCGACGACGTCGGCGAGCGCGACGGGCTTGGCCGCGGCTGCTCTGCCGCCCGGCCCGCCGCCGCGCGCACCGCCGACGCCGCGCGCCGCGATCGGCGCGCGGGTCTCCTCGGCGAGCGTGTTCCAGGCGTTGCAGCCCGGGCACTGGCCGTGCCACTTGGCGGACTCGTGGGCGCAGGCCGAGCAGACGAAGACGGAGGTGGATCGCGGGGGCATGGGGTCTGAGGACGGTAGGTCCCGCCCCGGACGTTCTCGCCCCCAACGGGCATGTTCTTGTGCGTCCCGCGTGGCCCGCCTACGTCGCCGGCGCCGGGTCGCCCGTCCCGTCCCGGACGAAGCGCCGGGACTCTGAGGACGGAGCGGTCGGCGCCGACGCCGGAGGCTCGCCCGCGATCGCGCGGCCGACGCGGCCGACGCCGATCGCCAGCGCCGTCAGGAACGCCACCGACAGCAGCAGCACGACGAGGCCCGCGGTGCCCCAGAGCCAGGCCGGGACGTCCGGCTTTCGCTCGCGCTGGAGCACGCGATGGTCGGCGAGGAACGGCCGCGTCGCGGAGGCGCGCGCCGCCACCCCAGGCACGGGGATCGCCGGATCCGCCGGCAGGTAGACCGGAGCGGAGAGGATCTGGCGACCCTGCTGCAACCGCACCATCGCCTTCCAGTCGCCGGTGATCGGGATCGGCTCGTTGGTCCGCCAGGTGTCCGGGCCGACCTTGCGCAGGCGGTCGACGTGCAGCCCGCCTCCCTGCCACGCCGTCACGGTCAGCCAGCTCGCGCCGTCCGCGAGCCCGGCCGGGCGCAGGCGCACGACCGCCTGGCCGGACCCGTCGAGCCGGATGCTCGCCGACGCACCGCTCGGGCCGGGCGTCGTGATCAGCCCGTCCACGAGGCAGGCGGCGATGGCCAGCCCGCACAGCGCGACCGTCGCCCGCGTGAGCCCGCGCGCGGGCAGGCGGCCGCGTAGCCCGAGCGCGAGCAGCGCGCCGAGCAGGCCGCCCGCCACGCCGCCGACGACGGCGAGCACGACGGACTCCGGGAGGATGTCGGAGGTCCACGGCAGTCGCATCACGGCCGACGACCAGGCCCACTCCGAGGCCATGCCGACGGTGCCGATCAGCGCGCCGGCGACGGTGCCGAACGCCAGCGGCCGGCGGACCAGCGCCAGCGCGGCGGCCTCGACGCAGATCGCCTCGCCGACGTACAGGGCCAGCGCGGGCATGGTCTTGCCGAACACGCCGCCGACGATCAGCGACACGATGCCGCGCACGACGAGGAAGAAGCCTGCCGTGCCGAGCGCGCCGCCGGGACCGGCCCACAGCCGGCCGCCGACCAGTGCGACGCCGGCGGCGACGGCGATCAGCAGCGGGTGCAGGACCATCCGGAACTGCGGCACGCCGAAGTCGAACTCGCCCTGGAAGGTCGAGAGACCGATGAGCAGGCCGCCCATGAGGGCGACGCGGCGGACGGTCACGATCGCGCCGGGACCGCGCACCGAGGCGCGGCCGGCCGCGTTGCGGGCGGCGACGCCCTCGGCCAGCAGCACGGCCTGCCCGATCAGCGTCATGCCTGCGCCCCCGATCAGCATCAGGTGGGTCGGGCCCCACAGCGTCACGTCCTGGCCGAAGAGGCGGTGCCAGACGTCGTCGAGCGGGAAGCCGATCAGCGCGTAGGCGCCGCAGGCGGCCATCAGCAGGCCGCCGACGGGCGCGTACCAGTCGCCGGTGAGCCGCACCGCGGCCGGCCCGGGGCGCTCGCCCGCGCGCGGCAGCGCCATCGCCAGCACGCCGGCCGTGAAGATGCCATAGAGCCCGACGAGGATCAGGTAGTGGGCGGGATTGGCGAGCGGCCCCGGATCCCGGCCGTCGTCGATGTGGAACGAGATGTCCCAGTACATCCCGAGCAGTGCCACGAGCAGCGCTCCCCCGCCGAGCCCGGTCGGCAGCGCCGCCCAGGCGGGCAGGCCGGAGACGCCCTGGGCGAAGCGCCCCGCGCGGTCGAGCAGCTGGTTGCGCCCGCGCCGGTGCGCGCTGATCAGCCAGTAGACGAGCAGCGACGCCACGGTGGCGCCGCCGGTCGCGATCGCGACCTGGTCGAGGGCCGCCCCTCCCGCGGGCTTCGCGGCGGCGGCGATGACGAGGTGTGGGAGGCTCAGGAACATGACATCGATCAATGTAACACGGGACTATGGAGCACGTGTACCCGGTACGCTGTGGCGGCATGCCGGACGAGGCCCCGCTGACGATCGACGAGCTCGCACGCCGCACGGGCATGACCGTCCGCAACCTGCGCGCCCATCAGTCGCGCGGCCTGCTCCCCGCCCCCGAGGTCCGCGGCCGCACGGGCTACTACGGTCCCGAGCACGTCGCGCGGGTCGAGCTGATCAAGGAGCTGCAGGCGGACGGCTTCAACCTCGAGGCGATCCGGCGGCTGATCGAGAACGCCGGCGGCTCGACCTCCGACGTCCTGCGCTTCACCCGCGCCGCGCGCGAGACCTTCGAGGAGGAGGCGCCGGAGATCGTCTCGATCGACGAGCTCTCCAGGCGCTGGGGCGAGGGCGGCAGCGCCGAGCTGCTCGAGCGCGCGATCGGGCTCGGCCTGTTGCGCGACATCGGCGACGGCCGCTACGAGGAGCGCAGCCCGCGGCTCGGCCGCGCCGGCGCCCAGCTCGCCCGCCTCGGCGTGCCGGTCGAGCGCTCGCTCGACACGCTCGAATCTCTGCGCCGCCACGCCGACGGCGTCGCGCACGCCTACGTCGCGCTGTTCCTCGACGAGATCTGGCGACCGTTCGACGAGGCCGGCCGCCCGCCCGAGCGCTGGCCCGCGGTGATGGAGGCGCTCGAACGGCTGCGCCCGCTGGCCACCGAGTCGCTGCTGGCGATGTTCGGCCTGGTCATGACCGACGCGGTGGACGAGGCCGTCGGGGCGCAGCTCGCCCTCGAGAGCACGCGCGCGCCCGAGAGTTCCTAGCGGACCGCGTCGAGCGCGGCGAGGACGTCCGCGAGCAGGTCGGCGGTGTCCTCGCAGCCGGCCGAGAACCGGATGAAGCCGTCGGGCACGTCGTCGGTCCCCCAGCGCCCGCGCCGCTCGGCCGTCGATTCGACGCCGCCGAAGCTCGTCGCCTCGGCCACCAGCCGGCAGCCGTCGAGGAACGCCTGGGCTGTGTCCGCCGAACGCAGCGAGAAGCCAACGACAGGCCCGAAGGCGCTCATCTGCGCGGCGGCCACCGGGTCGTCGAGCCCGGGGTAGGTCACGTCGGCGACGTCGTCGCGCGCGGCCAGGGCGCGCGCCAGCGCGAGCGCGTTCTCCCCCGTGCGCTGCACGCGCAGTGCCAGCGTGGCGAGCGAGCGGTGCGCCAGCCAGGTCTCGAACGGCCCGGGAATCGCGCCGACCTGCGTGCGGAAGGCGCGCAGCTCGTCCGCCAGCTCCGGCTCGCACACGCTGACGACGCCGAGCAGGAGGTCGGAGTGACCGCTGAGCAGCTTGGTCGCGCTCGTCACCGCGAGGTCCGCGCCGAGGGCGAGGGGCTGCATCCCGAGCGGGGTGGCGAGCGTGTTGTCGACCGCGAGCAGCGCACCCGCCGAGCGCGCCGCCTCCGCGACCGCGCGCAGGTCGCAGGAGCGCAGCCGGGGGTTCGAGGGCGTCTCGACCCACAGCATCGTCGCGTCGCCCGCCGCGGCGACGAGCGTATCGGTGTCGGTCTCCACGAAGCGCACGCGCACCCCGGCCGGCTGCAACCGCTGGGCGGCGAGCGTGCGGATGCCCGGGTAGCCGTCGGCGGTCGCGACGAGCCGGTCGCCGGGCCGCAGCCGCAGGGTCACCGCCGAGACCGCGGCCATCCCCGAGGCGAAGCCCACGGCATGGCCGCCGTCGAGCTCGCCGAGGGCACGCTCGAACGCCGTCCAGGTCGGGTTCTGGTCGCGTCCGTAGCCGTACTCGGCGGCATCCTTGGCGCCGCGCAGATGGTACGGCGCGGCGAGCACCGGGCCGCCGAGCAGAGGCGCGCCCTGCTCGGCGGGCGGCCGTCCGGCGTGCACCGCGCGGGTGCTCGGACCGTACGCCGCTCCGCGCGGGTCGCTGGCGGGTTGGTCTGTCATGGATCGACCAAATCCTCCGGGAGGTAGTGGCATATGAGGTTCAAGCGTCCGTCGCCGGCCATGGTGGTCGCGTGCGTCGCGCTGTTCGTGGCCCTTGGTGGCACGAGCGTCGCGGCGGTGAACTATGCCCGCAACGCGGGCAAGGTGGACGGCAAGAGCGCCGTCAAGTCGTCGCGGTCGCTCAAGAAGGCGGCCGGCAACCTCGTCGCCACCTACTCGGGTGGCGCGTTCAAGGGACAGATCGCGAACAAGCACCTCGCCGAGGTGCCGCGTGCCCGGCCGTTCGCGCAGTACCTCGCCGTGGCCGACAACGCCGCCTCCGCGCCCGTGCGGCTGGCCGACACCGGATCGGTGGGATCGCTGACCGCGACCTGCAGCGACCAGGCGCCCAAGCCGGGCGTCGAGGATCCCGTGACGACGATCTCGTTCGTCGACGACTCGGGTGCGGCGATCAACATCAGCAAGCGCATCGGGGTCAATCCGGCCGCGGTCGGCGGCATGCAGAACGGCACGGTCTCGTCGCTCTCCATCAAGGGCTCCAACACGTTCGAGTTCGACGCGAACCTGTTCGGCGCGGTGACGCAGGTGCGGGGCGTGGTGCGCCAGGACGGGTCGGGCACGGCGGACGCCCACTGCCTCATCTACGGCTCCGCGCAGCAGATGGGAGCTCGCTAGCGCAGCAGCGCCGGCCGGGGCTTACGCTGCGGCGCATGCCGCGCCTGGCCCCGGCCGTCGCGATCGCCGCCCTCGCCCTGGCCGCGGCACCCGTCGCCGCGGCCCGGCCGGCCCGCTGGCGGCCGCACGTCGCCGCGGCGCGCCACTGGGCCGAGCACCGCGCGGGGACGATCGCGTTCGCCGTCCGCACCCGCGACGGCATCCGCGGCGTCGGCCTCGACCGCCGGTTCCCGTCGGCGAGCGTGGTCAAGGCGCTGCTGCTCGTCGCCTACCTGAACGAGCCCGCGGTGCGGCGGCGGCCGCTGACGGCTGAGGAGGGCGCGCTGCTCGCGCCGATGATCCGGCACTCGAGCAACTCGGCGGCGGACGCCGTGTGGGTGCGGGTCGGCGACCCGCGGCTGCGGCGCCTCGCCCGCCGCGCCGGGATGCATCGCTTCCGGCCCGGCGGGAGCCTGTGGGGTCTGTCGCAGATCACCGCGCGCGACATCACGCGCTTCTTCCTGCACGTCGACCGGCTGCTTCCGCCCCGCCATCGCGCCTACGGCATGCGGCTGCTGCGCTCGGTGACGCCGAGCCAGCGCTGGGGGATCGCGAGCGTCGTGCCGCGCGACTGGCGCTTCGCCTTCAAGGGCGGCTGGGGCTCCGGGACGGGCTGGGCCGACCACCAGGCCGGTCTGTTGACCCAGGGCCGCGACCGCATCGCCATCGCCGTGCTCACCTACGCGAACCCATCCCACGCCTACGGCAACGCGACCGAGCGCGGCGTCGCGCGCAGGCTGCTGGCCGGGCTGTCCGGCCGGCTCATCGGCCGGTCCAGCTAGCAGAACGACCGAGGGCGCCCTCGCGGGCGCCCTCGGGGACAACTGATCTGCTGCCGGAGCGGCTACTCGTCGGCCGGCTGCTCCGGGACCGCCGGCTGGTCGAGCGCGCCGTGGTCGTCGACGCCCTCGTCGGCATCGTCGCCCTCCTTGCGCGCCCCGACGCCCACCGGGGTCGGCTTCTTCTCGGGCTTGACGATCGAGAGCTTCATCTCGTCGGCGCCCTCGGCGTTCTTCTCGCCGGGCTCGACCATGACCGTGCCGCCCTCCTCGAGCTCCGCACGGAGCACGAAGTCGGCCAGCGGGTCCTCGATGTAGCGCTGGATCGCCCGGCGCAGCGGGCGGGCGCCCATCGATGGGTCCCAGCCCTTCTCGACGAGGAAGTCCTCCGCGCCCTCGGTGAGCTCGAGCTGCAGGTCGCGCTCCGCCAGCGACGCACGGATGCGCAGCAGCAGGAGGTCGACGATGTGCTTGATCTCGTCCTTGGTGAGCTTGTGGAAGACGATCACGTCGTCGATGCGGTTGAGGAACTCAGGTCGGAAGACCTTCTTGAGCTCGCCCATGATCCGCGACTTCATGTCGTCGTAGGAGATGCCCGTCTCGTCGTCGGAGACCGAGAAGCCGAGCGGCGTGTTCCGTGCGATCTCACCGGCGCCGATGTTCGACGTCATGATCACGATCGCGTGGCGGAAGTCCACCGTGCGGCCCTGCGAGTCCGTGAGCCGGCCGTCCTCGAGGATCTGCAGGAGGATGTTGAAGACGTCCGGGTGGGCCTTCTCGATCTCGTCCAGCAGCAGGACGGAGTACGGCTTGCGGCGCACCGCCTCGGTGAGCTGGCCGCCCTCGTCGTAGCCGACGTAGCCGGGAGGCGAGCCGACCAGGCGGGACACGGCGTGCTTCTCCATGTACTCCGACATGTCGATCCGGACCATCGCGTCCTCGTCGCCGAACAGGAACTCGGCGAGCGTCCGTGCCAGCTCGGTCTTGCCCACGCCCGACGGGCCCAGGAAGATGAACGAGCCGGTCGGCCGCTTCGGGTCCTTGAGGCCCGCACGCGAGCGCCGGATCGCCTTCGAGATCGTCTCGACGGCCTGGTGCTGGCCGATGACGCGCTTGTGGAGCTCCTCCTCCATGCGCATCAGCTTCTGCGTCTCGGCCTCGGTGAGCTTGAAGACCGGGATGCCCGTCCACATCGAGACGATGTCCGCGATCTCCTCCTCGCCGATCGAGGGGCGCTCGCCGCTCTCGCCTGACTCCCAGGCGTCCTCGAGCTCGCGCTTGCGGTTGGTCAGCCTGCGCTCCTTGTCGCGCAGCTGGGCCGCCTTCTCGAACTCCTGGTTCTCGATCGCGGCCTCCTTGTCGCGCCGCGTCGTCTCGATCTCCTCCTCGAGCTCCCGGTACACGGGCGGGGAGGACATCGACTTGATGCGCATGCGCGACGCGGCCTCGTCGATGAGGTCGATCGCCTTGTCCGGCAGGAACCGGTCGGAGATGTAGCGGTCCGCCAGCTCCGCCGCGGCCTCGAGGGCCTCGTCGGTGATGTTGATCTTGTGGTGCGCCTCGTAGCGGTCGCGCAGGCCCTTGAGGATCTGCACGCACTCCTCGAGCGAGGGCTGGTCGACGGTGATCTTCTGGAAGCGGCGCTCCAGGGCCGAGTCGCGCTCGAGGTACTTGCGGTACTCGTCGAGCGTGGTCGCGCCGACCGTCTGCAGCTCGCCGCGCGCGAGCGCGGGCTTGAGGATGCTCGCGGCGTAGATCGCGCCCTCGGCGGCACCCGCCCCGACGAGGTTGTGGAGCTCGTCGATGAACAGGATGATGTCGCCGCGCTGGGTGATCTCCTTCATCACCTTCTTGAGGCGCTCCTCGAACTCGCCGCGGTACTTGGAGCCCGCCACGAGGGCCGCGAGGTCGAGGGTGTAGATCTGCTTGTTCTTGAGCAGCTCGGGCACGTCGCCGTTCGTGATCCGCTGGGCCAGGCCCTCGACCACGGCGGTCTTGCCGACGCCGGGCTCGCCGACGAGCACGGGGTTGTTCTTCGTGCGGCGCGAGAGGATCTGCATGATCCGCTCGATCTCGGTCTCGCGACCGACGACCGGGTCGAGCTTGCCCTCGGCGGCGAGCTTGGTGAGGTTGCGCCCGAACTGGTCCAGCAGCTTCGAGGACTTCTTGCCCTCGCCCTGGGCACCGCCGGTCGCGGCCGCGCCGGCCGCCGCGCTGGACGAGCCCTGCCGCCGGCCGCCGGGGCCGGAGAGCATGCGGATGACCTCGTTGCGGATCTTCTCGGAGTCGGCGTCGAAGTCGAGGAGGATGCGCGCGGCGACGCCCTCGTTCTCGCGCACGAGGCCGAGCAGGATGTGCTCCGTGCCGATGTAGTTGTGGCCAAGCGAGAGGGCCTCGCGGAGAGCGAGCTCGAGCACCTTCTTCGCACGCGGCGTGAACGGGATCTGGCCGGAGGTGACCTCCTCGCCGGAACCCACGATGCGTACGACCTGGGCGCGCACGCGCTCGACCGTGATGTCGAGGCTCTCCAGCACGCGAGCCGCCAGGCCTTCCTCCTCGCGGAGAAGGCCGAGCAGGATGTGCTCGGTGCCGATGTAGTTGTGCTTGAGCGTTCGCGCCTCTTCCTGCGCGAGGACGACCACCTGCCGTGCTCGTTCTGTGAATCGCTCGAACATTGGGGGTGCGCAGTCCTTCCTGCTAACTGGCTAGCGCTGTCGATCGGTGGTCCGGTTGGCTGCGGGAAACGAAAATACCCCGTTCCCTCTCCCACGTATTCGGCAGGTGCGCCGCAGTGGATGAGTGGGTTCGGGGTCCGTCCGCGACCATACGTCAGTCTACCAACGCCCCGGTCGGCTCAAGGTGCACTGGACGGACGGACAAAGCGGCCTGTACGGCGGGAGCAACGGCGGGCGCGCAGGCGCTTGGCGCCGGGTCGGCGGACTGACCTGCGACAGTCCCCGGCGTGCGCGTGGGGATCCTCGGAACGCTGGCGATCGAGCGCGACGGAGATGCGGTCGAGGTCGCGGGCGGCAGGCTGCGCGCGCTGCTCGCCCGGCTCGCCCTGGACGCGGGCCGCCCCGTGACCTCCGGCGCGCTCGCGGAGGCGGTCTGGGAGGAGGTCCCGCCGGGCGACGAGCAGCACGCGCTGCAGTCGCTCGTCTCGCGCCTGCGCCGCAGCCTGGGCGATGGCGGGGCGATCGCTCCGGCGCCCGCCGGCTACCGGCTGGCGGTCGCCCCGGACGCGGTCGACGCGCACCGCTTCGAGGCGCTCTCCGCCGCCGGCGCGTCGGCGCTGCGCGCCGGCGATCCCATGCGGGCGGCCGCGATCCTGCGCGAGGCGCTCGAGCTCTGGCGCGGCCCGGCGCTGGCCGACCTCGCCGACCGCCGCTTCGCCGTCGCGGCCGCCGCGGGCCTGGAGTCGCTGCGCGCCGGCGCGCTCGCCGACCTCGCGGAGGCCGAGCTCGCCCTGGGTCGGGGCGCCGGGCTCGTGAGCGAGCTCGAGGCCGCCGTCGCCGCGCACCCGCTGCACGAGCGGCTGGCCGCGCGGCTGATCGCCGCGCGCTATGCGGCGGGCCGCCAGGCGGACGCGCTGGCCGCCTACGAGTCGATCCGCGCGCGGCTCGCCGACGAGCTCGGCGCGGTCCCCTCGCCCGAGCTCCAGGCCGCGCACGTCGCCGTCCTGCAGGGCGAGCCCTCCGGTCCGCCGGCGCCGGCCGCTTCCCGCCGCAGCAACCTGCGCGCGCCCGTCACGAGCTTCGTGGGCCGCGAGTCCGAGCTCGAACACATCTCGGCGCTGCTCGAGCACTCGCGCCTGGTGACGCTGGTCGGGCCGGGCGGCGCCGGCAAGACGCGGCTGGCGGGCGAGGCGGTCGCGGAGCGCCAGGAGCGCGTGGCCGACGGCGTCTGGATGGTCGAGCTCGCGCCCGTCAACGCCGAGGTCGAGGTCGTCGCCGCGGTCCTCGGCGCGCTCGGGATCCGCGACCCGTCGCTGCTCGAGCGCCGCGCGAGCCGCCCGCGCGAAGGGCTCGAGCGGTTGCTCGACGTCCTCGCCGAGCGCGACGCGATCCTCGTGCTCGACAACTGCGAGCACCTGATCGGCGCCGCCGCCCAACTCGCCGAGGACCTGCTCGGGCACTGCCCGCGGCTGCGGATCGTCGCGACGAGCCGCGAGCCGCTGGCGATCGCCGGCGAGAGCCTCGCCCCCGTCCCGCCGCTCGCGCTCCCCGAGCCCGGCGCCGGCGTGGCCGAGGCGCTCGCCCATCCGGCCGTCGAGCTGTTCGCCGACCGGGCCGCCGCGGCGCGGCCGGGCTTCGCGGTCGACGAGGAAACGGTCGCGCTGTGCGTCGAGGTCTGCCGCCGGCTCGACGGGCTGCCGCTGGCGATCGAGCTCGCCGCCGCGCGCCTGCGGACGATGCCGCTCGAGACCCTGGCGGAGCGCCTCGACGACCGCTTCCGCCTGCTGACCGGGGGCAGCCGCACGGCGCTGCCGCGCCACCGCACGCTGCGCGCGGTCGTCGACTGGAGCTGGGAGCTGCTCGACGAGCGTGAGCGCCGCTTCGCCCGCCGGCTCGCGGTCCTGCGTGCCGGCCCGACCGCCGAGAGCGCCATCGCGGTCGCCGCCGAGCCGGGAGCGGGCGAGGCCGACGCGCTCGACGCGCTGGCCGCGCTTGCCGACCGCTCGCTGCTCCAGGTCGTCCCGGGCGCCGTGCCGCCCCGCTACCGGATGCTCGAGACGATCCGCGAGTACGGCATGGAGAAGCTCGAGGCGGCGGGCGAGCTCGCCGCGGTCCGCGACGCCCACGCCCGCTGGTTCGCCGCGCTCGCCGAGCGCGCCGATCCCGAGCTGCGCGGCGCGGGCCAGGTGCGCTGGTTCCGCCGCCTGGAGGCCGAGCGCGACGACGTGATCGCGGCGCTGCGCTGGCTCGGCGACTCGGGCGACGCCTCCGCGACCCACCGGCTGGTGGTGCGGCTGCTGTGGTTCTGGATGCTCACCGGCTCGCCCGACGAGGCGCGCGCCTGGACGGAGTTCGCGCTCGGCGTCCCGGGCGACGCCGACCCACACGACCGCCTCATCCTCGAGGGTGTGTCCGCGCTCGCGGCGGCGACGGCCGGCGGAGCCGAGCCGGACGACGTGACCGGGGCGCTCGCCGGCTTCGGCGAGCGGCTGGAGGAGATCGGCGACGGCGGTTCTCCGCTGCTGGCCATGGCGCGGCCCGTGCTCGCCTTCTTCGCGGGCGACGGCGACGCGGCGACCGCGCGGCTGGCGGAGACGATCGAGCACGAGGACCCGTGGCTGCGCGCGACCGGCCTGCTGATGCGCGCGCACCAGGCCGAGAACGAGGGCGACCAGCTCCACATGCGCGCCGATCTCGACCGCGCCGCGGACGCCTTCCGCGCGGTCGGCGACTCGTGGGGCGTGGCGATGACCCTCGCCTCGCTCGCGGGAACCCTCTTGGTCGCCGGCGAGCTCGACGAGGCCGAGACGGTCCTCGCCGAGGCGATCGACATGATCGAGCACATCAGCGGCAATGCGGGCGCCGGCCTGCTCGCCATCCGCCGGATCGACATCCGCGTGCACCGTGAGGACTTGGCCGGCGCGCGGGAGGAGGCGCTCGCCGCGCTCGACAGCGCGGCGCTCGGGGCCGACGGCGCGACCATCGTGCTCGCGATCCTCGCGCGCATCGCCCACCTCGACGGGGACGTCGAGGAGCTGCGCGGCTACATCGCCCAGGCGGACGAGCGGCTGGAGCGCATCGGGCCCAGGCGCCGCGACCAGGTCCACTCGCGCGCCTTCGTCGACGCGACGAAGGCGATGCTCGCCGGCGAGGAGGGCGACGAGGAGGCGGCCGCCGCGGCGCTCGACACCGCCCACGAGGCCGCGGTCGCGACCGGCGACATGCCGATCGTCGCGGCGATCGGCGTGACGACCGCGACGGCGGCGGCGCGGGTCGGGCGCCCGCGCGATGCGGCGGAGATGCTCGGCGCCGCCGACCGTCTGCGCGGCGGCGAGGACCCGGCGGCGCCCGACGTCGCGCGGCTGGTGGTCGCGTTGCGGGAGGCGTTGGGCGCCGAGGCGTTCGCGGCGGCACGGGCGGCGGGCCGGGCGCTCGATCGCGCGGCGGCGATCGAGCGCCTGCGTCCGGTCGGGGTCGCCGAGGGCGCGAGAACCCCGCAATGAGGGCGGGGGTGGCGGTCGGCCGGTCGCGCGCGGAGCCGCCTCGCCAGGCCACCTTCGATGTGAGCCGTTGAAGTTCGCCGGCGCTCCCGCCCCCCGACGGCGCGCCTCAGGCCCGCCGACGATAGGCCCGCAGCGCGAGCGGGACGAAGACGGCCAGCAGCACGCCCATCCAGCCGAGCGTCCAGAGCACGTCGTTGCCGACCGGGCCGCCGAGCATGAGGCCGCGCAGCGCGCCGACGAGGTGCGTCAGCGGGTTGAGCTTCGTCACCGTCTGCAGCCAGTCCGGCAGCGTCGAGGCGGGCACGAACGTGCTCGTCCCGAAGGTCAGCGGGAACAGCGCGAGCACGAGGATCCCCTGCACCGCCCCCGGCGTGCGGGCGATCATGCCGACGAACACCGACGCCCAGCAGAGGCACAGGGCGAAGGAGATCGCCAGCGCGCAGGCGGCGAGCACCTCGAGCAGGCCCGTGCCGGCGCGGAAGCCGAGCACCATGCCGAAGCCGATCGTCACCACGCACAGCAGCACATAGCGCACGACGTCGCCGAGCACCGCGCCCACCAGCGGCGCCGCCCGGGCGATCGGCAGCGAGCGGAAGCGGTCGAAGACGCCCTTCTCGATGTCGGTGTTGAGGTTGACCCCGATCGCGACCCCGCCGAAGGCGATGGTCTGGGCCAGGATCCCGGGGAGCAGGAACTGCAGGTAGTCGTGCTGGGAGCCGTGCGCGATCGCGCCCCCGAACACGAACGTGAACAGCGCGATGAAGATGATCGGCTGGAGCGTGACGTCGATCAGCGCTTCGGGATTGCGGACGACGCCGATCAGGTTGCGCTGTGCGAGCGCGAGGCTGTGGCGGGCGAGGCGGATCATGCGAGCACCTCCTCGGGCTCGTTCGCGGTAGGCCGGCCGGTGAGCGTGAAGAAGACCTCGTCGAGGCTCGGCAGCCGCAGCGAGAGCTCCGTGACGGCGATGCCGGCGTCGGCGATCCGGGTGACCGCCTCGGCGAGCAGCTCGTCGCCCGCCACCGGCACGCTGATCGTCCCGCGGGTCGGCGAGTCGACCGGCGCGCGCGCGAGCTCGCCGACGATCGCGGAAGTCTCGGCCAGCCGGGACGGGTCGGCCGGGCGCACCGTGAGGGTCTGGCCGCCGACGACCCGCTTGAGGCCGTCGGGCGTGTCGTGCGCGATCACGCGCCCGTGGTCGATGACCGTGATCTCGTCGGCGAGCGCGTCGGCCTCGTCGAGGTACTGGGTGGTCAGCAGGACGGTGGAGCCGTCGCGCACCAGCGCGCGCACGACGCCCCACATCTCCTCGCGCTTGGTCGGGTCCAGGCCCGTCGTCGGCTCGTCGAGGAACACGACCGCGGGACGGCCGACGAGGCTCGCGGCCAGGTCGAGCCGGCGGCGCATGCCGCCCGAGTAGGTCTTGGCGGGCCGGTCGGCGGCGTCGAGCAGGTCGAACCACTCGAGCAGCTCCTGCGCCCTCCGGCGGGCGGCGCGGCCGCCGAGGTCGAGCAGGCGGCCGATCAGCACGAGGTTCTGGCGCCCGGTCAGCAGCTCGTCGACCGCGGCGTACTGGCCGGTGAGGCCGATCGCCTCGCGGACGCGGCCGGGCTCGGCGGCGACGTCGCGGCCGGCGACGAACGCCGTGCCGGCGTCGGCCTGGAGCAGGGTGGCGAGGATGCGCACCGCGGTGGTCTTGCCGGCGCCGTTGGGGCCGAGCACGCCGAGGACGGAGCCCGTCCGCGCGGCGAGGTCGACGCCGTCCAGCGCGTGGGTGTCCCCGAAGCGCTTGCGCAGGCCCCGGGCTTCGATCGCATAGTCCATGGCGCCAGCATCGGCGGCGCCGCTCGCAGCGTCCTCGCACGCCGCTCACACGGCGCTGCGAGCCGTGTGAGCCGCTACGCGTCGCGCAGGGCGGGGAAGAGCACCACGTCGCGGATCGACCGGCGGCCGGCGAGCAGCATCATCAGCCGGTCGATCCCGATGCCGATCCCCCCCGTCGGCGGCATGCCCTGCTCGAGCGCGGCGAGGAAGCCCTCGTCGAACGGCTGCGCCTCCTCGTCGCCGGCGGCGGCCGCCTCGCGCTGGGCCTCGAAGCGCCGGCGCTGCTCGTCGGGGTCGTTGAGCTCGGTGAAGGCGTTGGCGAACTCCATGCCGCCCGCGTAGGCCTCGAAGCGCTCGGTCAGCCCCTCCACCGACCGGTGGCGCTTGGCGAACGGCGAGAGCTCGACGGGATAGTCCATGACGAACGTCGGCTGGATCAGCTCGGGCTCGACATAGCGCGACAGCAGGTGGTCGACGAGCAGTGCCCACGTGGCCTCGTGCTCGGGCACCTCCATCCCTCGCTCGCGCATCTGGCCCTGCAGCGCCTCGAGCGAGCGGTGCGCGTAGATGTCGATCCCGGTGCGCTCGCGGATCGCGTCGCCGAGCGTCTCGCGGCGCCACGGTGCCGAGAAGTCGATCTCGCCGGCAGAGCCGACAGCGGCCGCGGCCGCCGCCACCACCTGCTCGCAGCGGCGCGCGGTGTCCTCGTAGTCCGCGTAGGCCTCGTACCACTCGATGACCGTGAACTCGGGGTTGTGGGTGGTATCGATGCCCTCGTTGCGGAAGTTCTTGCCGATCTCGTAGACCCGCTCGAGCCCGCCGACGATCAGCCGCTTGAGGTAGAGCTCGGTCGCGATCCGCAGGTACAGCGTGCGGTCGAGCGCGTTGTGGTGGGTGGTGAACGGCCGCGCGAGCGCGCCGCCGTAGACCGGCTGCAGCGTCGGGGTCTCGACCTCGACGAAGCCGTCCGCGTCGAGCGCGCGGCGGATCGCGGAGATCGCGCGCGCCCGCGCCAGGAACAGCTCGCGGGTCTCCTCGTTGGCGATCAGGTCCAGCTCGCGGCGGCGCTGTCGCAGCTCGGGGTCCTGCAGCCCGCCGTGCTTGTCGGGCGGCGGCGCGAGCGACTTCGCCAGCAGCGTCCAGCCGTCGAGCTTGAGCGAGAGCTCGCCGCGGCGCGTGCGGAAGATCGTCCCCTCGGCGCCGATCAGGTCGCCGAGGTCGAGGGCGACGAGCCGGTCGAGCGACTCCTGACCGAGCACGTCGACGCGCGCGTGCAGCTGCAGCTTCCCCGAGCGGTCCACGAGATCGACGAAGGCCGCCTTGCCCTGCCCGCGGCGGGCGGCGATGCGGCCGGCCACGCGGGCGCGCGCGTCGGTCTCCTCGCCGGGCTCGAGCCCCTCGTGCGGCGCCTTGACGTCCGCGATCCGTTCGACGCCCTCGTAGACGTGCGGAAACGGCTCGACGCCCTCCTCACGCAGGGCGTCGAGCTTGCGGCGTCTTGACGCGAGCAGCTCCGGCAGCTCCTCGCCGCCGGAGCTCATCACGCGACGTCGATCTTCGTGATCTTGAGGTTGCGGGTGCTGCCGTTGGGAAGCTGGACCGAGACGACCTCGCCCTTCTTGTGGCCCAGCAGCCCCTTGCCGACCGGCGACTCGTTGGAGAGCTTGTTCTCGGAGGGGTCCGCCTCGGTGGAGCCCACGATCGTGTAGGAGGCGGACTTGCCGGTGTCCTCGTCCTTGACGTTGACCGCCGAGCCCACGCGGACGAGATCCGAGGACAGCTCGGAGGCGTCGATGACCGACGCCGAGCGCAGCTTGTCCTCGAGGGAGGCGATCCGCGCCTCGAGCATCGCCTGCTCGTTCTTGGCGTCGTCGTACTCGGAGTTCTCCGAGATGTCGCCGAACTCGCGCGCTTCCTTGATCCGCTCCGCGACCTCGCGGCGCTTGTCGTTCGAGAGGTACTCGATCTCCTGCTTGAGCTTCTCGAGCCCCTCGGGGGTGAGGATGACGTCCTTCTGCATGTCGTCGCCCTTGTCTCGTCTAAGCGAAAGAAAAGGTCCGCGCTGGCGAGCGGACCGGGCCGGGCTCGTTTCAGCCGCGGCGGCGGCGCATGGTAGCAGCGCCTGATCAGGCTGCCAGGAGCGTGGTCAGCCCCCAGATAACGGCCCGCTGCGCCTCGAGGTCGGGCGCCTCGTGCAGCGCCTGCTGGAGCCGCCGCCCCTCCCCCAGCCGCTCGACGTACCAAGGGTGGAACTTGCGCAGGTAACGCCCCGCGCGGTCGGTGCCCATGTGCTCCTCCGCGCGGTCGCAGATCCACAGCCACTCGGCGAGGATCTCCTCGCGCGTGGGCTCCTCGGCGCGCGCGCCGAGCACCTGCTCGAACAGCCACGGGTTGCCGAGCGCCCCGCGCGCCAGCATCACGGCGGCGCAGCCCGTGGACTCGAACACGGCGCGGATGTGCTCGGCCCCCTGCATCCCGCCCGAGACGATCACGGGCACGGGCAGCTCGGCGACCAGGCGGGCGGCGAGCTCGTAGTCCGGCGTGCCCTTGTGGCGCACCGCCGCGGAGCGCGGGTGGAAGGTGATGCCCTCGACGCCGGCCTCGTCGACGAGCCGGCGGGCAAGGTCGAGACCCTCGGTGTGGCCCGGCTTCTCGCTCGCGCGCAGCTTGACCGTCACCGGCAGGCCGGACCCCTCGCGTGCCGCGCGCGCGACCGCAACCGCGGTGTCGGGATCCTTGAGCAGGGCCGCGCCCGCGCCGGTCTTCATCACCTTCGGGACCGGGCAGCCCATGTTCAGGTCGATCAGGTGAGCGCCCCGGCTCGCGACATGCTCGGCGGCCGAGCGCATCACGTCCGGATCCTGACCGAAGAGCTGGATCGCGACGACGGCCTCGTCGGGATGGATGCGCAGCAGCTCCTCGTGCGTCTTGCGGTTGCCGTGATGGATCGCGAACGACGAGACCATCTCCGAAACCGCCAGCCCCGCGCCGTGGCGCTGCGCCTGCAGGCGCACGAACCAGTTGCCGATCCCGGCCAGCGGCGCGAGCACGACGCGGTTGGGCAGCGTGATGCCGCCGAGGGTCCAGGGGTCGGTGAGCGAGCGGGTCATCGCCCTCACAGGGTGGCAGGGACCAGGCGCGCGCAGAGCAGGACGACGTCGTCGTCGCGCTTGGTGGCGACCCCGAGCTCGGCGACGATGCGGTCGCAGATCTCGGGCAGCGGAGCGGGCGCGCAGACGCGCCTCGCGCTCGGCGAGCGTCTCCTCGTGCCCAGAGCGGTCGACCATGCGGGGCGAGCTTCCCAGAGCAGGGCGCTCCCGGGCAACCCTCCCGTCAGTCCTCCTGGTTGCGCTCCCAGATCAGGCGCAGGCCGGTCAGCGTGAGCTGGTCGTCGACGCTGTCGATCGAGTCGCAGTAGGGGACGACGAGCGGCGCGAGCCCGCCGGTCGCGAGCGTGTGCAGCTCGGCGCCGAGCTGCTCGCGCAGCCGGCCGACGATGCCGTCGACCATCGCGGCGAAGCCGAACAGGACGCCGGAGCGGATCGCGTCGACGGTCGACTTGCCGATCAGCGTGCGCGGCTCGATCAGGTCGATCTTCGGGAGCGCGGCCGCGCGCTCGGACAGCGCGTCGAGCGAGATCTCGATGCCCGGGAAGATGACGCCGCCGAGGTACTCGCCCTCGGCGGAGACGATGTCGTGCGTCACCGCGGTGCCGAAGTCGACGATCACGCACGGGCCGCCGACCTTCTCGTAGCCGGCCACCGCGTTGACGAGCCGGTCGGGGCCGATCTCGCGCGGGTTGTCGTAGCGGATCGGCATGCCGGTCCGCAGGCCCGGCCCGACGACCAGCAGGTCGTGCCCGAGGTAGCGCGAGGCCATCGCCTGCCACTCCGGGCGCAGCTGCGGCACGGTGCTCGAGACGATCGACGCGTGCAGGTCGGCGAAGGTCAAGCCGCGCAGCGCGAGCAGGTTCCGCAGCGCGGCGCCGAGCTCGTCCGCCGTGGAGGAGCGCACGGTCGCGAAGCGCCAGTGCTCGACGAGGAGGTCGCCGTCGTAGGTGCCCAGGTGGGTCTGCGTGTTGCCGACGTCGACGACGAGGAGCATGCGGTCCGATCCTATGAACTGACGTCGAGCGGGGGGCCCGCGAGCCGGACGTCCTGCCCGTCGGCGAGGGCCGCGAGCGCCTCGGCGGCGCGGCCCGCGCCGGGGACGACGAGCTCGGGGGCGAGCTCGAGCAGCGGCACCAGCACGAAGCGCCTGGCGGTCAGCTCGCGGTGCGGGACGCGCAGCGAGTCCGAGACGAACTCCCCGTCGCCCAGCAGCAGCACGTCGATGTCGATCGGCCGCGGCCCGTGGTGCACGTAGCCCGGGCCGGACACGCGGCGCCCGAGCGCGACCTCGACCGCCTTGCATGCGCGCAGCAGCGCCTCCGGATGCAGCCGCGTCTCCACGCGCACGCACGCGTTGAGGAACTCGGGCTGCTCGGTGACCTCGCCGACGGGCTCGGTCTCGTAGACCGAAGAGGACGACAGCACCTCGACGCGATGCGCCCACAGGTCCTCGACGGCGGCCTGCAGGAACGCCCGCCGGTCACCGACGTTCGAGCCGAGTCCGAGGTAGCCGAGCGCCGTGCTCACGCACGGATCATGGCGAGTTGGCGCGATTGGGCGAGCAGCCGGCCGTCGGTGGACCACAGCTCGCCGTCCTCCTCCCAGGTCCCGCCGGCCGACAGCCGCGAGTCGAAGACCGCCAGGCCCCAGCCGTCGCCGTCAACCGGCAGCGGCGCCCGGAAGTGGATCGTGAGGTCGAGCGTCGGCACCACCGCGAGCCGGCCGAGGCGCGAGAAGGCGGCCGGCACCATCGTGTCCGACAGGGCCGTGACGGCGACGTGGTCGAGCGGGCCGCCCTCGCGCGGGCGCACCCAGGTGACGTTGCGGGCTTCATCGGCCGGCCGTCCGAGGCCGCCGCCCTGCGCCCAGCGGATGTCGAAGTTGCCCGTGAACGGTGGCATGCCCTCGCGCTGCGGGACGGCCGGGCAGTCCTCCGGACCGGGAACGTCGGGCGGTCGCAGCTCGTCCCAGGCCGGCTGGTCGTCGCGCCACGCTCCGGCGGACGCGAGCGCGAGCGCCATCGGCCGGCCGCCCTGCTCCATCCGCAGCGACACGGAGGTCGCCGAGCGGCCCGTCCGCTCGACGCGGGCGGCGATCTCGACCGGTCCGGCGACGGGTGCGTCGAGGAAGTGGACGGTGAACGAGCGCGGCGGGCGCGCCGGGTCGTCGACCGCGGCGACCAGCGCGCGCATCAGCAGCGCCGCGACGTAGCCGCCGAACGGGCCTCGCAGGATCCACCAGCGCTCGGTGACCTGCGCGCGCCAGCGGTGCTCGCCGAGCGGCTCGAGCGCCGTGTCGGCGACGAGTCCCGGCCCGATCAGCAGTCGGGCTCCAGCTTCTTCGTCCACGCCGACGTCCAGCCCGCCCGGCCGGGCAGGTCGAGGGCCGCGACGACATTGAGCAGCATCCCGTGCGCGAAGAAGTCGAACGTGTCGCCGATCTCGACCTCGCCCAGTTGCGCGACCTCCTGCACGAGCGCGCCGTAGCGGTCGGCCACGTGGTCGCGGATCTCGGGGTCCGAGGACGCCGCGTAGGACTGGAGCAGCAGCATGATCTCGTGGCGCTCGGGCAGCAGCTCGGCGACGTAGGCGTGCCCCATCGCGTCGATGCGCTCGGCTGGCGGCACGCCCTCGCAGGCGCGACGGAACGCGTCGCTGACGTGGTCGCACGCGCGGTCGCTGCAGGCCAGGAACAGCTCGCGCTTGGTGTGGAAGAGGCGGAACAGGTACGGCTGCGAGATGCCCGCCTCGCGGGCGATCGCCTCGGTCGAGGTGCCGCGGTAGCCACCCTCCGCGAAGTGCCGGACGGCGATCGCGAGGATCTCCTCGCGGCGCTCGGCGGCGGAGCGGCGGGGTTGCACGGGGGCGGCCATGGACCCTAGGTTAGTGGTCACTAACCTAGCTGTCTAGCGTTCTTCGCGCCAGACCTCGACGGAGACCTCTTCGACCGGCAGCGGGATCGGCGGCTCGGGCTTGGAGGCCTTGACGGTCACGCTCTCGGCGCCGAACTGGGTCGAGAGGCGGTCGGCGATCACGCCGCAGAGCCGCTCGAGCGTCTTGTAGGAGCGCTGCTGGGCGACGAGCGCGATGACCTGGCAGACCTCGCCGTAGTCGACGGTGTCCTCGACGCGGTCGGTGATCAGGGCGTCGGGCTCGCCGACGTCGAAGCGGACGTCGAGGACGAGCCGCTGGCCGATCTCGCGCTCGGCGGCCGTCACCCCGTGATGCGTGTACAGCGACAGGCCGACGATCTCGACGGTGACCCCTACCTCGGGGCCCTCGTCCTCGTCGTCGTCGTCGGTCAGGTCGTCGTCGTCGTACTCGTCGTCGGGCTCGCGGGCCATGAATGCGCCAACGTAGCATTCGCCACCGCCAGCGCGTCCGAGGTCGCGGCGACGTCGTGGACGCGGAAGACGCGCGCTCCCCGCTCGAGCGCGAGGACGTTGGTGGCGATCGTCCCGTGCACCCGCTCGGTCACGTCGCGGCCCGTCAGCCGCCCGATGAACGACTTGCGGCTCGTCCCGACGACGACCGGGCGCCCGAGCGCGACGATCTCGTCGATCCGGCGCAGCAGCTCGAGGTTGTGCGCGAGCGTCTTGCCGAAGCCGATGCCGGGGTCGAGCTGGATCCGCTCCTCGGGGACGCCGGCGCGCACCGCCGCCTGCATGCGCTCCTCCAGGAACGCCTTGACCTCGTCGACGACGTCCTCGTAGCGCGGGTCGGCCTGCATCGTGCGCGGCTCGCCGAGCATGTGCATCAGGCAGCAGTCGGCGCCGCGATCGGCGACCAGCCCGGCGAGGTCGGGGTCGTGGCGGAAGGCGGTGACGTCGTTCACGTAGCTCGCGCCGGCGTCGAGCGCCGCCTCGGCGACCGCGAGCTTCATCGTGTCGATCGAGAGCTGGACCGGGAGGGCGAGGCCCGCGAGCCCCTCGATCACCGGCACGACGCGCTCGAGCTCCTCCTCGGCGGCGACCGGATCGGCGCCGGGCCGGGTCGACTCGCCGCCGACGTCGAGGATGTGCGCCCCCTCGCCGGCGAGCCGGCGCCCGTGCGCGATCGCCGCGATCGGGTCCTCGAACGC
>DATBDM010000118.1:0-25726 GCA_036269915.1 Solirubrobacteraceae bacterium | reverse complement strand
GAAGAGGAAGAAGTACCAGGGCGCGAAGGCGAAGGCCGTCGCCGTGCTGGCCAGCACGTAGAGCCCGAGCGTGACCATGAACAGCTTCTTGCGGCCGAAGCGGTCGGTCAGGTGCCCGAAGAACAGGGCGCCCAGGCAGGCGCCGGCCACATAGAGCGCGCCGGCGACGCCGATGTCGGCCGTGGTCAGGTCGAGCCCGCTGCCCGGGTCGGTCATGCGGGGCGCGATCGCGCCGACGATCGTCACCTGCAGGCCGTCGAGTACCCACACGGTGCCGAGGCCGATGACGATCCGCCAGTGGAAGCGCGACCAGGGCAGCCGGTCGAGGCGGGCCGGGATCTGCGTGCGCACGATGCGCTCCTCGGGCGTCCCGTTGCCCGTGCCCTCACCGCGCGACCGGCTGCGCCGTGAGCCGGTCCGCGACGGAGTTCCTCGGCGCGCCATCATCCGGTAGAGGCGATAGGGCACCGAGCCGTTCCGTCAACCCGCTTGTCCCGCGCCGCGGGCGGTCCTATCGACGCCGGGGCTCAGGCCGCCTGCTGCGGGGACAGCTCCATCGCCGCGCGCAGCTTCCCCAGCGCGCGCTGCTCGACCTGGCGCACCCGCTCGGCGCTGATGCCGAAGTCCTCGCCGAGCTCGCGCAGCGTCTGCTCGGGCCCGTCGAGGCCGAAGCGCCGGCACACGATCGTCCGCTCGCGGTCGTCGAGGCGCTCGAGCAGCTCCGGCAGCGCCTCGACCTCGAGTCGCCGCGAGACCTTGTCGTACTGCTCCTCGGCCGTGGGGTCGGCGAGCAGGTCGCCGAACGAGCCGACGACACCCTCGTCGCGGTGGACCGGCTCCTCCAGGCCGCGCGGGCAGCGCTCGGCCACGATCAGGTTCTCCACCTGCGTGGCTGCGAGGCCGGTCCGCGTCGCGAGCTCGCGCGACGTCGGATCGCGCCCGCACAGCTGCAGATGCTGGCAGCGCGCGTCGCGCAGTCGTGCGAGCTGGCGCAGCGCGCGGTCGGAGAGCACGACCGGCCGGCCCAGCTCCGACACGAGCTGCTGCATGGCCTGGCGCACCCACCAGGAGGCGTAGGCCCAGAACGGCGTCTCGCGCGAGGCGTCGTAGCGGCTCAGCGCACGCAGCAGGCCGACGACGCCCTCCTGCATCAGCTCGCTGCGCTCGACCGCCGTCGAGCCGCGGTAGATCCGTGCGACGGTGCCGACCAGCGGCATGAACGTGTCGAGGAGCTGGGCCCGGGCGACGTCGTCGCCGGCCTGGGCCGCCAGCACCAGGTCGCGCTCGCAGCACGCGGCCGCCCGATCGTGATCGTGTGAGGCACTGTGTGGGGCCGTCATCACGCCTCCCCGGGGAAGGCAGCCCGCGGGCCGCCAGGGTTAGTGAGGGCGGTCCGCTCTGCGCCCGCGAACGAGGAGCGCGACGACGTACCCGCCGGAGAGAACGCGTGCCGGCGTCGTCACCGTCGCCGTCAACGTTGACCATGGCTTACCCGGTGGGCGAGGTGTGTGAAGCAGAGTCCGCACCGTGCGGGGCGAAAAGACCGCAAGGAGCGCACGTATGCGTTCATCCCCGCTCCAGCCGCGGGGATGGTCTGACCGTAACGCGGCCTGGCCCGATCGCCGGGGTTGGAGCACATGTGCGCGGGCCTACCCGTCGTGGGATGGCACACCCGGACGTGACCCTGTTCGACCGGTATCGCCGCTCGCGGCGGCGGCCGCCCGCGACGAGCTCGTGCAGCGCTACCTCCCGCTCGCGCGCTGGCTGACGACGCGCTACGCCGCGCGGGCGTCGCGCGAGGCCGAGGAGTCCGCCTTGCCGCTGGCCGAGCCGGCCGCCGGCTGAACGGTCAGGCCGCCCCGGCGAGGCGGACCGCCTCCCGCGCGGCGGCCCCGAACGCATGATCGCGCAACAGCGCATGGCGGATGCCGTCACCGAGGATGCCCGGCTCGCCGCGGCTCGCGCCGAGTACCGTCCAGCTGCGCTGTCGGCCGCCAGGCTCACGCTCGGCGGCGTGGAGGCCGCCCGGGCCGCGGTCGAGCGAGAAGCGCCAGCCGGAGCGGGTCTCCAGCGCCACCCCGGCGAGGCCGCGGACGGGCTGGTGCTCGTCGGACATCAGCGTGAGCCGGATCGCCCCCGCCGCGCCCCAGGCGTCGCCGCTGAGCGCCTGCGCGTCACCGCGCAGCGCCTCCATATGCCAGCGCAGACGCGAGCCCAGCCAGCCGAGCAGCAGCAGCCCAGCGACCGCCGAGTCGGCGTGGTGGCGCACGGTCACGGCGGACAGGCCCGGCAGCTCCCGGCGCCGGTGCGGGAGGTCGAACGCGGCGGCGATGCGCTCGCGCCACGGCGTCGACCGCAGCCAGGCGAGGTCGACCACCTCGACGGTGCGCAGCAGCTTCCGCGCGCGGTCGAGCGCATCCAACGCGTCCGTGACGTCGGAGGAGTCGAGCAGTACGGCCTGGGTCAGCGGCAGCAGCGCCCGCACCGCCTCCTCGTGGGCCTGGGCGCACCACAGCACCGTCGGCAGGTCGCTGACCACCAGCGGGTCGACGATCGTGTCGAGATGCGGCAGATGCCGCTCGCCGATCTCGAGCGTGATGCTCTCGCGCAGCAGCGCGAAGTCGCCGCGCGGCCGGGGGAATGCGATCCCGAGCGCGGCGACCGCGCCGATCGTGCGGCGGCCGGGCTCGACGGCGCAGAGGATCGTGCGTGACGCGTGGTAGCGGCCGGCCTGCGTGAGGCGCTGGGCGATCGCCCCGCTCATGGTGCGGTCGACCACACAGATCAGGTTGAGCACGCGCGCCGGAATGCACGCGCCCGCCTGGTCGTGGCAGCGGATCAGCAAGCGGCGCAACGCCGCCTCGATCTCGGCCGGCGTCGTGCTCGGCGCGCTCCAGGACAGGGTCTCCGGCGCGGGCACGCGGGCTCAGATCATTCGCCAGATATGGCCGGGAAGCAGGATCTCCGCGCTCTCGGCCGGCCCCTGCGAGCCGGCGAGGTACGGCGGCGGGCGCTCGGGGGAGGCGCTCCAGGCACGGACGATCGGGTCGCAGATCCGCCACTGGGCCTCGACCTCGTCACCGCGGGTGAACAACGTGGCGTCGCCGCGGATCGCATCGAGGATGAGCCGCTCATAGGCCTCGGGCGACTGCGAGAGGAACGCGGCCCGGTAGAGGAACTCCATGTTGACCGGCCGGATGCGCATGCCCGGCCCGGGGATCTTCGCGGCCAGCGACAGCGACACGCCCTCGTTGGGCTGGATGGTGAACACGAGTCGGTTCGCCCGCACGCCGATCGCCCCGTCGCCGGCGAACGGCAGGTGCGGCACCGGCTTGAGCTCGATGGCGATCTCGGTCAGCTGGCGGGCCAGGCGCTTGCCGGTGCGCAGGTAGAACGGCACGCCGGCCCAGCGCCAGTTGTCGACCTCGAGCCGCACCGCGGCGTAGGTCTCCGTGCGTGAGTCCAGCGGCACGCCCTCCTCCTCGAGGTATCCCGGGACCGGCTCCCCGGCGACGATCCCGGCGGTGTACTGGCCGCGCACCGCCATCGCCGAGACGTCCTCCTCGGTGGGCGCCTTGACCGCGCGCAGCACCTTGACCTTCTCGTTGCGCACGTCGTCGGCGCCGAACTCCGTGGGCGGCTCCATCGCCACGTGGCACATCAGCTGGAGCATGTGGTTCTGCACCAGGTCCCGCAGCGCGCCGGTGCCGTCGTAGTAGCCCGCGCGACCGCCGATGCCCAGGTCCTCCGCCGCGGTGATCTGGACCGACTCGATGTAGTTGCGCGTCCACACGGGCTCGAAGATCTGGTTGGCGAAGCGCAGCGCCATCAGGTTCTGGACCGTCTCCTTGCCCAGGTAGTGATCGATGCGGCAGACCTGCGACTCCGCGAACACCGAGAGCAGCTCGCGGTTGAGGCTCTGGGCGTCCTCGAGCGTGCGCCCGAACGGCTTCTCCACCACGATCCGCACCGGGACCTGCTCGTGACGGTTGAGCCGGTGCGCGCCGAGCGCGCGGACGATGGGGCCGAAGAACGCCGGCGCGGTGGCCAGGTAGAAGCAGCGCGCGAGCGGCAGCCCGGCCTCCTCGTCGCGCGCCTGCAGCGTCCGGGCGAGCTCATCGTAGAGCCGGGGATCCTCGAAGGAGCTCTCGACGTGGAATGTCTGCTCGAGCAGCTCCCGCAGCACCTGCTCGTCGGGCCGCCGGCGCGAGAAGCGGCGGATCATGTCCGCCGCCATGGCCCGGAACTGCTCGTCCCCCATGGCGCCGCGGGCCACGCCGAGCAGGCAGAAGCGCTCGGGCAGCGCGCCCTCATGCGCGAGGTTGTAGACCGCCGGGAGCAGCTTGCGGCGCGCCAGGTCGCCGGTCGCGCCGAGGATGACCAGCGCCGTCGGTTGGGCCGGGACCCGCTCGAGGCTCTCGGCGAACGGGTTCGTCTCCGACGCGGCGAGGCCGGCGCTCAACGGGCGTCCCTCGCCTGTTGCGCCGTGATCAGCGAGTAGAGCAGCGCCTGCTCGGCGGGCAGACGGTTGGCCGCCTGCTCCCACACCACCGAGCGGCGGCCGTCGAGGATCCGGGCGTGAACCTCCATGCCGCGGTGCGCCGGCAGGCAGTGCATGAACACCGCGTGCGGGTCGGCCAGCCGCATCACGTCGAGCCCGACCTGGTAGCTGCGCAGGCGCCGGCGCCCGTCGCCGTCGGTCACCGACCAGGCGTGCGTATAGACCGCGTTGGCGCCCCGCACCCCGTCCGCGACGTCGTCGGTGACCGTCAGCCGCGCGTCGTGCATGTCGGCGATCATCCGCGCGCCGAGCTCCACCAGCCGGTCGGGCCGGCAGTCGGGCGGGCAGCAGATCCGGACGTCCATCCCCGCCAGCGCGCCTGCCTCCACCAGCGAGTGCACGGTCTCGTTGTGCGCGTCGCCGACGAAGGCGAGCGCCACGCCCTCGAGCGCGCCGAAGCGCTCGCGCAGCGTGAGCAGGTCGGCCACCGCCTGACAGGGCCGGTGCTGGTCGGACTTGCCGTTGACCAGCGGCACGGTCGCGGCCGCCGCGATCTGCCGCAGCACCCGGTGGGGAACCGTGTGGGCGAACAGCGCCGCGGCGGTCGTCGACAGCGCCCGCGCCATGTCCTCGGTCGTGTCGTCGTCGTCGAGGCCGAGCTCGTCGCGCGGCAGGACGATCGGCAGCATCCCGAGCCAGTCGGCCGCGGTGCCGGTGGCCACGGTCATCCCGGTGGTGGGCGGGTCGAAGAAGCACGCCAGCGTCTGCCCGCCCAGAGCACCCCGCCAGGCCGACGAGTCGCGCTTCATCGCGGCCGCGAGGTCGAGCGTCGCGGTCAGCGCGGTGCACGGGAGGTCGGCCGCGCACAGCAGGTGCGGGGGCCAGTCGGCAGGGCTCGTCGCCGCCCAGGTCTCCGGCACGGGGTTGGTGGCGATCACCATCCCACGAGCGGATAGGCCGCTCGGGCGCGCAGGGAAGTCCTGTGGCGGCGCACCTGAACGCCGGACGCCGGTGTTGCGCGGTTCGAGGCCCGGCCTACCTCGGCATGCAGATCCGTCCGCGACGAGCGAGGTAGACCCGAATGACGACGATCGTAGAGCCCACCGCCCCCTGGCTGCGCGACCTCAACCGCGTGTTCACGAATGAGAACCGGGTGGCGCCGTTCGTCCCGCCGGCCGACGTGATCGTCGACGAGGAGGCGGTCACCGTGTACTTGGACGTCCCCGGACTGAGCGGGGAGCAGCTCGACATCGAGCTCGAGAACGACGTGCTCACCGTGCGCGGCGAGCGCCCGTTCCCCTACGCGGCCAACGACCAGGCCGAGGTCCGGCGCGTCGAGCGCGCGTTCGGCCGCTTCGAGCGCAGCCTGCGCGTCGTGCGCGGGCTCGATCCCACCGCGATCGAGGCCACGCTGGGCCGCGGCGTCCTCACGCTGCGGCTGGCCAAGCCGGAGTCGCTCAAGCCACACAGAATCGAGATCGCCGGCGGCGACGAGCAGCCGCGGCAGATCGAAGGCTCATCCGGGAGCTGACCGACGCCCCTGTGGTTCCCGCAGCCCCCTGTCCGCATCTGGCGCAGATCCGACCGGTCCGCCCACCGGCCACGGGCTGCGAGGAGTGCCTGCGCATCGGCTCGCCGTGGGTCCACCTGCGGCTGTGCCTGACCTGCGGGCACGTGGGCTGCTGCGACTCCTCGCCCAACCGCCACGCGCGCCGGCACGCTCACGCGGTCGGCCACGCGATCGTTCGCTCGTTCGAGCCGGGCGAGGACTGGCGCTGGTGCTACGTCGACGAGCAGTTCGTCTGACGCGGTCGACCGATCCCTCCAGGTCTCGCTCGCCCTCGGCGCGTCTTCTTCGTCGCCTTCCCGCTGACATCAGCACGCTGGTCGCCTTCGCGGCCATCCAGGCGCACGGCGAGGAGACCTCCTGCGAGCTGACGCGCAGGCACACGCCGCTCGAACGTACCGCACCACTGGCCGCACGAGCCGCCGTGTTGACGCGTTGACGCCGAGCGCTCCGGGCCTAGAAGCACTTCTCATGCGGAGGCTCCCCCAGACCTGGCGATGAAGCCGACTGTCGCCGACGTCATGCTCGAGCGGCTCGAGCTCTGGGGCGTCCGGACGATCTACGGCTACCCCGGTGACGGCATCAACGGGTTCACCAGCGCGCTACGCCGCGCCGGGGACCGGTTCGGGTTCGTGCAGACCCGCCACGAGGAGGCCGCCGCGCTGGCGGCGTGCGGGCACGCGAAGTTCGGCGGCGGCCTCGGCGTGTGCCTTGTCACCTCCGGCCCGGGCGCCATCCACGCGCTCAACGGCCTCTACGACGCGAAGCTCGACCACCAGCCGGTGCTCGCGCTGGCCGGCCAGCAGCCGCGCACCTTGCTCGGCACCGACTCCCACCAGGAGGTCGACCTCGGCGTCCTGCTCGAGGACGTCGCGCACGAGTACGTGCAGACGGCGATGCATCCGGCGCAGGTCCGTCATCTGGTCGACCGCGCGGCGCGCATCGCGCTGGCCGAGCGCACCGTGACGTGCCTGATCGTGCCCAACGACCTGCAGGAGGTCGAGGTCGACGGGCGGCGCTCTTCCGGGCCCACGAGCACCGACTTCACCACGCCGGTGGTCGTCCCGCGCGAAGCCGACCTGCGCCGCGCGGCCGACATCCTCAACGCGGCCAAGCGGCCGGCCATCATCGTCGGGCAGGGCGCGCTGGGCGCGACCGACGAGGTGACCGAGCTGGCCGACCGCCTCGGCGCCGGCGCAGCCAAGGCCCTGCTCGGCAAGGCGGCGCTGTCCGACGACGAGCCGTGGGTGACCGGCGCGATCGGCCTGCTGGGGACGAAGCCGAGCTGGAAGCTGATGCGCCGCTGCGACGCGCTGCTGATCGTCGGCTCGAGCTGCCCCTATCCCGACTTCCTCCCCCGAGAGGGCGACGCCCGCGGCATCCAGATCGACGTCGACCCGCGCAAGGCGGGGCTGCGCTACCCGACCGAGGTGAACCTGATCGGCGACAGCGCGGCGACGCTGCGGGCGCTGCTGCCGATGATCGAGCGCCGGCTCGAGCGCGTGTGGCGCGACACCGTCGAGGCATGGGTGCGCGAGTGGTGGAAGGTCACCGAGGCGCGGGCCATGCAGCCGGCCGACCCGCTGAACCCGCAACGGGTCCTGTGGGAGCTCTCCGACAACCTCCCCGGTGACGCGATCGTCACCTGCGACTGCGGCACGGCAACCGCCTGGTTCGCGCGCGACGTGCGCCTGCGCCCCGGGATGCTCGCCTCGCTCTCCGGCAACCTCATGACGATGGGGACCGGCGTGCCCTACGCGCTCGCCGCCAAGTTCGCGCACCCCGATCGCCCGGTCGTCGCGCTTGTCGGAGACGGCGCGATGCAGATGAACGGCAACAGCGAGCTGATCACCGTCGCGAAGTACTGGCGTGAATGGGCCGACCCGCGCCTGGTGGTGCTCGTGCTCAACAACGCCGACCTCAACTTCGTCACCTGGGAGCAGCGCGCGACCCACGGCGACGCGAAGTTCGCGGCGTCGCAGGACCTGCCCGACTTCCCTTACGCGCGCTACGCCGGCCTGCTCGACCTCAAGGGCATCCGGGTCGACGCTCCCGACGAGGTCGGGCCGGCGTGGCGCGAGGCGCTCGGCGCCGACCGTCCCGTGGTGCTCGAGGCGGTCGTCGACCCCGACGTGCCGCCGCTTCCGCCCCACATCACCTTCGAGGAGGCCGCCTCGCTGACCACGGCGCTGCTCAAGGGCGACCCGGACGCCCGCGGCGTCGTGGCCCAGAGCCTGCGCGAGCTCACCGCCGGCCTCGCACCGCAGCGGCGCTGAGCCATGGCGGCCGTGCTCGGTGTGAACGCGGTCTTCCACGATCCGGCCGCGGCGCTCGTGGTCGACGGCGAGATCGTCGCCGCGGCGGAGGAGGAGCGCTTCAGCCGGCGCAAGCACGGCAAGGCGCCGGTGGCCTTCTCGACCTGGGAGCTGCCCGAGGGGGCGATGGCGTTCTGCCTGGCCGAGGCCGGCCTCGAGCCGCGCGAGCTCGACGCGGTCGCCTACTCCTATGACCCGGCGCTCGCGCCGGCGCCAGGACCGGACGTCACCGACGCGAACTGGGAAGGGCTGCGGACGCTGTTCGCGCAGCGGGCGCCGCTGTTCCTGCGCACGAGCCTGCCGGGGCTGGACCCGCAGCGGGTGCGCTTCCTGGCCCACCACGTCGCCCACGCCGCGTCGGCGACGTTCGCCTCCGGCCTCGACCCGTGCTGCGTGCTCGTGCTCGACGGGCGCGGCGAGCGCACGTCGCACCTGGCCGGCCGCTTCGCCGGTGGGACGCTCGAGGTGCTCGCGGCGCAGGCGCTGCCGCACTCGCTCGGGCTGCTCTACGAGGAGCTCACGGCTCACCTCGGCTTCCGCCGCTCCTCCGACGAGTACAAGGTCATGGCGCTCGCCGGCTACGGGAGCCCGGCGTTCATCGACGCCTTCCGCGAGCACGTCGCCGCCGACGGCGCAGGCGGGTTCCGCGTCGCGCCGCTGGACTTCGGCGACTACGCCCCCGCGCTGGCGCCGGGCGCCGAGCTCACGGCCGCGCACGCCGACCTCGCGGCCACGGTGCAGCAGCGCCTCGAGGAGGTCGTGCTGGAGCTCGCCCGCTGGCTGCACGACGCGACCGGCTGCACCGGCGTCGTGCTGGCGGGCGGCGTCGCGCTCAACTGCGTGGCCAATTCGCGGCTGTGGCGCGATGGCCCGTTCGAGCGGGTGTGGGTCCAGCCGGCGGCGGGCGACGCGGGCACAGCGCTCGGCGCCGCGCTGAGCGTGGCGGGTGACCTGGGCGACCGGCCGCGGGCGATGCGCAGCGCCGCGCTCGGGCGCACGTGGGACGAGGCGGCCCTGGCCGAGCGCCTGCGCACCGCGGCTCTCGCCTTCGAGCGGCCCGCCGACATCGCCGACACGGTGGCCGAGGTACTCGCCGCCAACGGCGTCGTGGCCTGGTTCCAGGGGCGCTCGGAGTTCGGGCCGCGCGCGCTCGGGCACCGCTCCCTGCTCGCCGACCCGCGGCGGCGCGGCAACCTGGCGAAGCTCAACGACATCAAGGGCCGCGAGCAGTTCCGCCCCGTCGCGCCGATGGTGCTGGCCGAGCGGGCGGCCGAGATCTTCGGCGCCGGCCCGCTCCCGTCGCCGCACATGCTGTTCGTCCATCGCGTGCGCGACGGGTGGCGCGAGCGGATCCCCGCCGTCGTGCACGTCGACGGCAGCGCGCGCGTGCAGACCGTCGACCCCGCCGAGGAGCCGCTGCTGGCCGGCATGCTCGGCCGCTTCGAGGCGCGGACCGGCGTGCCCGTGGTGGTCAACACGAGTCTGAACACCGCTGGGCGCCCGATCGTCGACGACCCCCGCGACGCGCTCGAGTGCTTCGGCTCGGCGCCGATCGACCTGCTGGCGCTCGGCCCGTTTGCCGTGCGCCGCGGCGAGGTCGCCGCATGAGCTACGAGCTGGTCATCCCGACGACCGGCCGCCCGGGGCTGGCGGCGCTGCTGCCCGCGCTGGCCGCCGGCGAGGGCCCGCTGCCCGACCGGGTGCTGCTCGTCGACGACCGCCGCGACCGCTCGGCGCCGCTGCTCTCCCCCCGCCATCTCGGCTTGCTGAGCGGCCGCGTGCACGTGCTGCCCGGCGGCGGGCGCGGGCCGGCGGCGGCCCGCAACACCGGCTGGCGGGCGGCGCGCGGAGCCTGGGTGGCGTTCCTCGACGATGATGTGATCCCGGCGCCGGGCTGGCGCTCGGCGCTCGCGGCCGACCTGGCCGGCCTGCCGGACGATGTCGCCGCCTCGCAGGGAGCGATCCGCGTGCCCCTCCCCCGCGACCGGCGCGCGACCGACTGGGAGCGCAACGTGGCCGGGCTCGAACACGCGCGCTGGGCCACCGCCGACATGGCCTACCGGCGCGACGCGCTGTCGCGCGTCGGCGGCTTCGACGAGCGGTTCCCGCGCGCGTACCGAGAGGACGCCGACCTCGGCCTGCGCCTCGGGACGGCCGGCCTGCGGATCGTGCTCGGCACGCGACGCGTCGTGCACCCGGTCGGCGCGGCCGGCCCGGGCGTGTCGCTGGCCAAGCAGGCCGGCAACGCGGACGACATGCTCATGCTTGCGCTTCACGGGCGCCGCTGGCGCGAGCGCGCCGGCATCAGCCACGGGCGGCGCCCCCGGCATCTGGCCACCGCCGCCGCGGGCGCCGCCGCGCTGCTCGCGGTACCGCGCCATCGGCGGGCCGCGGCGCTCGCCGTCGCTGGCTGGGCCGCGGGCACCGTCGAGCTGGCCTGGGCGCGGATCGCGCCCGGTCCCCGCACCGCGCCCGAGGTGACGGCGATGCTCGCGACGAGCGCGGCGATGCCGTTCGTCGCGGCCGCGTGGACGCTGTACGGGCTGGCCGCGCTCCCGCGGCAGCGGCGCGACGGCCGGCGCGCGCCCCGGCCACGACCCGCTGCCGTCCTGTTCGACCGCGACGGCACGCTGATCGCCGACATCCCCTACAACGGGGACCCCCACCTGGTCGAGCCGGTGCCCGGCGCCGCGGCGGCGCTTGGCGCGCTGCGCGCCGCCGGGGTCCGCATCGGCGTCGTCTCCAACCAGAGCGGTGTGGCCCGCGGGCTGCTTTCGGCCGCAGAGGTCGAGGCGGTCAACGCGCGCGTCGACGCCCTGCTCGGCCCGTTCGGCGCGTTCGAATGGTGCCCGCACGGGCCTCGCGACGGCTGCGACTGCCGCAAGCCGCAGCCCGGACTCGTCCTGCGCGCGGCCGCGCGCCTCGGCGTCACGCCCGGGCGCTGCGCCGTGGTCGGCGACATCGGGGCGGACGTCGACGCGGCCCGCGCTGCCGGCGCGCGCGGGGTGCTGGTGCCCAACGCCGCCACGCGGCCCAAGGAGGTGCTCGCCGCCCGTGAGCTCGCCGGCGACCTCGCCTCCGCCGTCGCCCTGCTGCTCGACGGGCGCCTGCCCGGTCCGCCGTCCCGCGCGCTGCTCGTGCCGCAGGCCCGCCACGGACCCGCGGGGGTGGCGGCATGACGCACGTCCTCGCGGTGCGGCTCGACAACGCCGGCGACGTGCTCCTTGCCGGGCCGGCCATCCGGGCGCTGGCCGCCGGCGCGGACCGGGTCACGTTGCTGGCCGGCCCGCGCGGCCACGCGGCCGCAGTGCTGCTGCCCGGGGTGGCCGAGATCGTCACCTGGCGGGCGCCGTGGATCGACCCGGATCCGCCCCCGTTCGCCGCCGCCGCAGTGCAGGACGCCGTCGACCGCGTCGCAGGCCTGCATGCCGACCGCGCACTGATCTTCGGCTCCTTCCACCAGAGCCCACTGCCCACAGCGCTCGTGCTGCGCCAGGCCGGCGTGCCCTGGATCGGCGCGACCTCGGACGACTACCCGGGCGCGCTGCTCGACCTGCGCCACCGGATCTCCGGCGACGTGCACGAGGTCGAGCGCTCGCTCGACCTCGCCCGGGCGGCCGGCTACGCACTGCCGCCGGGCGACCGCGGCGCGCTGGCGGTCCGCCACTTCCTCCCCACGCCGATCGACGGCGACTACGTCGTCGTGCACCCCGGCGCCTCGGTGCCCGCGCGCGCCTGGGCGCCCGGCCGCAACGCCGCGCTCGTCGACGCGCTCGTGTCGGAGGGACGGCGGGTCGTGGTCACCGGCGCGCCCTCCGAGCGCGGCCTGACCGCGATCGTGACCGGCGCCCCGCGCCCGGAGGTTGTCGACCTCGGCGGCATGACCGACCTCGCCGGCCTGGCCGGCGTGATCGCCGGAGCGAGCGCGATCGTCGTCGGCAACACCGGGGCGGCCCACCTGGCCGCGGCCGTCGGCACACCCGTGGTCTCCCTGTTCGCGTCGACGGTGCCGCCGGCGCGCTGGCGGCCGTGGCGCGTGCGCCACGAGCTGCTCCACGCCGACGTCCCTTGCGCCGGCTGCCGCGCCCGCGAGTGCCCCGTGCCCGGCCAGCCATGCCTGGGTGCCATGGCGGTGCAGGACGTGGTGGCGGCGGTCGACCGACTCGCCGCGCTCGAGGTGGCGGCATGAAGGTCCTGCTCTGGCACGTTCACGGCGCGTGGACGACCGCCTTCGTGCACGGCGGCCACGACTACGTGGTGCCGGTCCTGCCCGGACGCGGCGCCGACGGCATGGGTATCGCGCGCACGTACGCCTGGCCTGACCGGGTGACCGAGCTCGGGCCCGAGCGCCTGCGCGACGAGCCATTCGACGTCGTCGTCCTGCAGCGCCCGCACGAGCTCGGGCTGTGCGAGCAGTGGACCGGGCGCCGGCCGGGGCGCGACGTGCCCGCGGTCTACGTGGAGCACAACGCCCCGCAAGGCCGGATCGCCGAGCTGCGCCATCCCGCCGCCGGACGCGACGACCTCCTGCTCGTCCACGTGACGCACTTCAACGCGCTGTTCTGGGACGCCGGGGGGACCGAGACGCGCGTGGTCGAGCACGGCATCGTGGACCCGGGGGCGCGCTACACCGGCGAGCTGCCCCGGGCCACGGTCGTGGTCAACGAGGCGCGGCGCCGCGGGCGCGTGACCGGCACCGACCTGCTCGGGCGCTTCGCCGCGGCCGCGCCGCTCGATCTGTTCGGCATCGACGCGGGTAACGCGCCGGCGGCGGTGACGGGCATCGCCGACCTGCCGCAGGACGCGCTGCACACAGCGATGGGCCGCAGGCGCGCGTACCTGCACCCGATCCGCTGGACGTCGCTCGGCCTGTCGCTGCTCGAGGCCATGCACCTCGGGCTGCCGGTCGTCGCGCTGGGGACCACCGAGGTCCACGAGGCCGTGCCCGCCGAGGCCGGCGTGGTCTCGACGAGGCTCGATGTCCTGACGGCCGCGCTGCGCCGGCTGATCGCCGACCCGGCGGAGGCGCGCGAGCGCGGACGCGCCGCCCGCGCCGCCGCGCTCGACCGCTACGGCCTGCGCCGCTTCCTCTGCGACTGGGACGACGTCCTGGCCGCGGTGACCCCGCATGACCGCGTCGCGGAGCCGGCCCGATGAGGGTGGCCATGGTGTCCGAGCACGCCAGCCCGCTCGCGGTGCTCGGCGGCGTCGACGCGGGCGGCCAGAACGTGCACGTGGCCTGCTTGGCCGCCGCGCTCGGCCGGCTGGGCGCCGAAGTCGTCGTCCACACCCGCCGCGACTCTCCCTCGCTTCCTCGCCGGGCCAGCTTCGCGCCGCGCGTCGTGGTCGACCACGTCAGCGCCGGGCCACCAGCCAAGGTGCCCAAGGACGACCTGCTGCCGCACATGCACGCCTTCGCGGCCGACCTGCGCGAGCAGTGGGTGGCCGCGCCGCCGGACGTGGTGCACAGCCACTTCTGGATGTCGGCGCTGGCGGCACTCGAGGCGGCCTCCGGGCTTGACGTGCCGATCGTGCACACGTTCCACGCGCTCGGCACGGTCAAGCGCCGCCACCAGGGCGCGCGCGACACCAGCCCGCCGCAGCGCTGCCGGCTCGAGCGCACGATCGCCGCGTCGGTCCACCGGATCGTCGCCACATGCTCGGACGAGGTGTTCGAGCTCCTGCCGATGGGCGTCGACCGTCACCGGGTCACGGTGATCCCGTGCGGCGTCGACCTCGGGCGCTTCTCCCCCGGCGGCCCGTCCGAGCCGCGCAGCGGCAGCCGCGCACGCATCGTCGCCGCCTGCCGGCTCGTCGAGCGCAAGGGGATCGCCGACCTCGTGCGGGCACTGTGCGACCTGCCGGACGCCGAGCTTCACGTGGCCGGCGGCCCGGACGCGAGCGCGCTGCACCGCGACACCGAGGCCTGCCGCCTGCGCGCGCTGGCCGCCGAGCTGGACGTGGCCGACCGGCTGCTGCTGCGCGGGCGCATCGGCCGCGACGCGATGCCGGCGCTGCTGCGCTCCGCCGACGTCGTGGCCTGTACGCCGTGGTACGAGCCGTTCGGCATCGTCCCGCTCGAGGCGATGGCCTGCGGCATCCCCGTCGTGGCCACCGCGGTCGGCGGGCAGATCGACTCGGTGGTCCACGGCGTCACCGGCCTGCACGTCCCGCCGCGCGACCCCGTGGCGCTGTCGGCCGCGCTGGCCGAGCTGCTGGCCGACCCCGCGAGGGCGGCGCAGTTCGGCCGGGCGGGGCAGGAGCGCGCCCGGCAGCGGTTCGGCTTCGATCGCATCGCGGCGAGCACGCTCGCTGTGTACCGTGCCGTCGCCACCGCCGTGGGAATGCGCAGCGGGAGCGCGCTCGCATGACCCGCTTCGAGCCGCCGGCCGGCGGCCACCACCTCGACGAGCTGATCCGGCCGCTCGCGGACCTGCGGCGCGAGACGCTGCGGCTTGAGGGCTGGGGCCACCGGCTCGCCTCCGTCCTCGCCGCGGGCGGACGCCTACTCGCCGCGGGCAACGGCGGCTCGGCCGCCCAGGCGGCCCACCTCACCGCCGAGCTCGTCGGGCGCTATCGCGACGAGCGGCCGCCGTTCAGCGCGATCGCGCTGTGCGCCGAGCCCTCGGCGGTGACCGCGATCGGCAACGACTACGGCGTCGAGGAGATGTTCGCCCGCCAGGTGCGCGGGCACGGCCGCACCGGCGACGTGCTCGTTGCGCTCTCGACCTCCGGCCGCTCACCCAACGTGCTCGCCGCGGTCGAGGCGGCCAACGCGTGCGGCATGGTCACGTGGGCGCTGTGCGGCCCGTCCGGCTGCCCGCTGGCCGGCTGCTGCGACGACGCGCTGTGCGTGGCGTCGGCGCACACGCCGACGATCCAGGAGGTCCACCTGATCGCCATCCACGTGATCTGCGCCTCGGTCGACGCGGCGCTCGCGCCGGCGATCGACGCGCCGGAGGCGGTGGCGTGACCCGGCTCGTCGTCGTCGGCGACGCGCTGCTCGACCGCGACGTGGAGGGGCACGCCGACCGCCTCGCGCCCGACGCGCCGGTGCCTGTCGTGGAGGCGACCGGCGAGCACGCGCGGCCCGGCGGCGCGGGGCTCGCGGCGGCGCTGGCCGTCGCCGCCGGCCACGAGGTCACGCTCGTCTGCGCGCTCGGCAACGACGCGGCCGGCGCCCGGCTGCGCGGGCTGCTCGCCGGGGCCGGCGTGTCGGTGTGCGACCTGGGTCTGGACGGCGCCACGCCGGAGAAGGTGCGCGTGCGCGCCGAGGGGCGAGTGCTGCTGCGCCTCGACCACGGCGCGCCGCGGAAGGAGGCGGGCTGCGGGCCCCTGCGCGCCGGCGCCCGGGCGGCGCTGGAGCGGGCCGACGCGATCCTTGCCTCCGACTACGGCCGCGGCGTCGCAGCCGAGCCGACGGTGCGCGAGGCGCTGTCCGCGCGCCGGCCGACCACGCCGCTGGTCTGGGATCCGCACCGCCACGGTCCCGCGCCGGTGGCCGGAGCGCTGCTGGCCACGCCGAACCTCGACGAGGCGGCCCGCCTGACCGGCGCCGCGCCGGGCGGCTCGCCGCTGGCCGCCGCGGAGGCCGCCGCGCGCAGCCTCGCCACGCGCTGGCGCGCCACCGGCGTGTGCGTGACGCTCGGCGCGCGCGGCGCGCTGCTGGTCGCCGGCGCCGGGACGCCGCTCGCCGTGCCCGCGCCGGCCGTCGCCACCGGCGACCCCTGCGGGGCCGGGGACTGCTTCGCCGCGACCGCAGCGGGACGACTCGCCGCCGGAGCGCTCCCATCGGAGGCGGTGCGCGCCGCGGTCGCCGCGGCGTCCGCGTTCGTCGCCGCGGGCGGCGCCGCCGCCGCGGGACGCCCGGCGCAGATGCCGCCGCCGGCCGAGGATCCCGCCGCGCTCGCGCTGCGCGTGCGCGAGGCGGGCGGGACCGTGGTGGCCACCGGCGGCTGCTTCGACCTGCTGCACGCGGGGCACGTGCGGATGCTTGCCGCCGCGCGCTCGTTGGGCGACTGCCTGCTCGTGTGCCTGAACGGCGACGGCTCGGTGTGCCGGCTCAAGGGCCCCGGCCGGCCGGTCGTCGCCGCGACCGACCGCGCCGCGGTGCTGGCCGCACTCGGCTGCGTCGACGGCGTCGCCATCTTCGACGGCGACGACCCGTGCGCGGTGCTGCGCGAGCTGCGCCCGCACGTGTGGGTCAAGGGCGGCGATTACGCCGTCACGGACCTCCCCGAGCGCGCCGTGCTCGCCGAGTGGGACGGCCAGGCGGTCGTCGTCGGTTACCTGTCGGGCCGCTCGACCACGCGGATGATCGATCGCGCGACGGAGGGCGCATGGACCAGCTCGGCACGGTGATCGTCACCGGCGGGGCTTCTGGCCTCGGCGCCGCGGTCGCCGAGCGGCTGCGCGACGACGGGGCCACGCCCGTGGTGCTCGACCGCCAGGCGCCCGCCGACGGGCTCGCCTTCCGCGCCGTCGACCTTGCGCATCCGCGCGACGCGGAGGCCGCGGTACGCGCCGTGGCCGACGAGCGCGGCGGGCTGGACGCGGTCGTCGCGGCCGCCGGGACCGACGCCTGCGGTGACATCGGGGACGTCGACCCGGACGAGTGGGACCGCGTCGTCATGGTCAACCTGCTCGGCACGGCAGCGGTCGCGCGCGCCGCGCTGCCCTACCTCGAGGCGTCGGGCGGACGGCTCGTGGCGGTGGGCTCGACGCTGGGCATCCGGGTCCTGCCGGCCGCGACCGCGTACTGCGCGAGCAAGTTCGGCGTCGTCGGCTTCACACGCGCGCTGGCCGCCGAGACCGCCGGGCGGATCGGCGTGACGCTGCTCCTTCCCGGCGGCATGCGCACGCGCTTCTTCGACGGCCGCCCGGAGCAGTTCCGCCCGGCGGAGGACCAGGCGCTCAACGACCCGCGCGATGTCGCGAGCGCCGTCGTCTTCGCACTGCGCCAGCCGCCCGGCTGCGAGCTGCGCGAGCTGCTGATGGCGCCGGCCACCGAGCCGTCGTGGCCGTGACGCGGCCGCTGCTCCTCGCCTACCGGGCGCTGGGGCTCGGCGACCTGCTCACCAGCGTCCCGGCGCTGCGGGCGCTCGCGCGCGCACACCCGGGACACCAGGTGGTGCTCGCCGCGCCGCGCGCGCTCGCAC
The DNA here is from genome assembly GCA_036269915.1 of Solirubrobacteraceae bacterium. Lineage (GTDB taxonomy): Bacteria > Actinomycetota > Thermoleophilia > Solirubrobacterales > Solirubrobacteraceae > DATBDM01. Next base: position 8,185 of record DATBDM010000118.1, on the reverse strand, counting down.
CGCTCGTGGCGCTGGCGGGCGCCGTCGACGCCGTGGCCGGCGCGGCCGGGCTGCGCGACCTGCCGCTCGAGCTCCACGGCGCCGACCTCGCTATCAACCTCCACGGGCGCGGCCCGCAGAGTCACCGGCTGCTGCTCGCCGCGCGCCCGCGCCGGCTGGTCGCGTTCGCGGAGCCGACGATCGGGGTGGCCGGGCCGGCGTGGCGCCCCGGCGAGCGCGAGCTCGCCCGCTGGTGCCGGCTGCTCGCCGCGACAGGCATCCCCGCTGACCCGGACGACCTCGATCTCCCTCCGCCGCCGATTCCGCCGCCCGCGGAAGCCGCGGGGGCCACCGTCGTGCATCCGGGCGCGGCGAGCCGGGCGCGGCGCTGGCCGGTCGAGCGCTGGGCGCGGGTCGCGCGCGCGGAGCGGGAGTCCGGCCGCCGGGTCGTCGTCACCGGCGGACTGAGCGAGCGACCCGCCGCGGCCGCGGTGGCGGAGCTCGCCGGCCTGACACCGGACGCCGTCCTCGCCGGGCGCACCGGCCTTCTCGCGCTCGCGGCCGTCGTGGCGGCCGCCGGCCGGGTCGTGTGCGGTGACACCGGCGTGGCCCATCTGGCCACCGCGCTCGGCACCCCGTCCGTGGTCTTGTTCGGCCCCACCCCGCCCGCCGAGTGGGGGCCACCGCCGGGGCGCCCCGCGCACAGGGCGCTTTGGGCGGGCCGTCGCGGCGACCCCCACGCGGGCGAGCCGGACGCGGGCCTGCTGGCGATCACCGTCGAGCAGGTGCTCGCGGCGCTCGACCGGCTGCCGGTCCGTGCGCCTCGAGCACCCGCAGCGCCCGCTCGACGTGCGGCGGAACCGGGCGCCGCTCGCGCAACACCCACGGCAGCCCGCGCGCGGCGCTGAGCAGCACGCGTCCGCCGACGGGGCTCCCGCGCAGCGCCCGTGACAGTGGTCGGCGCAGCCACAGCGACCACAGGCGGTTGCGCGCCTCACGCCGCTCGCGCGGGGGCCGCGGCCCGCGCGCGGGCTCGTGATGCGCGACGACGTCATCGGCGTAGGCCAGCTCCCAGCCGGCGGACGCGAGGTCCATGGCGACGACCGCCTCCTCCCCGCCGAAGCCGTAGCGTCGTGGAAACCCGCCGCAGGCCAGCAGTGCCGCGCGGCGCGCCACCGCCCCGCAGGCCAGGAAGCCGAGCACGGGCGGGCCGGGCAGAGGGACCGGCGCGCGCAGCGGGCTGTCGCGCATCTGCGCGCACGTGCGATCCGGCCGGGCTCCAGGCTCGACGACGACGCGTGCCGCGAGCAGGCCGAGCTGCGGGTGGGCGCCGAAGTGCTCCGACGCGCGCGCCAGCGCGCCCGGCGCCCACCAGGAGTCGTCGTCGGCGAAGGCGACCAGCGGCGTGCGCGCGGCCGCCACGCCGACCGTCCGCGCCGCCGACCCGATGTCGCTGCGCGCGCCGATCACCGTGACGGCGGGATGGCGCCGCCGGACCGCTGCCACCGTGCCGTCGACCGACCCGTTATCGACGACCACGACCGGCGGGCGCTCGGGTAGCGACGCGAGCCGGTCGAGCGTGGCCAGCACCCGCTCGCGCCGGTCGCGTGTCGCGATCACGACGGCGACGTCGGTCACTGCGACTCCTCGTCCGGGTTCAGCGACTGCGCGCCGCTGCGCCGCAGCAGGTGGATCGACAGCGACAGCACGAGCGCAAGCCCGGCGAGCGCCCCGATCTGGGCGAGGAACGCGTTCGTGGCGCCACCCTGCGCCTGGGCCTCCGCGGTGACCACCAGCACCTTGCGCACCACCGCGATGAGAGCGATGAACAGGAACGGCTCGACGAGGATCCTCCCGCCGAAGTTCACCACCCGCAGCGTGTAGAGCAGCTCGGCGACGATGAACAACAGCAGCACGCGGTCGAGCAGGAACACGCCGGCGTCGGCGATCGCCCGCGAGTCGCTCCCCCGGATCAGGTCCACGACCGTGCCGACCACCGTGAACCCCGCGCCGGCCGCGAGCAGCAGCGCGACCACCAGGTAGATCGCGCTCTCGACGCTGCCGAGCCCGGCCTGCCTGAGGTCAGCGACGCGCATGCGCGGCCGCTGAGTCGCTCACGCGCGGGAGCCGGCGCAGCACGTGGTGGTGGTAGGCGAGCGTGAAGTAGACCGCGGCCAGCACCATGCCGAGCGGCCACCAGTACAGCGCGGAGCGCAGCGCGTGGTCGCTCGAGGCGGCGTCGTGGATGGTCAGCCCGAACGGATGGCCCTCACGCGCGGGCAGGATGCTCGGGTACAGCGCGGCGGCGCTCGTCGCCAGCAGGCCGGCCACGACGCCGCATGAGGCGAGGAACGCGCGCCGCCACGCGCCGGCGTGCTGGAGGGCGAACAGCGCGGCGAGCGCGAGCAGCGTGAACGCCGGGAACACGAGCCGCCACGGGTGGTCGCCGAACGTGTTGACCATGGCGGCGCGCACTTGGTAGGTCGGGTACACCGCGCCGACGACGAACAGCAGCTCGAGCCACCACAGCCCGCGCGCCCAGCGCCGGGCGCGCGCGGCAATCGGGCCCTCCGTGAAGGCCGCGACGAAGTTCGCCCCGTGCGCGCTCAGCACGACGAGCCCGAGCACGCCGATGAACAGCGCATAGCGATTGAGGATCTCGAACAGCGACAGGTGGAAGTAGCCGTCCGGGCCCAGTGGCACGCCCTGGATGACGTTGCCCAGCGCGACGCCGAACAGCAGCGCGAGTGCGGCCGACGACAGCCACAACACGGTGTCGCACGCCGACCGCCACAGCGGGTTGTCGACATGGTGGCGCAGCTCGATCCCCAGCCCTCGGCCGACGAGCAACCACAGCACGAAGATCAGGCCCAGGTAGAGGCCGCTGAACGCCGCGGCGTACGCGCGCGGGAACGCGAGGAAGAGCACGCCGCCCGACGCGATCAGCCACACCTCGTTGCCGTCCCACACCGGGCCGACCGCGCCGACTGCCTGCTCGCGCTCCCCGTCGCCGCGGGGGAGCACCCGCAGCAACGCCCCGACGCCGAGGTCGAAGCCGTCGAGCACCACGTAGACGGCGATCATCGCCGCAAGGAAGACGAACCACGCGCTCTGCACGTCAACCCGCCGGCGCGGCGACCCTCTCCTCCTCGGGCCCGCGCGCGACCACGCGCAGCATGAGGACGGTGTAGAGCAGCCCCAGCATGATGTACAGGCCGAGGAAGCCGAGCAGCGAGAAGACGCCCGCGTCCGTCGGGACCGCGCTCTGCGGCGACGCGCCGGCGCTCGTGCGCAGGAGCCCGTAGACCACCCACGGCTGGCGACCGGTCTCCGCGACCGTCCAGCCGGCGATGTTCGCGACGTACGTCAACGGGAACGCGAGCATCAGCGCCCACAACATCGCCCGCGAGCGGAACAGCTTCCCGCGCCAGAGCAGGAACGCGGCGAGCGCCGACACGAGCAGCAGGATCGTCCCGAGGCCGACCATGACGTGGTACGCGTAGTAGACGAGCGGCACCGTGGGCCAGCGGCTGGTCGGGATGTCGTCCAGCCCCCGCACGGTCGCGTCCCAGCGGCGCGAGGTGAGAAACGACAGCAGCCGCGGCATCTCGAACCCCGTCTCCAGCCGCCGCTGCGCGGTGTCCGGGTAGCCGAGGATGACCAGCGGCGCGCCCTTCTGCGTCGGGAACAGGCCCTCCATCGCGGCGAACGCGGCCGGCTGGTGGCGCGCGACCATGCGGGCGTGCTCGTCGCCGGTCGGGAAGATCTGCAGCACACAGAAGATCAGGGCGCCGACCACGCCGACCGACAGGCAGGTGCGGGAGAACGCCGCGTGGCGGCCGCTGAGCAGGTAGAACGCGCCGAGCGCGGCGAGCCCGAAGCCGCCGGAGATCGCCGCGCCGCTCATGTTGTGCGCGTACTGCCACAGCAGCCACGGGTTGGAGAGGAGGCCGCCGAGCGAGTCCAGCTGCGCCCGGCCGTCCTGGATCGCGTAGGCGACCGGATGCTGCATCCACGCGTTGGTGGCGATGATGAAGAAGCCTGAGATCCACGAGCCGGCGAACACCATCAGCGCGGAGATCCAGTGCAGCCGGTCGCCGACGCGGCCGCGGCCGAGCAGGAAGAACGAGATGAACGACGACTCGGCGAAGAACGCGAACGTGCCCTCCATGGCCAGCGTCTGGCCGATCACGCCGCCCGCGTAGTTCGAGAATGCCGCCCAGTTGGTGCCGAACTGGAACTCGAGCGGGATGCCGGTCACCACGCCGACGGCGAACGTGATCCCGAGCAGCTTCGCCCAGAAGTGCGCGGCGCCGTCGTACACGGCGCGCTGCTCGTCGGTCTTGCGCAGCAGCGGCAGCCGCCGCCTCTCCCGACCGAGGTGGGCCACGGTCTTCAGCCATGCGATGAACAGCGCCGATCCCATGGTGAAGATCGGGAACAGGTAGTGGAACGTGACCGTCAGCGTGAACTGCAGGCGATCCACGGTCACATGGCTGCTCATCGGACCGGAGGTAGGTCGCGCCCGTGCGCGGCCAACCGTCGCTTGCCTCGCATCCGCGCGGGCCTAGTCACAGAGAGGCGATGCGCTTCGGCATGATCGGGCTGGGACGGATGGGCGCGAACCTGGTGCGCCACGCGCTCGAGCGCGGCCACGAGGCGGTCGCCCACGACCGCGACCCGCGGCTCGTCGACGCGCTCGCCGCGGACGGCGCTGAGCCGGCCGGCTCGATCGCCGCGCTGGTCGACGCGCTGTCGCCGCCGCGGCTCGTGCTCGTCTACGTGCCGCATGGCGCGCCCACCGACCAGGTGTGCGAGGCGCTCTATGGCCTGCTCGCGCCGGGCGACGTGGCGATCGACGGCGGCAACTCCCACTGGGAGGACTCACGACGCCATCACGCCGAGTTCGCGCGGCGCGACATCCGCTTCGTCGACCTCGGGACGAGCGGCGGCATCCGCGGCGCGAGGCACGGCGCCTGCTTCATGGCCGGCGGCGACGAGCACGGCTACGCACTGGCCGAGCGGCTGCTGACCGACCTCGCCTACGACGAGCGGGCCACGGTGTTCGTCGGCGACCCGGGCTCCGGCCACTTCGTCAAGCTCATCCACAACGCGATCGAGTTCGGCATGGTGCAGGCGATCGCCGAGGGCGTCGAGCTGCTCGAGCGCTCGGGGTTCGTCCTCGACCTGCCGGCGCTGTTCGACAACTGGGCGCACGGCTCGGTGATCCGCTCCTGGCTGATCGAGCTGATGCGCGACGCGCTACGCGAGCCCGCCGACCTGGACCGTCTGGCCACATACGTCGAGGACACCGGTGAGGTCAAGTGGGTGCTCGACTGGGCGCTGAACCGCGACATCCCGTCGCCGGTCATCTCCGACAGCCAGCAGGCGCTGATGGCCTACCGCGACCTGGACTGGCCCGCGGCCAAGGCCGTCGCGCTGCTCAGGCACGGCTTCGGTGGCCACCCGGTGCATCACGCCGACGAGCAGCTGGTGCGCTCATAGCGCTGACGGCATCGAGAGTCGCGGCCCTGCGCTCGCCCTCCGGAGAGCTCGAGGCGACGTTCCTCCCCGCGGCGGGCATGCTCGGCTGGTCGCTGCGCCACCGCGACGACGAGCTCCTGGGCCACCCGGTGTCGCCGGCGACCTACGTCGAGACCGGCGAGCCCACGGGCGTAGCCCTGCTGCACCCTTGGGCTAACCGGCTCGCCAGCCCCGGCTACGAGATCGCCGGACGCCGGGTCGAGCTCGACATCGGCGCGCCCAACGTCCACACCGATCGCCATGGGCTGCCGATACACGGGCTGGTGGCCGGATCACCGCGCTGGGAGCTGCTCGAAGAGCGCTGCGCGACGCTGCAGGCGCGGCTCGACTACGCCCGCTGGCCGGAGCTGGCGGCGGGCTTTCCCTTCCCGCACGTCCTGGAGCTCGCCGCGCGGCTGTCGGACCGGGGCTTGGAGCTCGACGTCGAGCTCGCGGTCACCGGTGACGTGCCGGTGCCCGTTGCCTTCGGCTTTCACCCTTACCTGACCCTCCCGGGGCTGGACCGCCGCCGGTGGCTCGTCGAGCTCCCGGTCACGAGTCGCATGGTCCTCGACGAGCGCATGCTCCCGACCGGCGAGAGCGAGCCGGCGCACATACCGCCCGCGCCGCTCGGCGACCGCACCTTCGACGACGCGTTCGACGGCATCGCCGATCCCGCCGAGTTCGCCGTCTCCGGCGCGGGCCGGCGCCTGGCCGTGCGCTTCCTGGAGGGCTACCGATTCGCGCAGGTCTACGCGCCCCCCGGCGCCTCGTTCATCTCGTTCGAGCCGATGACCGCCCCGATCAACCCGTTCGAGGATCCGCGAACGATCCTGACCTCTCCGGGCTCGACCTACCGCGCGCGCTACGAGATCGTGGTCAGCGCGGAGGCTGTCAACGTGACGTGAGAGGCCACAGCACGGCGCGGGCCGGCGCGCCGTCGCAGCCCTGGATCTTCAGCGCCAGGCACACCAGGAAGTAGCGCCCGGGGTCGACGCGCCGCAGGTCGAGTCCCTCGATGACGCCGATGCGCTGGCCGAGCAGGGCGTGGTGGGCCGCGGGGTCGCCGATCGAGAGGTAGTCGATGCCCACCACGCGCACGCCCAGGCGGACGAGGGCCTCGGCGCCGCTGCGGTCCAGCGCGACGAAGTCCGCAGCGAACGTGTCGCGCTCCCACAGCCGCGAGTTGGGCGTCTTCAGCAGCACGCGCTCGGTACCGACCTCGAGGTCGAGCGTGTCGACGAGGGCCGCGTCGATGTGGTCGGTCGCGGCGGTCGCGTCGGCAACCACGCAGGGGCCGATGAAGCCGTCCGGGGCGAGCTCGTCAGCCCCCGGGCCTCCGTCGATGAAGTGTCGCGGCGCGTCGACGTGCGTCCCGGTGTGGGCCCCGAGCTCCAGACGCGACACGTTGGCGGGGTCGCCGCGGCCGATCGCGCGGGCGAGCGCGATGTCGACGCCGGGATCTCCCGGATAGATCGGCATTCGCGGCCGGATCGGCACCGAGACGTCGATCATCGGCTGCGCGCGAGCGGCGCTCACGGCGGCGGACCGACGAGCACCGCGTAGTCGTCGGGGAGCTGGGCGACGACGTCGCGGTACTCCTTCTCGCCGATCAATCCGCGCAGGACTGAGAAGACGGCGCGGGCATGGTCGCGCGCGATCTCGTCGTCGACGCCCTCGAGGTCCGCGATCTCGCGGACGAACTCCGCCAGCGACAGAGGCCTCGCCGCCCCGTGGCTCTTGGCCTTGCCGCGGGCGAGCGGCTCCTGCAGCTCCGAGGGCAGCAGGGCCGCCACGTCATCGACCTCACCGCCGGAGATGCGGTTGGCCAGCGCTTCGAGCACGGCCCTCGTCGCGACCTCAGCCCCCCGGGGATCCAGTCCCGTTCGCGCGGCCACGGCGTCGTAGAGCTCGTCTGCGGAGACTCCGCCTGCCGGTGCGGCCCCGGGCGGCTGCCGGTGAGCGTCACGGCCGTTGTGGTGGCGCAGCGCGGCCGCGACGAGGTCCCGGAAGCTGGAGGGAAGCTGTGCCCGCATGTCGTCGATCTCGTCGCGGCTGACCACTCGGCCGAGTGCCCCGAACACCGCTCGGGCGTGCTCCCTCGCCAGCGGCCGCTCGACGCCCTCGCGCTCTGCCACGCGGCGCACGAACTCGCCCGCCTCGAACGGCTCGGCGTCGCGGCCGTCGATGACGATCGGGCGCAGCGGCGCGGGCAGCTGCTCGGCGATGTCGCGCGCCTCTCCGTCGGAGATGCGCTCGCCGAGCGTCTCGAGCGTGGCGCGCGTGGCCCGCTCCGCGTCCGCGCGGGAAAGCTTCGCCTCCTCCTGCACGAGCGAGATGAACGTCTCGTAGTCCGCAGCCACGCCGATGGCACTAGGCCTGCGGCTGCTCGGGCCAATGGCGATGGCGCCGGCGTCGCGCCGGATGCCCCTTCGGCAGGTCGTGCGCGCTCAGGTCGTCGTGGACCTCGGGGCTGTCGCCCAGCGGCGTGGCGTCGCCGAGGCCGATCCCGGGGACGGGATCGTGGTGGTCGTCGGCGCTCGTGTCGCGCAGGCGATCGTCGGCCGCCGTGGTCTTGGCGCGCGTCGTCGCGACCACGATCGCCACCGCGGTGGTGGGGATCGCTCCCGCCAGCAGCGCGGCGATCGCGTAGCGTGCTCCCAGGGGCGCGGCCAACGCCGCG
>DATBDM010000117.1:0-15288 GCA_036269915.1 Solirubrobacteraceae bacterium | reverse complement strand
GCCGCGGAGATCGACGCGACCGACGAGTACCCGTGGGACCTGCGCAGGCTGCTCGGCGAGCAGGACATCCTCGGCCTGCCCTTCGACGAGGAGCACGGCGGCACGGGCACCGGCACGCTGATGCAGCAGATGGCGGTGGAGGAGATCGCCAAGGCGTCGGCGTCCGTCGCGCTGATCCTGATGATCCAGGAGCTCGGCTCGCTCCCGATCACGCTGTTCGGCTCCGACGAGCTCAAGCAGCGCTTCCTGCCGCGCTGCGCATCCGGCGAGTGGTCGCCCGCCTTCGCGCTGTCGGAGGCCGAGGCCGGCTCCAACGCCGCCGCGATGCGCACGACCGCCCGCCCCGAGGGCGACGAGTGGGTCATCAACGGCGCCAAGAACTGGATCACCAACGCCGGCGTCGCCGACTTCTACGTCGTCTTCGCCGTGACCGACCGAGAGGCGAAGCGCGTCACCGCCTTCGTCGTCGAGAAGGACCGCCCGGGCTTCTCGATCGGCGGCTACGAGCACAAGATGGGGATCAAGGGCTCTCCCACCGGCTCCCCCGTCCTCGAGGACGTCCGCGTACCCCGGGAGAACGTGATCGGCGAGGTCGGGCGCGGCATGCGCGTCGCGCTCGCGACGCTCGAGCGGACCCGTCTCGGCGCCGCCGCCCAGGCCGTCGGCATCGCCCAGGGCGCCACCGACTACGCGACCGCCTACGCGAAGGAGCGGATCGCCTTCGGCAAGCCGCTGATGGACCTGCAGGCGATCCAGTTCAAGCTCGCCGACATGGAGACGCGCACGGCCGCGGCGCGCGAGCTGCTCTACAAGGCCTGCGCGATGATCGACCGCGGCGACCCGCAGCGCGCCAAGTACTCCTCGATGGCGAAGCTCTTCGCCTCCGACACGGCGATGGCCGTGACGGTCGAGGGCGTCCAGGTGCTCGGTGGCTACGGCTACGTCACCGAGTACCCCATGGAGCGGATGATGCGCGACGCCAAGATCACCCAGATCTACGAGGGCACCAACGAGATCCAGCGCGTCGTGATCGCGAGGAATCTCTAGTGCACGAGGACCTCGACGCCCTCCGGCTCGGCGAGCGGCACCACTGGGTCGACGGGCCCCCGCACGAGACCTTCCGCGACCTGCGCGCCCGCTGCCCCGTGCACTGGACGAGCAAGATCTCGCAGTACCCCGCGGAGGCCGGCTTCTGGTCGGTCACGCGCGCCGAGGACGTGCACGCCGTCTCGCGCGACTGGGCGACGTTCTCCTCCGAGCGCGGCGGCGTCACGGCGCTCACCCACGCGATCATGCCGCTCGAGCTCCAGCAGGCGATGTTCATCGGGATGGACCCGCCGAAGCACGACCGCCTCAAGGCGCTCTTCCAGCGCGGCTTCACGCCGCGGCGGATCGCCGAGCACGAGCCCGAGATCCGCGCGATCGCCGCGCGCGTGCTCGACTCGGTCGCCGGCCGCGAGACCGTCGATCTCGTCACGGAGGTCGCGCAGCCCGTCGTCGCCCGCGTGATCGGCTCGTTCATGGGCATCCCGCCCGAGGACGACGCGATCTGGGCGCGGCTGATGAACGCCACCCTCGGCGCCGACGATCCGGACCTCAACCCCGACGGCGTGCAGGCGGTCATGGAGCGCGACGTCCCGGAGATCTTCGAGCGCTGCAACCGGCTGATCGCGGAGCGCCGCGAGCGCCCGACCGACGACCTCACGAGCGTGCTCGTGCACGCCGAGATCGACGGCGCGCGGCTCGAGCAGCACGAGATCGTGATGGGCTTCTTCCTGCTCGTCGCGGCCGGCAACGACTCGACCAAGGCGACCTACGCGAGCGGCATGCGCGCGCTGCTCGAGGACCCGGCGCAGCGCGACGCGCTGCTGGAGGATCCCGCGCTCATCCCCGGCGCCGTCGAGGAGGCGCTGCGGATGTTCCCCGCCTTCGCGCACTTCCGGCGCACCGCGACCCGCGACACCGAGGTCGGCGGGCAGCCGGTCCGCGAGGGCGAGAAGGTCGTCATGTGGTACGTCTCGTCGAACCGCGACGAGACGCGCTACGCGGATCCCGACCGCTTCGACGTGCGCCGCAATCCCGAGCACCAGGCGTTCGGCGCGGGCGGCCGGCACTTCTGCCTCGGCACCGCGCTCGCGCGCCTGGAGCTGAAGATCCTGTTCGAGGAGACGCTCGCCCGCTACCCCCGGATGGAGCTCGCCGGAACGCCGCGCGCGGCCGAGTCGGCGTTCCTCAACCAGCTCAAGTCGCTGCCGGTGCGCCTGCATCCGGACCGGTAACATCGACGAAACGGAGCTATTGCCTCCGGTTGCGCTAGGCTGCCCGGCCATGTCCGCGACCGCTCCCACCACCGCCCCCGCCGCTCCCGCCAGCAGCGACGACGGCAAGCTCGACCGCGGGCTGCTCCTCGTCGCATCCGTCGTCGTCCTCGGCGCCATCATGTCGATCCTCGACACGACGGTCGTCAACGTCGCGATCAACACGCTCGCGCGTGACTTCCACACCTCGCTGACGACGATCCAGTGGGTCGCGACCGGCTACACGCTGGCGCTCGCGACCGTGATCCCGCTCACCGGCTGGGCCGCCGACCGCTTCGGCACCAAGCGCCTCTACCTGACCTCGATCACGCTCTTCGTGGCCGGCTCGATCCTCTCGGGCATGGCCTGGAGCGCGGCCTCGCTGATCGGCTTCCGCGTCCTGCAGGGGCTCGGCGGCGGCATGCTGATGCCCGCCGGCATGACGATCCTCACCCAGGCCGCCGGCCCGCACCGCGTCGGCCGCGTGATGGCGATCATCGGCGTCCCGATGATGCTCGGCCCGATCCTCGGCCCCGTGCTCGGCGGCTGGCTGGTCGACGACTTCTCCTGGCGCTGGATCTTCTACATCAACGTCCCGATCGGCGCCGCGGCGCTGTTCATGTCGCTGCGCGTGCTGCCGCGCGACGTGCCGGACCACACGCAGCGGCTCGACTGGGTCGGCCTGATGCTGCTCTCCCCCGGTCTCGCGACGCTGATCTACGGCCTCGCGCAGACCTCCGGCGCGGGCGGCTTCGGCTCGGCCAAGGTGATCGTGCCGGGGCTGATCGGCGTCGTGCTGCTGGCGCTGTTCGTCCGCCACGGCCTGCGCACGCCCGACGCGCTGATCGACCTGCGCCTGTTCAAGAACAAGGTCTTCTCCGCCTCGTCCGCGACGCTGATCCTGATGATCATCGCGGTCTTCGGCGGCATGCTGCTGCTGCCGCTCTACCTCCAGGTCGTGCGCGGCGAGTCGGCGCTGCAGACCGGCCTGCTGCTGATCCCGCAGGGCGTCGGCGCGATGATCGCCATGCCGATCGCCGGGCGCCTCACCGACAAGACGGGCGTCGGCCGGATCGTCCCCGTCGGCCTCGTGATCGTCGGCGTCTCGTTCCTCGGGCTGACCCAGCTCCAGGCCGACACGTCCTACTGGCTGCTCGGCGGCGAGCTCTTCATCATGGGCCTGGGCATGGGCTTCACGATGATGCCCACGTTCTCGGGCGCGATGCAGACCCTGCGGCGCATCCAGATCTCGCGGGCGAGTACCACGCTCAACATCAACCAGCAGGTCGGCGCCTCGATCGGCACCGCGATCCTCAGCGTGATCCTCGCCCACCAGCTGGCCAGCCGGCTCGGCGGCGGCAGCGGCGGCGGCATCGGCCAGGCGGTCCCGCCCGGGCTGCGCGCGAAGGTCGCGCCGATGATGGCCGAGGCCTTCGGAGCGACCTTCTGGTACGCGCTCGCCCTCGTGGTGGTCGCCTTCGTCGTCGCGGTCGTGCTGCTGCCCAAGCACAAGCCCGAGCCGCTCGAGGAGGACCCGGTCCCCGATGAGCCCGAGGCGGCCCCGGTCCTCGTGCACTAGATGCCCGACGGCTACTCGATCGTCGACCCGGATGACGTCGAGGACCCCTACGCGGGTTCCGACGTCCCGGGCGAGTTCCGCTCGCTGACGGCGGCGCTGGGCTGCGAGCAGCTCGCGGTGACGCTGATCCGCGTGCCACCGCACTCGGACTTCGAGCAGGGCACGGGCCACTTCCACGAGGAGCTCGAGGAGCTCTACCTGATCGTCCGCGGGACGCTGACGATGCGCTTCGGCGACGCCGTCGAGACCGTCGGCGCGCCCGCGGCGGTGCGGGTGTCGAGCGGGACCCCGCGCTCGCACCGCAACGAGGGCGACGAGCCCGTCGAGATGTGGGCGGTCTCGCGGCGGCTCGACGACCACGAGGCCACGAAGATCGACGACTTCTGGCAGGCGTCGCCGCGGGCGCGGCAGCACCGCGACTGATGACAGAGGTTCGCCTGCGGCGGTGGCGCCGTGCCGACCTCGACGATGTGGCGGTCATGCTCGGCGATGAGGACCGCGGACGTGCGGGACCAGCCAGTAGCTGAGCTCCCCCCGCGGGCTGATTGACCGCGCTGATCATCATCCGGACGGCGGCGTACGCGAGGCCGCGGCGTTCCCGCCACGGGCCTTCGCTCGGTCGTGCACGCTTGTCGTCTACGTGCTCGCGGTCCGCTCCGACTGACTGCGGCGAGCGCCGCGCTGCGCTTGGGCGACGCCCCGCGTGGAGATCCGTCCGCACCGAATGCGAACGTGTGTTCGTGTCGACGCCGCCCGCCATCCTCCATGCCGACGTCGACGCCTTCTACGCGTCGGTGGCCCAGCGCGACGATCCGGCGCTGCGGGGGAAGCCGGTCGCGGTCGGCTCGTGGGTGGTGATGGCGGCCAGCTACGAGGCGCGCGCGTACGGGGTGCGCGGCGGGATGGGCGGCGCGCGCGCTCGGCGCCTGTGCCCGGACCTGCTTGTCGCCGACTCCAACTGGGACGCCTACGTCGAGGCGAGCCGCGCGGTGTTCGCGATCTTCGAGCGCCACGTCCCGGTGGTCGAGCCGGGCTCGATGGAGGAGGCCTTCCTCGACGCGAGCGGGGCGGACCAGCCGGCGGTCGACGTCGCGGTGCGGCTGCGCCGCGAGGTGCGCGAAGAAGTCGGCCTGCCGCTGAGCGTCGGTGTCGCGCGCACGAAGGTGCTGGCCAAGATGGCCAGCCGGTCGGCGAAACCGGACGGGCTGTTCGTCGTCGAGCCCGAGCGCGAGCTCGAGTACCTGCACCCGCTCGCGGTCGAGCGCGTGTGGGGCGTCGGGCCGGCGAGCGCGAACAAGCTGCGCGCGCACGGGCTGACGACGGTCGGCGAGGTCGCGCAGCTCGGCGAGGGCGAGCTGATGGCGATCCTCGGCAAGGCCGCGGGCCGCTACGTCCACGCGATCGCGCGCAACCACGACCAGCGGCCGGTGCGGCGCCGCCGCGGCCGGCGGTCGATCGGATCCCAGCGCGCGCTGCGACCAGGGCCGCATCCGCGCGCGGAGCTCGACGAGGCCATCGCCGGCCTGGCCGAGCGGGTGACGAGCCGGATGCAGCGCAAGGCGCGCGCCGGCCGCACGGTCGTGCTGCGCCTGCGCTTCGGCGACTACACGCGGGCGACCCGCTCGCGCACGCTCGCGCACCCGACCGCGGAGCCGGGCCCGATCGCCGCCGCGCTCGGCGAGCTGCTCGACGCCGCGATGCCGGCGGTCGAGGCCCGCGGGATCACGCTGGTCGGCATCACGGTGACCAACCTCGACGAGTCGAGCGCCCACCAGCTCGCGCTGCCGCTGCAAGACTCCCCGCCATGACCTCACCATGGGCGTTCGAGGAACCGGCGGTCGAGCCGCTCCGTTACGAGCTGGCGAGCTGGGGCTCGCGTGTCGGCGCGTTCCTGCTCGACCTGATCATCCTGATGGTCGGCGGCTTCGCGGTCGGCGTCGTCGTGGGGTTCTTCAGCGAGGGCGGCACGAGCGCCGCGGACGTCGTGCTCGGAGTCTTCTACTTCGCCTTCCTGCTCTACGCCCCGCTGATGCTCGCCTTCAACGACGGCCAGACGATCGGCAAGAAGGCGCTCGGCATCGCCGTGATCAACGAGGACGGGCATCCGATCGGCCTGGGTCGCGCGCTGTGGCGCGAGATCTTCTCGCGCTGGCTGCTGGCGATCACGATCATCGGCGGGATCCTCGACCCGTTGTGGCCGCTGTGGGACGACCAGAACCGCGCGCTGCACGACATCATGGCCAGGACGCGGGTCATCGTCCGCGGCTGAGCGCGGCGTCCACCCGGTCGGCGAGCGCGCGGTACTGCGCGAACGTCCGGGCGCCGCTGAGGTCCGCCGGGCGCGCCACCGGTCGTGGCGGCTGCACGACCTCCCCGTCGGCGAACTGCTCGCGCGTGAGATCGAGCTCGTCGCCGTCCTCGAGCCGGTTCCAGTAATGCACGCCCTGGCGCGAGCCGTCGGCGCGCCGGACCTCGGCGAGGAGCAGCTCACCGCCGAGCAGGTCCTGGAGCACGAGGGCCGTCGCCCCGCACTGCCCGCGCGCGGCGTTGGCCTCCGACCAGTCGGGCAGGTCGACGGGGTCGCAGCTGGCGGCCGTCCAGTTCGCCCGGACGGCGCGCTCGACCTCGGCGCGTGACGGCGTCAAGCCGCCGGGCGCTCGTCGAACCCCGTCCGCGCGATCGCCTTGTCCAGCGCCAGCCCGTCGACGTGGGTGGCGCGCAGGAAGCGGCCGAACCCGGCGTTGGGCGCGTGGACGGTGAGGAACCTCGCCGGCTCCGGGTTGGCGACCGTGTGGGCGACGCCCGGCGCGACCTGCGCCCACGTGCCGGCGGCGACGCGCGTCTCCTCCCCGCCGACGGTCAGGAGGAGCTCGCCCTCGAGCACGTAGAACGCCTCGACGTGCCGCTCGTGCACATGCACCGGCGACGAGTCGCCGGCCTCCCGGAGCACCCGCGCGACCGCCGCCTCGTCGCCGTCGGCGAGCAGCTCGACGCGGACGCGGTCGCCGTCCTCGAGCCGCTCGACCGCGCCGACCTGCGCCTCCGCGACCGGGCGGCCGCCGTCGTCCGGCGGGTCCTCCTGGTCGTAGCCGTCCGGCCGCGGCGCGCCGTCGCGCAAGGCGCGGAGGTAGTCCGCGAACCGCGCGCCCGGCGCATGGAGGTTCAGGTAGGAGACGTCGGCATCGCTCGCGTTGCGGAATCCGTGCACCACCAGCGGCGGGACGCGGGCGAGCGCCCCGGCCGGCACTGAGACCAGCTCGTCGCCGGGGCCGAGCCGCACGGTCAGCTCGCCGTCGAGCACGTAGAAGAAGTCCGCGTGGCGCCGGTGCACGTGCAGGTCGGCGCCCTCGCGGCGAGGACCGAAGCGCGAGTGGGTGACGTGCAGCGCGTCGTGGTCGGAGAGGATCGCGACGCGCCGGTCCGCCGTGTCGCCGATGATCTCGCCGCCGCCCGGCGGCATCAGGCTCGCGGCGCTCACCGCGGCGCGTAGCGGTGGTGCAGCATCAGCGCGTTCCCGTCCGGGTCGGCGAAGAACGCCATGTGGCAGACGCCGGTGTCGAACACGTCGCCCATGAACGTCACGCCGCGCTCCTCGAGTGTCTCGCGGGCGGCGTGCACGTCGTCGACCCGGAGCGCGATGTGGCTCACGTTGGGCTTGAAGTCGCCGATGCCCATGCGGACCGGATCGACGACGCTCAGCGTCACCGTCCCCGTCTCGAACTCGGCGAAGTTGCGCTCCGGGACATAGACCGAGCGGGGCAGTCCGAGCGCCTCCCCGTAGAAGGCGACGGTGCGCTCGAGGTCGGTCGTCGGGACGGACACGAAGTCGACGCCCGTGACGACCGTCGGGGTCTGTGCGGTGCTCATGCCCCGACTCTACGCCACGCGCTCAGCGCGGCTCGACCGCGATCACCGGGATCACGCGATCGCCCGCGCGCTCCTGGTAGCGGGCGTAACCCGAGTAGTTGTCGCAGGCCATCGCCCACAGCCGCTCGCGCTCGTCGCCGGCCGCCACGCGCGCGCGCATCGGCCGGCGGCGTCCGTCGAAGGTGACGTCGACCTCGGGGTTCGCGCGCACGTTGTGAAACCACGCGGGGTGCGCGGTCGCGCCGGCCTTGGAGGCGATGAGCACGATCAGCTCACCGTGCTTGGTCGCGAGCAGGGGCGTCGTGCGCTCGGCGCCGCTGCGAGCACCGCGCGCGTGGAGCAGGACGATCGGCTGGCCGAGCCCGGTCGACAGCCTCCCGCGCGTCAACGGCAGCAGGCGGCGGTCGATGTCCGGGAAGACGCCGATGAACAGCTTCCCGCCGAAGCGCGTCTGCGCGAACGCCTGCAGGAGCTTCTCGAGGCGGGTCTTGCGTGCCTGTGGCGTGTAGTCGCGCATCGAACGATGTCCGCAGCCGGACCCGGTCAGAGCTTGCGCGGCGTGCCCGTCCCGGCGCGCAGCGCGGCGTCGAGGACGGGCGTCGGCGTGAGGCCGGCGAGGAGCGCCTGGACGCGCGCGGGCCTGCCGACCACGTAGCGGGCACGCGGCCGGGGGTCGGTCAGCGCCCTCTCGACGGACGCGGCCACGCCCTCCACCGGCGCGGCCATCTTCTGCGAGCGCGGGATGGTCTTGCGATAGCCCTCGATGTGCCCGGCGTAGAGCGCTCGGTGCTCCAGCGAGAGCTTCGCGACGGACGCCCCGAGCTCGTCCTCGGCGGTGCGCCAGAGGTCCGTGTCGGTCTGTGCGGGCTCGACGAGCGCGACCCGGATCCCCCACGGCGCGAGCTCCATCCGCAGGGCGTCGGCCACGGCCTCCAGGGCGAACTTCGACGCGTTGTAGGCGCCGGTCATCGGCGTGGAGATCCGGCCGCTGACCGAGGAGACGAAGACGATCCGCCCGCGCGAGCGGCGCAGCCGGGGCAGCACCGCCTGGGTGACCGCCACCTGGCCGACGACATTGACGTCGAACTGGCGGCGCAGGTCGTCGAGGTCGACTCCCTCGATCGGGCCGGCCACGACGATGCCGGCGTTGTTGACCACCGCGTCCAGCGTCGCGGGGAGGGCCGCGTCCAGCGCGGCGAGGTGCTCGGGGTCGGCGATGTCGAGGATCACCGGCGTGATCGCGCCCTCGAGCGCGGTGCCGTCCTGCTCCCGGCGGACGCCCGCGAACACGTCCCAGCCGTTGCGGGCGAGCCGCTGCGCTATCGCCCGCCCGATCCCCCGCCCCGCTCCCGTCACCAGCACGCTCGGCATGGAGCGGCAGCTTATGGGTTGACGGCACGTCGGCGAGCGACTAGACCCGGCCAATGGAGGACGGCCGGCTCAGCGTCTCGCCGGCATGGGCGAGGCTCGAGGACCAGATCGCCTGGTACGACCGCAAGAGCAACCAGGCACAGCACTGGTTCAAGCGCCTGAAGGTCTGCCAGATCGTCGTCGCCGCGGCGATCCCGGTGGCGGCCGGGGTCTCGGCGCCCGCGTGGCTCGTCGGCGGGGCGGGCGCGCTGATCGTGGTGCTCGAGGGGCTGCAGCAGCTTCAGCAGTACCAGCAGAACTGGACCACCTACCGGTCGACCTGCGAGCGCCTGAAGCACGAGAAGTTCCTCTTCGCCGCGCGCGCCGGACCCTACGCCCGGGTCGAGGACCCGGCGGCGCGGCTCGCCGAGCGCGTCGAGGGCCTCGTCTCCCAGGAGCACGCCGCCTGGGCCTCGCACCGCGAGGAGGCCATGCGGGGCGCCGCGCACCAGACGTGAGCCCGACCGTCTTCGTCAGCTACCGCCGCGAGGACAGCGCCGGCCACGCCGGGCGCCTCTACGACGCGCTCGTCGCACGCTTCGGGGAACGCAGCGTGTTCATGGACGTCGAGCTCGCGCCGGGGATCGACTTCGTGGACCGGATCACCGAGGCCGTGGGCGCGTGCGACGTCCTCGTCGTGGTGATCGGCCCGCGCTGGGCGGCCGCGCCGTCCCGGCTCGACGATCCGGGCGACTACGTGCGCCTGGAGGTCGAGACGGCGCTGCGGCGTCCCGACGTCCGCGTCGTCCCGGCGCTGGTCGCGGGCGCGCGGATGCCCGCGCCCGAGGACCTGCCCGACTCGCTGCGCGCCCTCACGCGCCGCAACGCCATCGAGCTCAGCGACGCCCGCTGGCGCTACGACACCGGGCGCCTCGCCGACGCCGTCGCGGGCACCTCGTCCGCCCCGGCGCCCCGCCGGCGCTGGGTGTCGCTCGCCGGCGCCGGGCTGCTCGCCGTCGCGGCGATCGCGGCCGTGCTGATCGCGGTGCAGCCGGGCGGGGGCGGGGGCGGAGGTGGCGGCAGCGGCAGCACCGGGTTCACCACCGATGACGCGGTGCGGATCGTCGGCACCTACGCGCAGCGCTACCGCGCGAAGGACCTCGCCGGGCTTCGGCGCTTGCTCAGCCCCGACGTGGTCCTCGCCCGCGGGACCCGGGCGCCGGTACGCGGCGCCGACGCGGTGATGGCGAGCTACCGGAAGGAGCTCGACGGCGTCCGCGATCCGTCCTTCGAGTGGGAGGACAGCCTCACGGACGCCGACGAGGAGGCGCTGCAGGTCGTCGGGCGCTACGACCGGGGCGCGGGCGGCGTGGTCCGGCAGACGGGGCGCTTCGGCGTCCGCCTGCGCGGAACCGGCTCGTCGCTGCTGATCTCCGAGCTCTGCTTCGGATGCCCCGACCTGGACCGCCCGCACCAGCTGCTGGCTCAGTAGCCGTACGGCGACGGCGTGCTCGAGCCCCCGGGCGCGGCGGTGATCGCCCGTCCGGACGTCGCCACGACGTACCAGCGCGCGCCGAACGCGTTCACGCCCTGGCCGCGGGTCTGGCCGGCGGCGGTGTCGGGCGCGTAGCGATACAGCGGGTGACCGTTGTAGACGACCTGCCGCACGCCGGCGGAGCGCTTGCTGGTCGAGAGCATCGCGGCCTTCGCGCCGCCCTCGGCCTCAGGCTTCTCGCGGGTGGTCAGCGGAGGCCAGGCCGCGGCGCACGCGCCGGAGCAGCGGCTCTTCGCGCTGGTGTCCTTCCGGAACAGGTAGAGGGTGCGACCGCTGCCGTCGACCAGGAAGGTGCCGAGCTTGCCGTGGCGCGTCTTGACGACGGCATGCTTGCCGGCGGCCGCCGATGCAGGCGCGCTCGCCGGCGAGCCGGCGGAGTAGCTCGCGCCGCAGCCGGCGATGCCGATGGCGAGCGCGGCGGGGAGGATCATCAGGGACTTGCGCATTCGGGTGGCTCCGGGGGATCGAGGTCACCAGGGGATACGCGGGCGAGACGCCGGAGTTCGCTGGATGAGCCCGTATGCTCGCGACGCGTGACCGACGAGGCTCCCCAGCGCTGGGACACCGGGCGGGTGGAGGCGTTCAGCGACGGCGTGTTCGCCATCGCGATCACCCTGCTCGTGCTCGACATCCACGTCGATCCCGAGGCCTACGGCGACCTGCGGCACGCGCTGCTGCACGAGTGGCCCGCCTACCTCGCGTACCTGACGAGCTTCCTCACCGTCGGGAGCCTGTGGATCGCGCACCACGGGCTGTTCAGCCGGCTGCGCTACGTCGACCCGGTGCTGCTGCGCATCAACCTGCTGCTGCTGCTCGTCGCGGCCTTCCTGCCGTTCCCGACGGGCGTGCTCGCGGAGGCCTTTCACGCCTCCGACGCCGCGGAGCGCACGGCCGTCGCGTTCTACGGCCTGACCGCGCTGCTGATCGAGCTGCTGCTGCGCGCGGGCGTCCGCTACGCGGCGGGGAAGCCGGAGCTCCACGATCCCGCTCGCGGGGCGATCACCCAGCCGCCGCGAAGGCAGGGGACGGCCTGGTTCGGCGCGCTGCTCTACGGGGCGGCGATCCTCGTCGGGCTGCTCACGTTCCCCAGGCTCGCCGCGGCGCTGTACCTGTTCGTCGCCGTCCGCGGCGTCCTGGTCATCGGCGGCGAGGGGCGGCTGGGCGTCCGCGGGCTCACGCGCGGGTGACGAACCGCGCTCAGGACGACGGGCGACGCCCGCAGTCGAGGGCCGCATGCAGCTCCTCCTCGGGCCGGCCGGGCGCGAGCACGAGGTTCAGCGCGTCGACACCCGCCGCCGACCAGGCGGCGAGCAGCTCCGGCGCCTCGTCGTAGGTCCCGAACAGCGTCACCTCGCGTGCGAGCGCCTCGGCCGCGGGAGGCAGCTCGCCGTCGGGCGCGGACACCATCGCCGCGACCGCCTCGCTCATTCCGAAGCGCTCCCCGAGCATGCGCGGGTACAGCGGCCCCATGCGCGTCACGTAGGTCGAGAGCCACCACGCGGCGAGCCGGCGGGCACTCGCCGCGTCCGGCCCGAGGGCGACCGGCACGCCGGCCACGATCCGTGTGGGCGACGGCGCGGACGCCCGCGCCTCGCCCTCCTCGAGCAGTGCGCGCCCCTCGCCGAGCCGCGATCGCGCCCAGAGGAACGGCGCCCAGGCGTCGGCCAGCTCGCCCGCGAGCCGGATCGAGCCCGGAGCGAGCGCGGCGAGGACGATCGGCACCGGCGGCTCCGGGCGGACGCCGATGCGCAGCGGGCGCGCGCCGTCGGCGGGCGCGGGCAGCCGGTCGCCGCCCAGGAGCGCGCGCACGGCGACGACGGTGTCACGCAGCCGTCCGAGCGGTCGCTCCCAGGGCACGCCGTGCAGCCCCTCCGCCAGCGGCGGGCTGCCGGCGCCGATGCCCAGCGAGAAGCGTCCGCCCGAGGCGCGCTGGAGCCCCGCCGCGCCGAGCGCGATGGTTGCCGGGCTGCGTCCCCAGACCGAGACGATCGAGGTGCCGAGCCCGATCCGCGACGTCCGGGACGCGAGCTCGGCAAGGACGATCAGGGCGTCGTGCGTCCAGCCCTCCGCGACGTCCACGCGGGCGAGGCCGGCCTCCTCGGCGTGCTCCGCGAGGCTCGCGATCACGTCGGTCCGGGTCTCGAACGGGGTGAAGCCCACGCCGACGTCCATATGCGTAGCCTCCCACCATGGACGTCGCTGACAAGCCCACCCTCTACGTCTGCCACGGTGACGACGGCGGACCCGGCGTTCACCCGTGCCGGCGCGTACAGGAGGCGATGCGCGCCAAGGGTGTCGAGTACGACAAGGTCGTCGCCGCCCACGGCAGCCCGATCCCGTTCCTGCGCAAGGGATCTCGCGACGAGCTCGAGCAGGCGACCGGCGCGGGGAAGCTGCCCGCGCTGAAGCTGCCCGACGGGACCGTGATCACGCACTCGAAGGCCATCCTCCGGTGGGTGGGCGCGCAGTGACTCAGCTGAGCAGCAGCGTGTCCAGCCCGCGCGTGAGCCCGACCCGCTCGGGCGCCGCGCGGGCGGCGATCAGCGTCCCGGCGACGTAGGGCGCGGGCGTCCCGCCCGCGTCGTGGCGGATCGTCAGCCGCTCGTCGGGCAGGCCGAAGACCACCTCGCTCGAGACCACGAAGCCCGGCAGGCGGACGGAGTGGACCTGTGCGCCGGCCACTGTCGCGCCGCGCGCCTCCCGTGGGCCGACGAGCTCGTCGATCGGGTGCCCGGGCTCGGGGCGGCGGACCTCGCCGAGCCGCTCCGCGAGCTCCCGGGAGGTGCCGGACGGGACGTCCGGCTTGCCCGCGCTCGCGTAGTCGATGACCTCCCAGTGGGGCAGGTGGCGGGCGGCGAGCAGCGCGCCGGCCTGGCACATCGCGGCGGTCAGCGAGAAGTTGCCCGCGGCGATCACGCCGACGCCCCGCTCGCGCGCCGCCGTGTCGATGTCCGCGAAGTCCTCCGCCGTCAGCCCGCTGCTGCCGACGACGACGTGGACGCCGGCGCCGATCGCGGCGAGCGTGTTCGCCTTCACGGCCGTCGCCGACGTGTAGTCGATCAGGACGTCGACGCCGTCGAGCGCCTCGGCGACGCTCGCGAACACGGGCGCGCCCGCGATCTCGCCGCCGGCCGCCGAGCGGCTCACCGCCGAGCGCAGCTCGAGGCCGGGCGCGGCGACGATCGCCGGCACCAGCGCCTTCCCGGTCCAGCCGGTCGCACCGGCCATGCAGATCGACAGCGTCACGGCCGGTAGGCGACGCAGTCGAGCTCGACGCGCGCACCGAACAGCAGCGCCGCGCAGCCGACGGCGATACGCGCGGGCGTGCGCGCGCCGAAGGCCGCCAGGTAGGCGGCGTTCATCGCGTCCCACTCGCCGAGGTCGGCCATGAACGCGCTGACCTTGACGACGTCGGCGAGCGAGGCGTCGCACGCCGCGAGGATCCGCTCGACGTGACGCAGCGCCTGGGTCGTCTCCGGCCCGATGCCGCCCTCGACCACGCCGGAGAAGTCGTCCTCGAGCCCGAGCATCCCCGACAGGTGGATCTGGTCGCCGGCGATCGCGGCGTGCGCGAACACCGGCAGCTCGGGAAGCTCGGGCGCGTTGACGCGCGTCCACTCCGACATGCGACGCCTCCTCTCCGTGTAGGGGCGCCCCATCGTACGCCCGGCTAGGAGACCCCCGACCGCTTCGCCACCCGTGCCCAGCGCAGACGGACGCCCTCGCGGAAGTCGTCGTCGGCGAGGCGGCCGCGGATGCGAACGAGGCTGACCGCCCCGAGCACGACCGGGATGCCGAGCTGGAAGACGCGGTAGCCGAGCACGGCCGCGGTGGCGAGCGGCAGCGGCGTGTCCATCAGGGCGAACATGCCGATCAGCCCGCCGTCGGTGCCGCCGACCCCGCCCGGCGTCGGGATCAGGGCGCCGGCGTGACCGAGCGTGTAGGCGAGCACGAACACGCCGAGCGGCGGCCCGCCGCCGCCGAACGCCTCGAAGGACGCGCCGAGCGCGGCGACGTCGAACGCGTAGTAGGCGACCGCGCCGAGCGGGAGCAGGACGTCGCCGTGGCGCAGCTGGGCGATGCTCGTGCGCACCCCGTGGTGCAGGAACGAGCGCAGCCTCCAGACCCCGTGGCGCACGCGCTGCGCGCCCGGGGGCTCGACCGGGACGCGCGTGCGCGCGAACAGCAGCGCGAGCCCGATCCCGGCCGCGCCGGCCGCGGCGGGGATCAGCGTCCAGGCGAGCGACTCCTCGCCCGGCAGGATGCCCGTCGCGAGCAGCACCCCGAAGACGACGAGCGCCCCGAGGCTGACCCCGCTCGTGATCAAAAACAGCGCGACGTGGCGGTCGGCCGCGAGGTGGCCGGGCACGCCCGCGCGGCGCATCACAAAGGTCCCGAAGGCGGGCCCGGACGAGCCGCCGGCCGGCAGCAGCACGTTCGCGCCCTGCTCGGCGAACCCCAGGGTCACCGCCGAGCTGCGCGGCGGCACGCGGTCGAAGGCGCCCCACAGCGCGACGACGAAGCCGAGGCTCGAGCCGAGCGAGCAGAGTGCCGAGACGACGATCCAGCCCGGCTCGGCGCGTCCGAGCCGATCGCGCACCTCGCCGATGCCGGGCAGCGTGGCGAGCGCCACCACGGCG
>DATBDM010000116.1:0-24706 GCA_036269915.1 Solirubrobacteraceae bacterium | reverse complement strand
CTCGAGCGTCCGCCCGAAGCCGGGCGCGAAGCGCTCGATCAGGCCGATGAACTGGCGCGCGACCTCCTCGCGCCGGGTCTCCCAGTCGCCGGTCGCGAGCTCGTACGGCGCGTACTGGCCGAAGACGCTCAGCAGGTGGCGCCCGGCCGGCGCGGGCGAGGGGTCGTAGCCCGTCTGGATGTAGACCTCGCCGAACCCGACCGCGGGCTCGCCGCGCTCGCACGTCTCGAAGCAGCGCTGGGCGTCCTCGAGCCCGCCCGTGACGTCGATCGTGGCCTGCGCCGGCCACGTCGCGCCGGGCGCGGCGGTCCACTGCGGCAGCGCGTTCAGCGCGGCGTTGAACTTCACGACGGGGCTACGGACCTTCCACGCCTGCAGGCGCGCGCGCCAGTCGGCAGGGACGTCGTGGCCGTCGAGCAGCCGCAGCGCGACCTTGGGGTCGGCGTTGCAGAGCACCGTGCGGGCCCGGATCAGCGTCCCATCCTCGAGCCGGACGCCGGTCTCGGGGACGATCTCGCCGACCGGCACGCCGCAGGCGAGCATCGCGCCGGCCTCGCGCGCGGCGTCGGCGATCGCGAAGGAGATCATCCCCATGCCGCCCTTCACGTAGCCCCAGACGGGGCCCTGGCCCTCGAGGTCGCCCTGGTAGTGCATGAGCTTGATCGACGCGGTGCCGGCGTCCTTGGGCCCGCCGTAGGCCGCGATCACGCCCTGGCCGAAGAGCGCGTCCTTGAGGCGCTGGTCGGACATGTGGTCGTCGAGGACCTCGGCGATCGAGGCCGAGAAGACCACGTCGAGCATCGCCTGCTCGCCTCCGAGCAGCTCCTCGATCTCGGCGCGGCTCGGCGAGTCGCCCTCCCACGCGTCGCGCGGGCCGGTGCGCAGGCGCTTGCGGATCTCGTCGAAGAGCTCCTCGTAGGCCCAGTAGCCGGCGATGTCGCGCTCGGAGACGCCGAGCGCCTCGAGGCCCGCCTGCGTGCGCGCGTCGTCGAGCCACTGGGCGAACGCCGTACCGTCGTCGAACGGGACCCACAGGTTCGGGTCGGCGACGTAGCACTCGAAGCCGCGGCGGCGCAGGTCGAGCTCGCGGATCACGCGATCGTCGAGCAGGCCGACGACGTAGGCGCACGGGCTGACGACGTAGCGGTCGTCGGGGAACGGCTGCTCGAGCGTGCAGGCGCCGCCGAGCCGCTCGCGGCGCTCGAGCACGAGGACGCTCCGCCCGGCGCGGGCCAGATACGCCGCGGCGGTCAGGCCGTTGTGGCCTCCGCCGACGACGACCGCGTCCCACTCGCGGGCGGCGAGCTCGGACACCGGAGCTGGCAGCCCGACGGCTCCGAGGCGTGCGGCGATCTCGTTCATGGGGGTGGCTCCTGGCTCGTGGGTCTGGCGCGGACGGGCGCGGCGGCGAGCGCGTCCGCGATCACCGCGCCCCCTGGGTGGGCGAAGACGGGGTTGCACTCGACCAGCGCGAGCCCGTGCTCGAGCAGCAGCGCGCCGACCCCGCAGGCGACGCGCGCGACGGCAGCGAGGTCGACCGGCTCGCGGCCGCGGCCGCCGGTCAGCAGCGGCGCGGCGCGCAGGCCCCGCAGCGCACGCTCGACCCGGGCCGGGCTCGCGGGCAGCGGCACGACGGCGACGTCTTCGAGCGCCTCGGCCCAGATCCCGCCCGCGCCCACGGCCAGCACCGGCACGATCGCGTCCGCGCGCGCGGCGACGAGCAGCTCGGCGCCCGCCGGCGCCATCGCCTCGACCAGCACCTCCCCGCCCTCGCGCAGGCGCGTGAAGCCGGCGCGGATCGCCGCCGGCGCGCTCAGCCCGAGCAGCACGCCGCCGTGCTCGCTCTTGTGGCGCAGGCCGGGTGCGCAGCGCTTGAGCGCCACGGGGGCGCCGAGCTCGGCCGCCGCCGCGACCGCGTCCTGCGCGTCGCGCGCGATCCGGCCGGGGACGACCGGTAGCCCGGCGGCGCGCAGCAGCGCCTTGGCCTCGTGCTCGGAGTACCAGCGGGCGGGGGCGCCGGCGGCCGCGCGGCGGGCGGCGGCGCCGATGTCGGCGATCCGCACGGGATCGGCCACGCTCGCGCCCAGCGCTGCGACCGCGGCGAGCGCGGTCCGCAGCCCGGCGAGCGCGGGCATCCCGGCGTCCTGCAGGCGCTTGGCGGTGGCGTCGCCGAGCAGCTCGGGCAGGGTCGAGCCGACGCTGACGGGCACCGGCGCCGTCCCCGCCGCCCGCAGCACCGCGTCGAGCACGCCACCCCACGACGCCGCCGCGGCGCCGTCGCCGGTCACCGCCTCGTCGTAGAGGACGAGCACCTGCCCGGCGCCGGGATCGTCGGCGAGCGCGAGCACCAGCTCGCACAGCGCGTCGCCGTCCTCCCACAAGAGCGAGGTGTAGTCGAGCGGATTGGCCGCGCGGGCGGCCGGCGGCAGTGTCGCCTGCAGGCGCGCGAGCGTGTCCGGCGCGGGCGTGGGCAGCGGCACGCCGAGCTCCTCGGCCGCGTCGGCGGCCAGGCTGGAGTCGCCGCCGGAGCAGGTCATCACCGCCACGCCGCGACCGCCGCGCCGCGCGCCGGGGACCGCGAGCGCCTTGGCCACCTCGAGCAGCTCGTGCGGGGAGCGCGTCCACGCCGCGCCGGCCTCGGTGAACAGCGCGCGGACCACCCGCTGGTCGCCGGCCAGCGCGCCCGTGTGAGCCCGCGCCGCGGACGCGCCGGCCTCGGAGCTGCCGGCCTTGAGCACCGCGACGCCGACGCCCGCGCGCGCGCAGGCCTCGAGCGCCGCGCACCAGCCTTCGCCGTCGCCGTCGTCCTCGAGGTAGAGCGCGAGCGAGCGGACGCCCGGCCGCGCGGCGAGCGCCTCGGCGAAGGCGGCGGCGTCGAGCACCGCGCCGTTGCCGCAGGAGACGACCGTGTGCAGCCGCAGCCCGCGCCGCGAGCCGAGCGCGTTGACCGCGAGGTTGCCGCTCTGGGTGACGAGCGCGACGGCGCCCGGGTCGAGCCGCTCGAGCGCGTCGCCCCACAGCGCGACCCGCTCCGCGGGCGAGGCGATGCCGTTCCCGTTGGGCCCGCAGACGGGTAGCCCGTGACGGCTCGCGGCGGCGACCAGGCTCGCCTGCAGCGCCGCGCCGCCGGTCGCCTCGCCGAAGCCCGCCGCGAAGACGACCGCGCCGCCGCAGCCGAGCGCGCCGGCCGCGTCGACGACCTCCGGGGCGTCGGCGGCGGGGATCGCCACGACAACGGCGTCGGGCGCCTCGGGCAGGTCGTCGAGCCGCGCGACGCAGGGCACGCCGTGCACCCACGCACGGCCGGGGTTGACGGCGTAGACCCGGCCCTCGTATCCGACCCGGCGCAGGTTCAGCAGTGCCTCGCCGCCGTAGGAGGCGGGACGCTCGGAGGCGCCGACGACGGCGACCGAGCGGGGCGAGAGCAGGCGGCCGAGCTCCATGTCAGTGCAGGACGCGCTCCACCCCGCGGTGCTCGAGCGCGCGGGCGACGATCAGCCGCTGGATCTCGCTCGTCCCCTCCCAGATGCGGTCGACGCGCAGCTCGCGCCAGAACCGCTCGGCGACGTTCGTGCGCTGGTAGCCGCGGCCGCCGAAGGCCTGCACGGCCCGGTCGGCGCAGCGGCACGCGGCCTCGGAGACGAAGAGCTTGGCCATCGACGCCTTGGCGTGCACGACGCGCGGGTCCTCCCCGTTCTCGCGCAGCCGCGCGACCTCGAGGCCGAGCAGCCGGCCCGCCGCGGCGTCGACGGCGGAGTCCGCCAGCGGGAACGAGACGCCCTGGTGGTCCATCAGCCGGCGACCGCCCTGCTCGCGCGCGAGCGCCCACTCCGTCGTCTCCTCGAGCAGCCGCCACATCGCGCCGCAGCCGCGCGCGGCGATCCCCAGCCGCTCCTCGGTGAACCACGCGCGCTGCAGCGCGTCACCCTCGCCGACGCCGCCGATCACCGCGTCCTCGGCGACCTCGACGCCGCCGAAGCGGATCGCCGGGTGCCCGTGCGGATAGGAGTGCGTGTACGGCGGGTCGTCGACCACCGCGATCCCCGGCAGCCCGCGCTCGACGAGGAACAGCGTCGGCAGCTTCTCGCCGTCCACGAGCGCGTTGGCCATGACGATGTAGACCGCGGCGACGTCGCCGTAGGTGACGAACCACTTCTCGCCGTCGATGCGCCAGCCGGCGTCGGTCCGCCGTGCGGTGGTGGCGATCCCCGAGGTGTCCGACCCCGCGTGCTCCTCGGTGACCGCGTAGGCGTCGTGCAGCTCGCCGCGCAGGGCCGGGCGCAGCCAGCGGTCGATCTGCTCCGGCGTGCCCTGCGCGAGCACGTTGTAGGCGCTCGGCACGTGCCAGGAGAGCGCGTTGGTGGAGCGCCCGAACTGCTCCTCGACGAGGAACCACTCGGTCGGCGTCCAGCCCTGGCCGCCGTGCTCGACGGCGTGCAGGCCTCCGGCGAGCCGGCGCTCGAGCCCCTCGCGGCGGATCGCGGCGATCGCGTCGTCGTCGAGCCGGCCGCCGCGGCGCTCGGCCTCGACCTCGCGCGGGATCAGCACGTCGTCGACGAAGGCGCGGGCGCGGGCCTGCAGCTCGGCCTGCTCGGGGGTCATCCCGCCCTCCGGGGCGCGGCTTGCCGATGCGCGGGCCATCTGGAAGGGTCCGGGGCATCTCGACGCCCGCGACCCCGACCCGCCCGAACGCGCGCGAGCGCATCCTCGCCTCTGCCGTGCGGCTGATCGCCCGCGAGGGGATCGACGACGTGCGCCTCGCGCGCATCGCGACCGACGCCGGCGTCTCCGCGGCGCTGGTCTCCTACCACTTCGCGACCCGCGACGCCCTGCTGGCGGAGGCGCTCGAGCACTCCTACGAGTACGCCGGCACGGCGCGCATCCGCAGCGCCGAGGACGACCCGTCGGCCGCCGTGCGCCTCGCCGCGATGATCGACCAGTGCCTGCCGCTGCCGGGCGACCTGCGCGACGACTGGGTGCTGTGGGTGGAGCTGTGGCTGCGTGCGACGCGCCACCCGGAGCTGCGCCCGACGGCGGCGCGGCTCTACGCCCGCATGCGCGAGTGGTTCGGCGAGGCGATCGCCGCCGGCATGGCCGGCGGCGAGTTCCGGCCCGGTGACGCGGGCCGCAGCGCCGACCGGCTGCTCGCGCTGATCGACGGCTACGGCGTGCGCGTGCTCAACGACGATCCGCTGATGCCGCTCGAGCGCGCGCGGCTGGAGATCTGGGCGGCCGTCGGCGCGGACCTCGGCATCGACGCCGAGCTGCCGCCGCTGGTCTGACCGCGGGCGGCTCACGCCGTCACCGTCCCGTCGGCGGCGAGCACGCGCAGGCAGTCCGCGGGCAGGTGGACGGACACCGGGTCCCCCTGGTGGTATTCGGCGACCGAGCCGTCGTTGGGCTCGTTGGCCTTGACCAGGGCCCCGGTGGCCAGGCGCACGCGCAGCTCGCGGTGGAAGCCCAGGTAGACGACCTCCTCCACCATGCCGGGCAGCCGGTTCTCCCCCGGCTCGCCGTGCGCGCCGAGGCGCACGCGCTCGGGCCGGATCATCGCCAGCGCGTCGCCGCTGGCGACCTCGCCGTGCGCCGCGCGCAGGCTGAACGCGCCCAGTGCCAGCCGGCAGCCGTCGCCGTCGGCACTGACCGTGGCGGGGATGAGGTTCGAGGAGCCGAGGAAGTTCGCCACGAAGGCGGTCGCCGGCTCCTCGTAGATCGACTGCGGCTCGCCGCACTGCTCGATCCGCCCGGCGCGCATCACGGCGACGCGGTCGGACATCGTGAGCGCCTCGTCCTGGTCGTGGGTGACGTAGACGAAGGTGATCCCGAGCGCCTCCTGGATGCGCTTGAGCTCGACCTGCAGGTCGACGCGCAGGCGCGCGTCGAGGGCGCCGAGCGGCTCGTCGAGCAGCAGCACCGGCGGCTCGAGCACGAGCGCCCGGGCCAGCGCCACGCGCTGCTGCTGGCCGCCCGAGAGCTGGCCGGGGCGGCGCTCCTCGAGGCCGTCGAGGCGCACCATCGCCATCGCCTCGCCCGTGCGCCGGTCGGCCTCCGCGCGCGTGGCCTTCTGGTAGCGCAGCCCGAAGGCGACGTTCTCGCGCACGCTCATGTGCGGGAACAGCGCGTAGCTCTGGAACACCGTGTTGACCGGGCGCTTGTGCGGGGGCGTGCCGGAGAGGTCGACGCCGTCGAGCCGGATCGCGCCCGCGTCCGGGCGCTCGAAGCCCGCGATCAGCCGCAGCGTCGTCGTCTTCCCGCAGCCCGACGGGCCGAGCATGGTGAAGAACTCCCCGCCGGGGATGTGCTGGTCGATGGCGTCGACGGCGACCACGCCGCCGAACGCCTTGGCCAGCCCCTCGAGCCGGATCTCGCCGCGGCTCATCGGATCGGGCTCCCGGTGTCGAGCGTCGCCAGCTGCTCGAGCGCGGCGCCCTTGCGCGCGCCGCGGTTGACCGCCCGCAGCACGAAGTAGGCGAGCGCGAGCGTGAGCAGCGTGACCGCAAGCATGATCGTCGCCAGCGCGTTGAGCGCGGGCGTCGGCGCGCCGCGCGCCTGGGCGTAGATGCGCATCGGCACCGTCGTCGTGTCGGCACCCGACGCGAGGTACTGGGCGACCACGAAGTCGTCGATCGAGAGCGCGAAGACGATCAGCAGCGAGGCCGCGATCGCCGGCGCGAGCAGCGGCAGCAGGATCCGCCGCACGATCTCGTGCGGCGGCGCGCCGAGGTCGGCCGCCGCCTCCTCCACGTCGGGCCCGATCGTCGCCAATCGCCCGCGCACGATCAGCACGACGAACGAGACCGAGAACGTGACGTGGCCGATCACCTGCGCCGGCGTCCCGAGCCCGATGAACGAGAACGCGGTCGTGAAGAGCAGGAACATGCCGACCGCGAAGACCAGCTCCGGGGTCACCAGCGGCAGCAGCATGAGCACGTTGACCGGACCGGACGCCGGCCCGCGCCAGCGCTGCAGCCCGAGCGCGAGCGCGGTCCCGAGCGGCACCGCGATCAGCATCGCCAGCGCGGCGAGCACCAGGCTCTGGCGCAGCGCCGAGAGCAGCGTCGGGTCGTGGAAGACGCTCAGGACCGGGTCCTGCCAGAACCAGCGCAGCGACCAGCCCTGCATCTCCGTGCGCGAGCGGCCCTGGTTGAACGCGAAGCGGATCGCCAGCAGCACGGGCACGATCGACCAGGCGACGTAGAGCCAGGTCACGAGCGCCAGGCCGCGCGGCTTGCCCCACGGGTTGCGCAGCGCGCTCACGTGTATCGCTCCGAGCGCAGCGAGCGCAGGTAGTAGAGCATCAGCACGAGCAGCCCCGCGGCGAGCAGCAGCGTCAGCGCCGCGCCCAGCGACTTCTGCGGCCCGCCCTGCACGTAGCCGTTGATGACGTTGCCGATCATGCTCGTCTGCGGCGAGCCCGACATCAGGTCCGGCGTGTAGTAGTCGCCGAACATCGGCAGCGCGATCAGGACCAGCCCGCCGAGCATCCCCGGCCGCGAGAGCGGCAGCACGACGCGCCGGAACGCGCCCGAGGGCGGCGCGCCGAGGTCGCGCGCGGCCTCGATCAGCCGTTGGTCGATCCGGTCCAGCGAGGCGTACAGCGGCAGGATCAGATACGGCACGTAGCCGTAGACGAGCGCGAGCACGACGGTGATCGCCTGGCCGCCGAGCCAGCCGCCGCTGTCGAGCAGCCCGAGCGAGCGCAGCAGCGAGTCGATCGACAGCACGCTCAGGACCCGGTCCGCGTAGCCGCCGGTGTCGAGCAGGTTCGTCCAGGCGAACATCCGCATCAGGTACGAGATCCAGAACGGCAGCACGAGCAGCGTGAGCACGAGTCCGCGGTGGCGGCCCGCGTGGCGGGCGGCGTAGTACGCGACGGGGTAGCCGATCGCGAGCGACAGCACGACCGCGATCGCCACGTAGAGCACGGTGCGCACTACGACGGGCCAGGTCTGACCGCCCGGGAACACGTCCGAGACGCCCTGGAACAGGTAGCCGACGTTCCAGTCGAGCGGGTTCCAGTGCGGGACGGGCTGGTAGAGCTCGGTGACGTTGCCGAGCCCCACGCAGACGATTGCGTAGAAGGCCACGAGGAAGAACGCGGAGAGCCACGCCGTGCCGGGCAGGGCGAGCAGCGGCCAGATGCGCCCTCCGCGCCGGTTCATCCGTTGCGGAAGGTCGCCCACGTCGAGTCCCACAGCTGCTGCCCGGCGGACGACAGCGTCAGGTACGCGTTGCCGTTCGCGTAGGCCTCGTGGGTCACCACCGTCGAGCGCAGGCTCTCCGGGACGATGCCGCGCTTGAACAGCAGGTTCGCGTCGATCGCGTTCAGCGGCGGCTGGTAGCCGACGTAGCCGACGAAGTTGTCGTAGGCGACCTTGTCGTCGAGCAGGTAGTTGAGGAAGCGGTGGGCGATCACGGGCTTCTCGGCGCCCGCGCCGACGCAGATGCAGTCGTTGAAGATCGGGCCGCCGGCCGCCTGGTACCAGTACCCGAGCACCTCGGGGCTCGTGCCCTTGGGCAGGTAGGAGATGACCGCGTTGAGCAGGTCGCCCGACCACGACTGGTGCAGCCACATCCGCCCGGCCGGCAGCGTCTCGTACTCGGAGATCGAGACCTTCACGCGCACCCGCTGGTCGAGCGCCTGCAGGTCGCTCAGCGCCTGCTTCATCAGGGCCGGGTCCTCGGTGTTGAGGTCGGTGACGCCGCGGCGCATGAGCGCCATGCCGGGCGCCTCGCGGGAGTCGTCGAGAATCCCGACGCGGCCGCGCGCACTGCCCGCTTCCCAGAACGCGTCCCACGGCTGGTCGAGCTTGGACGGGTCGAAGGAGAGCTTGTCCTTGCGCCAGCCGATCCCGGTCGTGTAGACGGTGTACGGGACGCTGTAGCGCGGCCCGCGGTCGTAGAACGGGTCGTGCAGCTCCCTCCAGGCGTTGCGCTCGAGGTTCGGGACCAGCTCGAAGTTGAGTGGCTGGATCAGCCGCCGGCCGACGAGCCGCGACAGCTGGTCGGGCGAGGAGAAGATGACGTCGAAGGTCAGCCGTCCCGATGACAGCTTCGAGAACGCCTCATCGACCGACTGGAACGTGGTCACCCGGACGCTCACGCCCTCCTGCTTGCCGAACGCCTTCAGGACGGCCGGGTTCAGGTAGTCGGCGTAGTTGTAGACGTGCAGCTCGCCGCCGCGCTCGGGCTTCGCGCCCGACGCCACCTGGTCGTTCACGCGCGGCAAGGTGACCGGGTAGTCGCGCCGTGCGAGCGGGATGCCCGAGGCGTCGACCGGGCCTCCGGCCGTCGGATCGCCGAGGATCCCCTTGCCGGAGCCGCCCGCGCCTGCGACGGCAACCGGCGTGGTCGTGTTCTCACAGCCCGCGAGCGAGGCGCCGGCGCCGGCCGTGAGCGCCAGCCCGCCGGCTCGGGCGAGCAGCGACCGGCGTGTCACTGCGGAAGGGCGCTCCTTCGGGTGCACGTGCTCCGATCCTCCGTTGGCCCGCGATCGCCTGTCAAGCCTTGACCGGCTGGCGCCGGATTCGCGCGACGAACCGCTTCCGCCGCCGGTCGCGCAGCACCCGCTGCGCCGCGTTGTGGCCGGACGCGGCCATCACGCCGCCGCCCGGGTGCGTTCCCGCCCCGCACAGGTAGAGGCCGCCGACCGGAGTGGCGTAGCGCGCCAGCAGTGCGGCCGGGCGCATGAAGGCCATCTGGTCGAGGCCCTGCTCGCCCTGGAAGATCGAGCCGCCTTGGAGCCCGAAGATCCGCTCGAGGTCGGGCGGTGCGAGCACCTCGTGCTGGAGCACGGCGTCGGTGACGTTCGGGGCGTGCTCGGCGAGGATCGCCAGGCAGCGCTGCGCGTAGGCCTCGCGCGCGCCGTCGGGCCAGCCCGCCTCGTCGTGCGGGCCGTACTGGGTGAACATCGTCATCACGGTCGTGCCGTCGTCGGTCAGCGACGGATCGATGCTCGTCGGCACCTCGACCTCGATGTAGGGCTGCTCGGCCGGAACGCCGCGGGTCGCGTCCTGCCATGCCCGCTCGAGCTGGTCGATCGACGGCGCGATCGCAAGGCTCGTGTGCAGCAGCGCCTCGTTCTCGGCCTCGGAGAGCCGCTCGAAGCGCGGCGGCTCGGACAGGATCCAGTTGACCTTCACCGACCCGCCGCGCGAGCGGTAGCGGCGCATGTCCTCCGCGACCTCGTCGGGCAGGTGCTCGGCGCCGACCAGGTCGAGCATCGTCGTGCGCGGGTGCGCGCCAGAGAGCACGACGGGCGCATGCAGCGTCTCGCCGGAGGCGAGCGTCACGCCCGTCGTCCGCCCGCCGGCGACGTCGATCGACGCGACGGGCGCCTCGGTGCGGATCTCGGCGCCGGCCGCGCGGGCGCTCGCGGCGATCGCCTCGGAGATCGCGCCCATGCCGCCCTTGACGTGCCCCCAGGCGCCCGAGACGCCGTTGAGCTCGCCGAGCTCGTGATGGAGCAGGTTGTACGCGGTGCCGGGGGTGCGCGGCCCGGCCCAGACTCCGACCACGCCCGTGGAGGCGTAGGAGCCCTTGAGCGCGTCGTTCTCGAACCACTCGTCGAGCAGGTCGCCGACCGACATGGTCAGCACGCGGTAGAGGTCCGAGACCTCGCGCCGCGAGAGCCCGCGGGCGCGGCCCGCCTCGCGGGCCAGCTCCAGCAGGTCCGCCGGGCGGTGCGAGCCGACCGCCGGCGGCGGCTTGAGCATCAGCGGGCGTAGCACCTCGGCGGTGCGCTCGAGCAGCGCCTCGAAGCCCGGCATCGCGGCGGCGTCGTGGGGCGACACGCGGCCGATCGACGCCTGCATCGCCGCTGTGTCGTTGTGGAAGAGCATCGGCGTCCCGTCGGCGGCGAACGTCGCGAACGGCGGGTCGAGCGGGATCGGCTCGTAGCCGAAGCGGCCCAGCTCGAGGTCGGCGACGACCTTGGGCTGGAGCATCGAGACCACGTAGGAGGCGCGCGAGACGCGGCGCCCCGGCCACAGCTCCTCGGTCACGCACGCGCCGCCGACGAGGTGGCGGCGCTCGAGCACGCACACGCTCAGGCCGGCGCGGGCGAGGTAGGCGGCGGCGGTGAGGCCGTTGTGGCCGGCGCCGACCACGATCGCGTCGTAGCTCACGGCGTCACCTCCGCGGGGGTCGCGAGCGCCTCGAGGTAGCGGTCGGCCACCATCACGTCGAACTCGTGCACGTCGCCCTCCTGCGTCGTGTAGCGCCCGGGCGTGAACGCGCTCGAGCCCATCCCGCGCTGGGTGAGCTCGCAGACGTGCCAGTCCTCGCGGTTGACCTGGTCCCAGAAGGCGACGGCGTCGGACGGGTCGAAGCCGTCCGCGGCGATCGTGGACGGCTCGAAGAACCACTCGCAGATGACCTCGGTGCGGTCCGCCGCGCGCGGCCACAGGGTGTGCAGCATCACGTAGTCGGGGTGCAGCGAGACCAGCACGTTCGGGAACAGCAGGAAGTACAGGACCGCGCGGAGGTCGTCCTCGCCCAGCCCGGCGATCGGCGGGCGCCCGTGCGTGGCGCCGTCGGTGCCCATCGTCTCGAAGCCCTCGCGCAGCGTCATCGAGCCGCCGCACCAGGCGCCGGTCCCCTCGACGTCCTCGCCCGACAGGTAGTGCGAGAGCCGGTTGAGCTCGGGGTGCACGCCCGGGCAGTGCAGGCACTCGGAGTAGTTCTCGGCGATCGACTTCCAGTTCGCGCCGACGTCGTAGACGATCCGCTCGGCGCGACGCAGCTCGCTGAGCCGGTAGCGCGCGAGGTGCCCGTGCAGGTCGCCGACGTGCGCGTCGGGTGGCGGCGCGCGGCCTGAGAGGTCGACCATCACGACCCCCTCGACCACCGCGAGGCGGACGGCGTGCAGGCCGAAGCAGCCCGGGTCGAAGTCCTCGAGCCCGTCGGTGAACGGCGCCGAGCGCAGCGCTCCGTCGAACCCGTAGCCCCACGCGTGGTACGGGCAGCTGATGCGCCGGATGCGTCCCTCGGGCGCGTCGACGAGCCGCGCGCCGCGATGCCGGCAGGTGTTCAGGAACGCGCGCGGGAGGCCGTCGTCGTCGGCGACGACGAGCACGCTCTCGCGGCCGAGCTCCGCCGTCAGGAAGTCCCCGCGCTCGCGCAGCTGGTCGACGTGGCCGACGCCGATCCAGCTCTCGCGGAAGAGCTGCGCGAGCTCCCAGTCGAGCACGGCCGGATCGGTGAACGCGGCTCCGGGCAGCTGGGTCGCGCGCTCGAGCGGCGCGCGCGTGCGAAGCAGATCGGCGGGCGACAACGGCAGTGGCGGGCTCGGCGCCATGGTGCGGCTCCCTCGTCGGTTCGGGGCCGGACGCTATCACGCTGCTTGTGCGACTGGCAACGTGATCAGGATCGCAGCGACAGCACGAAACGGCTGCCCTGCCGCGAGCTGGTCACGGTCACCGTGCCGCCGTGCGCGGCGGCGATCTCGCGGCAGATCGCCAGGCCGAGGCCGCTGCCGCCCTGCTCCCGGCGGCGCGCGCCGTCGAGCCGCGCGAAGCGCTCGAAGATCCGCTCGAGCTCATGCGCCGGGATGCCGGACCCGCGGTCGTCGACGGCGACCCCGACCTCGTCCTGCGACCGGAAGGCGGTCAGCGTCACCACCGCGCCCGACGGCGACGCCTTGACTGCGTTGTCGACGAGGTTGCCGAGCGCCCGGCCCAGGCGCTCGCGATCGCCCTCGGCGGGCGCGGCGACGCCGTCGACGTCGATCCGCACGCCGCGCTCGGCCGCGAGCGGCGCCACGCCCGAGGCGACGGCCCGGCCGAGCTCGAGCAGGTCGATGCGCTCGCGGTGCAGCTCGAGGCCGCCCTCGTCCACGCGGGCGAGCACGAGCAGGCCCTCGACGATCGCGCGCAGGCGGTCGACCTCCTCGCGGGCGCTCCCGAGCACCTCGTGAGCCGCGGGGTCCAGCGCGGGGTCGTCGAGCGCGACGTCGAGCTCCACGCGCATCACGGCGAGCGGCGTGCGCAGCTCGTGCGACGCGTCCGCGACCAGGCGCCGGCGGTGCTCGACGCCGCGGGCGAGGCGATCGAGCATCGCGTTGAGCGTCGCCGCGAGGCGGTCGAGCTCGTCGCCCGAGGGGCCGCTGGGGATGCGCTCCTCGAGCGCATCGATCTCGATCCGCTCGGCGTGGGCGGCCATCGCGCCGACGGGGCGCAGCGCCTTGCGGGCGAGCCACCAGCCGCCGGCCGCCGTGAGCAACAGCGCCGCGGGTCCCGCGATCAGCAGCAGGCTGACGACCCGGTCGGTCGCGCTGCGCGCGTCCGCGAGCGACTGCGCCGCGATCAGCGCGCCCGGGTGCCCGCTGCGCGCCACGCGCAGGCCGATGACGCGGTACTCCACCCCGCCCGCGCCGAGGGCGAGGGTCCGCCGCACACGCGCACCGCGCAGGACGGCGGCGCGATCGGCCGCGCCGAGCAGCGGTTGCCGCCCGATCGGCAACCCGGCGCTGACGATCACGCGCCCGCGGGGATCGACGAGCTGCGCGGCCGCCGCCGGCGGCAGCGCGGTCGCCCCGACGTCGCGGAAGTCCTTCGGTCCCTCCTGGGCGTAGCCGGTCGCAATGTGGCCGGCCGCCACGGCCAGCGAGCGCTCGACCGCGTCGGTGAGGTCGCGGCGCAGGCTGATCGCCACGAAGGCGCCGAGCGCGACGAGGATCGCCGCGAGCAGCGCGACGTACCACGCGGTCAGCCGGACGCGGATCGGGAGCCTCACGACGACTCCAGCCGGTAGCCGACGCCGCGCACCGTCGTGATCAGCGGGCGGCCGAGCTTGCGCCGCAGGTAGCCGACGTAGACGTCGACGACGTTGGTCGAGCCGAGGAAGTTCTCGTCCCAGACGTGGTCGAGCAGGCACGTCCGGGACACCACCTCGCCGCAGTGGCTCGCGAGGTACTCGAGCACCGCGAACTCGCGCGCGGTGAGCTCGACCGCGCGGCCGGCGAGCGTCACCGCATGGGTCGCGGGATCGACGACGAGCTCGCCGACGCGCAGCGCGGGTGCGCGCGTCTGGACCGGACGGCGCTGCAGGGCGCGCATGCGGGCGAGCAGCTCACCGAAGTCGAACGGCTTGGCGAGGTAGTCGTCGGCGCCGGCGTCGAGTCCCCGGATCCGGTCGCCGACCTGCTCGCGGGCGGTGAGCATGAGGATCGGGACCGCCTGGCCGCGCTCGCGCAGCGCGGCGCAGACCTCGAGGCCGTCGCGGCCCGGGAGCATCACGTCGAGCAGGACGAGGTCGTAGTCGTAGACCGCGGCGTGCATCAGCGCCGCGTCGCCGTCACCCGCGTGATCGACCGCGTAGGCATGGCGGCGCAGCCCGCGCGCGAGCGCCCGGGCCAGCTTGACGTCGTCCTCGACGAGCAGGATCCGCATCGTCGTTCTCGCGCCAACCATCTCACGCCGCGGCTGTGAACCGCTTGAGAGGATGCGCGCCATGACGATCACGATCTCCGAGCTCTGGCTGGCGCCCGTCAAGGGCATGCAGGTCGCGCCCGCCGCGGCGGTGACGCTCGAGACGCAAGGCCCGCGCGGCGACCGCGCGTTCCTCGTCGTGGACGCCGACGGCGACCTGCTGATCACCACCCGGACGCCCGCGCTGCTCACGGTGACCGCCGCCTACGACGGCGAGCGGCTCGCGCTGCGCTTCCCCGGCGGAACCGAGGTCGCCGCGCCGGTCGAGCCCGGGGCGGCGGTGACGACGCGGCTCTACGACGGGCGGCCGCTCTCCGGCCGGCTCGTCGACGGTCCGCTGGCCGGCGCGCTCTCGGAGCACCTCGGACGGCGCGTTCGGCTGCTCGCGCGCGACGCGGGCGAGACCGGCGCGGACGACTTCCCGGTGACGCTGATGTCAGGGGCCTCGCTGCGCGCCCTCGCCCCCGCGCTCGACGGCACGGTCCCGGACGGGCGGCGCTTCCGCATGACGCTGACCGTCGAGGGCGTCCAGGCCTGGGAGGAGCACGGGTGGGGCGGTCGCGAGCTCGGCGTGGGCGAGGCGCGCCTGCGCGTCGCCGAGCCGGTGCCGCGCTGCGCCGTCACCACGCGCAGCCCGGAGGACGGGCACCGCGACGCGCCGGTGCTGAAGGCGCTCGCCCACCTGCGTGGCAAGCGCGACGTGACCTTCGGGGTGTGGTGCGAGGTGACGCGCCCCGGCGTCGTGCGCCGGGGCGATCAGCTCACGGTGCCCGGCCTCTAGCTAGGCCGGAGCGGGGACCGGCTCGTCGGCGCCCGCGGCGGCCTTGGCGGCGGTCTCGGGCTTGTGGCGCACCCACTGCGAGCGCGCGGGGATCTTGTCGAGGTCGCAGCGGCCCTTGTAGCGGACGGCGATCTCGGAGACCTCGCGCAGGAGGTCCTCCTCGAGCGTGATCGGGTCGAGGCCGAGGTCGAGCAGGCTGCGGTTGACGACCACGAGGTCGTTCTCCGGCGCCTCCTTGCGCGGGTTGTCGACCAGGTCGATGTCGGCGCCGGTCAGGCGCGACACGATCTCGGCGAGGTCGATCACGCGATGGACCTCGGTCATCTGGTTGAAGATCTGCACCCGCTCGTCCGGCCCGGGCGGGCTCTCGATCGCCAGCTCGATGCAGCGCACGGTGTCCTGGATGTGGATGAACGCGCGCGTCTGGCCGCCCGTGCCGTGGACGGTCAGCGGGTAGCCGATCGCGGCCTGCATCAGGAAGCGGTTCAGGACGGTGCCGTAGTCGCCGTCGTAGTCGAAGCGGTTGATCAGGCGCTCGTCGATGCGGGTCTCGTGCGTCTGCGTGCCCCACACGATGCCCTGGTGCAGGTCGGTGACCCGGACGCCGTCGTTCTTGTTGTAGAACGCGAAGGCGAGCTGATCCATCGTCTTCGTGAGGTGGTAGACGCTGCCCGGGTTGGCCGGGTAGAGGATCTCCTGCTCGACCTGGGAGCCGTCCGAGGCGTCGACGTGCACGCGCAGGTAGCCCTCGGGGATCTGCATCCCGCCGCCGTAGCCGTAGACGCCCATGGTGCCGAGGTGGACGACGTGCGCGTCGAGCTCGACCTCGACCAGCGCGGCCAGCAGGTTGTGGGTCGCGTTGACGTTGTTGTCGATCGTGTAGCGCTTATGGCGCGGCGACTTCATCGAGTACGGCGCGGCGCGCTGCTCGGCGAAGTGCACGATGGCCTCGGGACGCATCTCGGCGAGCAGGTCGCGCAGCTCGTCGTAGTCCTGGGCCACGTCGATGCGATGGAAGCCGACATCGCGGCCGGTGAGCTCCTTCCACGCCGCGCGCCGCTCACCGAGCGGGCGGATGGGCGTGAGCGATTCGGCCTCCAGCTCCAGGTCCGCGCTGCGGCGGGCGAGGTTGTCGACGATGACGACGTCGTGGCCGCGGGCCGAGAGGTGGAGCGACGTCGGCCAACCACAGAAGCCGTCGCCGCCGAGAATCAGGATGCGCAAGAAACCCTCCGTCGAAATGGCGGAGCAGCCTCGCGATTCGGCGAGGGCTGCGATTTGATCAGGCTACCCAGCACGGCTGAGGTTCACGTGAGCAGTTAACGGGTGTTCACATCGGCGGTTTCGCGGAACCACGCCACGGTTCGCGCGATCCCCTCCTCGAGGGAGACCTCCGCGCGCCAGCCGAGAACCTCGCCCGCACGCCGTGCGATGGCGAAGTTCCGCTCCACCTCGCCGCGCCGGCGGTCGAGGTTGACGATCTCCGAGTCCGACCCGACGGCGTCGAGCACCAGCCGGGCGAGCCCGGCGATCGTCGTCTCGCGCTCGGAGGCCAGGTGCAAGACGCCTTGCACGTCGCGCCGTTCATGAGCCGCGAGGATGCCCGCGCACAGATCGCCGACGTAGATGAAGTCGCGCGTCGCCTCGCCGTCGCCGAAGATCTCGAGCGGGTCGCCGCGCATCGCCCGCTGGATGAAGGCGGTCAGCGCGCCCTTCTTGCGCTCGGAGTGAGGTCCGTAGACGTTCGCGAACCGCAGCGCGATCGTGTTCAGTCCGTAGGAGCCGCGGAACGCGTGGCAGTAGCCCTCCCCCGCGAGCTTGCTCGCGCCGTAGGGGCTGATCGGCCGCGGGAGGCTCGTCTCGTCCACCGGCGGCTCGGCGTCGCCGATCAGCGCGCCGCCGGTCGAGGCGAAGACGAAGCGCTCCACCCCGGCCTGCATCGCGGCGTTGAGCGTCAGCAGCGTGCCGCGCGCGTTGGTCTCGAAGTTCGGCAGCGGGTCGGCGACCGACTCGGCGACCGAGCCCGCGGCGGCCAGGTGGATGACCGCGTCGACGCCCGCGGCGGCCCGCGCGAGCGCGTCCGGGTCGCGCACGTCGCCCTCGACGAGCTCGACCTGCGGGCTCAGCCGGGAGGGGTCCCCGGTGGCGAGGCTGTCGAGCACGCGCACCCGCGTTCCGCCTTGAAGCAGCGTCGGGATGAGGTTCGCGCCGATGAAGCCGGCGCCCCCGGTGACGAGTGTCGTGCTCATGAGGCGCGGCATCCTAGTCGCGCGGAACATGAGAAGTCGCTGCGAGCACGGATATCCTGCCGCCACCGTGTCACCCATGAGCCCCGATCAGATCTCCCTCGCCGACCAGGTCGTCGACGCGGCGGCGCGCGCCTTCGTCGCCGCGCACCCCGGGCTGGAGCTCGGCCCGGTGCTCGTCGTGATCCCGGCCTTCAACGAAGCGGACGCCATCGGCGGCGTCCTCGACGGCATTGCCGAGGAGGCGTGCGGCCTGCACGTCGACACGCTCGTCGTCGACGACGGCTCCAGCGACGGCACCGCCGACGTCGTCGCCGCCCACGGCGCCCACGTCGCGACGCTGGCCCGCAACTGCGGCCAGGGCTCGGCCTTCAAGGCGTCCTACCGGATCGGGCGCGAGCACGGCGCGCGCTACCTGGTGACGCTCGATGCCGACGGCGAGTGGGATCCCGCCGACATCCCGACCGTCCTCAAGCCGGTCGTCGCGGGCGAGGCCGACCTCGTGCTCGGCTCGCGCGTGCTCGGCAACGCCGAGACCGACGACGCCTTCCGCCGCGCGGGCGTCGGCGTCTTCGCCGCCGTCGTGCGGCGGCTGACCGGCGTCGCGGTGACCGACACCTCGAGCGGCCTGCGCGCGATGCGCGCCGAGCTGACCGCGACGGTCCGGCTCGAGCAGCCGCAGTACCAGAGCTCCGAGCTGCTGCTCGGCGCGATCTACCAGGGCTACCGCGTCGCCGAGCGCCCGACGGTGCAGCACAAGCGCGCGGCCGGCCAGACCAAGAAGGGCCACAACCTCACGTACGGTCTCCGCTACGGACGTGTCGTCCTGCGGACCTGGTGGCGCGAGCGCCGTGCCGCCCGCGTCGCGACGCTGCCGCAGCGCGAGCGCCCCCGGGCCGGCGCCGGCGACCCGCGGGGCTGATCGTGCCGCGAGCGGCCGCACGCGCGTCCGACCGCCTCCTCGAGCTCCTCGTCGTCGCCTTCGCCGGCTGGACGGCGATCTACCACGTCTGCCTGGTCGCCCGGATCGCGTCGGGCTGGGCCGCGCTCGCCGGACTCGCGGCGCTCGCCCTCGCGGCGTGGTTCGCGCTGCGCGGTGGCGACGACGACGTGGCCGAGCCGGTAGCGGCGGCGCCGCGGAGGCCGCGGCCGCTGCTCGGGCTGCTGATCGCCAACGTCGGCCTGGCCGCCGTCGCCGCGGCGGGGTTCGGCCTCACGCAGATCCCCTACCGGACGATCTGGCTGCTGTGGCTCGGCGCCGCGGCGTGCTCGGTCGCGTGGTGCACGGCGCGGCTGTGGCTCGGCCCGGCGCCGGCGGAGTCGGTCGCGCCGGCCGCGGGGGCCGAGCCGCAGGTCCACTGGCTCGAGATCGCGGTCGTCGCCGTCTGGGCGATCGGGCTGGCGGTCGTGTCGCTGCTGCTGCTCGACCCGGATCCCGACGACGCGTTCTACGTCCACTTCGCGTCCTGGGTGGCGGCGCACGGCCAGTTCCCGACGCGCGACGTCGTCTACTCCAACCAGGTCTTCCCGGCGCTGTACTACCCGCCGGTCTTCTCCTACGAGGCGCTGACGGGGACGGTCTCGCGCATCATGGGGCTCTCGGTCGTCGACCTGCAGTACCTCGTGGTGACGCCGGCCGGGACGGTGCTCTCCGTCCTCGCCACCTGGCGGCTGCTGCGCGCGTGGCGGGTGCCGATGGTCGCGCTCGCGCTGACGGCGACGCTCGTCTTCCTGCTGTACGACGCGGCCCACCACATGACCTTCGGGGCGTTCTTCGCCAACCGCATGTGGCAGGGCAAGGTCCTGCTGCTGGCGATCCTCGTGCCGCTGCTGTTCGCGCTGCTGCACGACTACGGCGACCGGCCGCGCCCGCGGCGGCTCGTGCTGCTGTTCGCGGCCGGCGCCGCCGCCGTCGGGCTCTCGACGACCGGGATCTTCCTCGTGCCGGTCATCGCCGGCGGCTGCCTGCTGCCGGTGCTGTTCCGGCGGCCGTCGCTCGCGTCGTTGCGCACGGCGTTCGTCGGCTTCGTCGCGACCTGCGCCTACCCGCTCGCAGCCGGGGCGGTGACCAAGCTCGGCGGCGGCCGCACGCCCGACGTCTACACCGCGGCCGACGTCATCCCGTCCAAGCTCGTGCACTTCGTGCTCGGCACCGGCGGGTTCGCGATGCTCGGCCTCGGCGCCGTGCTGATCACGCCGTCGCTGCTGCGGCGCGTCTCCGCCGGGCAGATGCTCGCGGGCACGGCGCTGCTCGTCGGGGTGCTCGTCAGCCCGCGCGTGCCGGAGCAGATCTTCGACTTCACCGGCCTGGGGCGCGTGCTCTGGCGGCTGACCTGGGCGATGCCGGCGGCGGCGCTCGTCGGCGCGCTGTCGGTGCTCGTCGCCGGTACCCGCGGCCCGGTCTGGGTGCGCGGCCTGCCCGCCGTGGCCCTGTGCGTCGTGCTGGCGCTGACCGGTCAGTCGGTCTGGGAGCGCGACAGCAAGGCGATCGCCGACCATCCGGTGCTCAAGCGCGCGCGCCAGCAGCTCGCCGACGCGCGCATGATCCTCCCCCACACCCGGCCCGGCGACCTGATCCTCGCGCCGAAGGGGCTCAGCCAGACGCTGCTCGTGCTCTCCGGGAGCATCACGACGAACAGCCCGCGCGGCTTCTTCACCCGCTCGCTCTCGGACGTGCCGGCGATGCACACCGCCGAGCGCTTCCACCTGCAGCACTTCGCCCAGCTCGGCGTCGGAACGACCCCGGTGGGCCCGAAGCGCCTCGCGAAGCTGCGCACCGACCTGCGCGTCGTCGGCGTCGACCTCGCCTGCCTCACCCGCAGCCACGTCCCCGCCCGCAAGGTGCTCAAGAAGCTGGGCTGGACGCTCGTGGCCGAGTCGCACCGCACCGCCTGCACGCGCGCCCCGGGCTCGTAGGCCCGACGGCGACCGGGTAGGACCATTCCATGCCCCAAACCAAGCCCGAGCACCTCGGCCATGCCGGCCTGACCGGCTGGCGCAAGACGTTCGCGGACCGCGCCGCGCCGCCTGCGGCGAAGGCCGGGCCGCTCAGCGAGGACCAGGTCCGCGGCCTGATCGGCGCGGCCTTCTTCCTCCTGTCGGCCTACTACGTCGCCAGCACGATCGCCCGGATGGCCAAGACGGCGCGACGCTAGCCTCAACCCCGTGGACGACGACGTCGCCAACCAGATCACGCCCGACGGGCTCGCCGCGCTCGAGGCCGAGATCGCCACGCTCGAGACCGACGCGCGCCGCGAGATGGCCGACCGGCTGCGCACCGCCCGCGCCTGGGGCGATCTCAAGGAGAACGCCGAGTACCACGACGCCAAGAACGCCCAGGCGCACCTCGAGACACGCATCCATCGCCTGCGCGAGCTGCGCCGCAACGCGGTCGTCGTCGAGCCCGGCGCGGGTGCCGGCCAGGTCGGCCTCGGCGTCGAGGTGACCGTGCGCGACGTCGAGAGCGGCCGCGAGAGCACCCACACGATCGTCTCCACCGCGGAGTCCGACCCCGCGGCCGGCAAGCTCGGGATCGACTCGCCGCTCGGGCGCGCGCTCGCTGGCGCCAGGCAGGGTGACGAGGTCGTCTTCGAGGCGCCGCGCGGCGAGCGCCGCCTGGAGATCGTCGGCGTCGAAGGCGTCCAGCTCTAGAGCCGCACCGCGATCTCCTCGTGCAGCGCGAAGGGCGGCACGAGCTCGATCCGGTCCCCGCTCCAGAAGCGCCCCGGGTCGTACCACGACGCCGGGCGGCGCTTGGGCAGCAGCCCCATGTGCTGGTACGTCGTCGCGACCAGCT
This sequence comes from Solirubrobacteraceae bacterium, assembly GCA_036269915.1. Classification (GTDB taxonomy): domain Bacteria; phylum Actinomycetota; class Thermoleophilia; order Solirubrobacterales; family Solirubrobacteraceae; genus DATBDM01. The sequence goes on along the minus strand of DATBDM010000116.1, from coordinate 3,454 downwards.
CGGCGCAGTAGACCGTCTCGAGCTTCGCCTCGCGGCGGCGGAAGCGGCCGGTCAGCCACTGCCGCGCGAGGCCGGGCGTCGTCGGGAACGCGCGCCCGTCGAAGCGGGCGATGACCTCCATCAGGCGGTCCTCGTGGCCGCGGTCGACCGTCCCCTCGAGCTGGCGCAGCCAGGCCCGCTGACCGTAGCGGGCGCCCCACGTGCGCACCGCGTCCTCGAGCCGGTGCAGCTGCACGCCGCGCTGGCGCTCGCCGGTCCAGACGTCGGGGAGCGAGCGCCCGAGCTCCGCGTGCCACAGCAGCGGCGGGAGGTCGTCGAGGGCGACCGCCATGCCGACGTGGTTGACCGGGCTGTTGGTGACCGTCTGGATCGCGCGATCCGCGAACGAGCGGCCGCGGAACAGCCACAGGTCGCCGGTCGCGGCGGTCGCGATCGCCTCGTCGAGGTCCAGGGAGGTCGCGCGCACCGCCGGTAAGGTACGCGACGCATGCGACCGCGCTGGAAGCTCCTCGGACTCGCCGGCCTCGCGGGCGTCGCCGCGACCGGCGTGATCGTCGCCCGAAACCGGCGTGAGCACCAGGAGTACGACCCCGCCGAGCTGCGCGAGCGCCTGCACGAGCGCCTTGCCGAGGTGCCGCCGCGCGCGCCCGCTCAGGAGCCCGGCGAGCCCGGCCCGACGTAGTCGTCGAGCCACGCGGTCACCGGCATGGCGGCGGTCCACGTGCGCTCGGGAGCGTCTCACGAACCGCCGGTGCGCCGCGTCTGATGGACATGACCCTCTCCGATCGCGTCGACGCGCTCCCCTGGGACGAGCTGCGCGCGCAGCTCGACGCCCGCGGCCACGCCGTCACGACGCCGCTGCTCGACCCCGGCGAGTGCCGGACGCTCGCGGAGCTCTTCGACGCCGGGCGCTTCCGCTCGACCGTCGACATGGCCCGCCATCGCTTCGGCGACGGCCGCTATCGCTACTTCGACCATCCCCTCCCCGATCCGATCGCCGAGCTGCGCGGCGCGTTCTACCGCCAGCTCGCGCCGGTCGCGAACGACTGGTCGGCGCTGCTGGGCGGCGATCCGGCGCCGTACCCGGCCGACCACGAGGCGCTGCTCGAGCGCTGCCGGGCCGCGGGCCAGGAGCGTCCCACGCCGCTGATCCTCCGCTACGGCGCCGGCGACTGGAACGCGCTGCACCAAGACCTCTACGGCGACGTGTTCTTCCCGTTCCAGGTCGTCACGGTCCTCGCCGATCCGGCCACGGACTTCGACGGCGGCGAGCTCGTGCTCGTCGAGCAGCGCCCGCGTGCGCAGAGCCGCGCACACGTCGTCGACCTGCCGCGCGGCGCGTTCGCGATCTTCCCGACGCGCGAGCGGCCGAACGCCGGGCGCAACGGCCACCACCGCGTCGGCGTGCGCCACGGGGTCAGCACCGTCACCGCCGGCTCGCGGACCGCGCTCGGCATCATCTTCCACGACGCTCGCTGATCTCACGTTTCGGTCGAGCCTGAGCGTCTGATCGCCATGACCACCACCTGGGACGTCTACGAGAGCCCGCTCGGGCCGCTGACCGTCGAGGCCGGCCCGCTCGGGCTGACCGCGATCTCCTTCCCCGGCGCCGGCGGCGCCGCGCGCGACGAGGGGCGCCGCGACCCCACCGCGCTCGCCGAGGCCGTCGTGCAGCTCGACGCGTACTTCGCCGGCGAGCGGCGCGCGTTCGACCTTGCGCTCGACCTGCGCGGCACGCCGTTCCAGCGGCGTGTGTGGGCGGAGCTGCGGCGCCTGCCCTACGGCGCGACCGTGACGTACACGGAGCTCGCCGCGGCGGTCGGGCGGCCCGAGGTCGTGCGGGCCGTGGCGGCCGCCGTGGGCCGCACGCCGGTCCCGATCGTCGTCCCGTGCCATCGCGTCGTGGGCGCCGGCGGCGCGCTGACCGGCTACGGCGGTGGCCTGCAGCGCAAGGCCGCGCTGCTCGACCTCGAGGCCCGGGTCGCCGCCGGCGGTCAGCCGGAGCCGGCGTGGGCGCTGCGGCAGCTCGCGCTGTTGTAGAGCCGTCGACCGCGCCCGGCGCGATGTCTGGCGCGCAGAATTGCACGATTCACTCTCACGATGTGATCCAGGTCACTGAGAGGCTCGCGCCAGGGTCCGGGGGTGAACGAGCGAATCGTGATCATCGACGACGATGTCGTCGTCCGTGACGTCGCGCGCATGGCGCTCGAGCGTGACGGCTACATCGTCCATTCGGCCGGCGAGGGCGCCGGCGGCCTCGCGCTGACCGCGGCCCGGACGCCCGCGCTGATCGTCCTCGACCTGGGGCTGCCCGACGTGTCCGGCGAAGTGGTCCTGCAGGAGGTCCGCCGGCGCTCGGACGTCCCGATCCTCGTGCTGAGCGCGCGCGGGCGGATGGAGGAGCGCGTCCGCGGCCTGGGCCTCGGCGCCGACGACTACCTGCCCAAGCCGTTCAGCCCGCTCGAGCTCGTCGCCCGCGTGAAGGCGCTGCTGCGGCGCTCCGGCGGACAGCCGGCCGCCCGCGACCTGCTCGCCTTCGACGCGGGCCGGCTCGAGATCGACTCCGTCCGCCACGAGGTGCGCATCGACGGCGCGCCGCGCGGCGTGACGCGCAGCGAGTTCGACCTGCTCCACGTCCTCGCCCAGTACCCGGGGCGCGCATACACGCGCGTGGAGATCGCCTACCGGCTTCGCGGCCACGACTTCGACGGCGACGAGCGGCTGGTCGACGTCCACGTGCGGAACCTGCGTCGGAAGATCGAGCTCGATCCCGCCCACCCGCGCTGCGTCGAGACGGTCCGCGGCGTCGGCTATCGCCTCGGGGTGGAGCCGGCGTGAGGATCGCCCGTGCGCTCGGCGTCCGCTCCCAGCTCCTGGGGGCAATGGTGCTGGTCGCCGTCGCGAGCGTCGCGGTCACCGCGCTGCTCGTCAACCGCGCCGTCGACGCCGAGCTGCGCGAGCTGTCGGCGCGCGACCTGCGCATCTCGGCGGCGGGCGCCGCGGAGACCGCGGCGGCCGGCTACATCGGGGACGGCGGCTGGTCGGCGCGATCGGTGCGCGCGCTGCGCACGGTCTCGCGCGCCCACGGCGAGGCGATCGCGGTGCTCGGCGCCGGCGGCCGGCCCGTCGCCGGGTCGCCGCCCGTTCGGACCGTCGGACGCGCCGAGCGGGCGGCGGTCGTCGTCCGCGGCCGGATCGTCGGCACGGTCGTCGCCGCGCCGCCCGCCGAGGGCGGGCTCGATGGCGCCGTGCGCCGGCTCGACCACCGCCTCCAGGGGCGCATGAGCGGCCTGCTCGTGACGGCCGGGCTGCTGGCCGGCTCGGTCGCGCTCGCGCTCGCGCTGCTCGTCGCGCTGGGGCTCGCGCGGCCGCTGCGACGGCTGACCGACGTCGCGCGCCGCATGGGCGCCGGCGAGATCGAGACGCGGGCGGCCGGCGCCGGCGGCGGGCGCGA
>DATBDM010000115.1:0-9787 GCA_036269915.1 Solirubrobacteraceae bacterium | reverse complement strand
TTGAGGATCGGCACGGCCGTGGCGTGACCGTCGATGGGCAGCGTCGCCATCCCCTGAAGGAGGAGATCGGTCGGGCGCGGTGGCCGGTGCGGGCCGGGGCCGGCCAGCGCCGCCTTGCTCACCTCGACCACGTCCGCGCCGTGGGCGAGAGGGCCGGCGAACCGGGCCGCCTCGATCGCTTCGAGATAGGTGGTGCGCGCCCGGTCCGGGTCGACCGCCTCGAGCTCGCGGGCGGCCTTCAGCAAGAGCGGTGGAGCGTCGCGTCCGCGCGTCGACACGAACACGATCTGCGCGCGCAGGAGCCCGACGCGCGTGCGCTGGAGATCATCGACGTCGCCGCTCTCGGCGGTGGCGAGGAGCGCGAGGGCGTCGCCGAAGGCGCCGGCCTCGTACTTCGCCTGCGCAGCCGCCAGCGCTCGCCGGGCGGACCGCCGGGGCTCGGGTGTCAACGCGGCGGCGCGCTGGAGGAAGGCGGCGGCGGCGGCCAGGCCGCCGCGCGCCTGGGCGCGGTCGGCGGCGCGCTCGAGTTCCGCGGCGACGTCTTCGTCGGGGCTTGCCGTCGCCACGGCGAGGTGCCAGGCGTGGCGATCGGGATCGGTCTCTCCGTCGGTCGCTTCGGCCAACGCCCGATGCACCCGCCGTCGCTCGTCGGCCCGTGCCGCTCGGTAGACCGCGGATCGCACGAGCGGATGGCGAAAGCGCACTCTGCCGTTGATCTCGATCAGCCCGGCCGACTCCGCCGGGCCTCGCGCCGTGCCCGTGATCCCGAGCCGCTCGGCGGCACGCGTCAACAGCGCGGGATCACCGAGAGGCTCCGCCGCCGCGACCAGCAGCAGCCGCTGGGTGTTCTCCGGCAATGCCTCCAGCCGGTCCAGGAAGCTCTTCTCGAGCGTGCCCGCGAGCGACTGCGCTCCCGGCAACCCGAACCCGCCCGCCAGCTGCGCCGGCGAAAGGCCGCGCGGGAGCTCGATCAGCGCCAGCGCGTTGCCGCGTGCCTCGGCCATGAGCTGGTCGACGACGCGGTCGTCCACTCGGCCCGGGATCACGGACGCGAGGAGCTTCCTCGCCTCGGCATCGTCGAGGCCCTCGACGAGCAGCTCGGGCAGATCCGCGAACGCCTCGGTCATCTCGCGCGCGGCGAACAGGAGGACGACCGGCTCCGCCAGCAGCCGGCGCCCGACGAAGCCCAACGCCTGGGCGGAGGCGCTGTCCAACCACTGCGCGTCGTCGACGACACAGAGCAGCGGGCGTTCCTGCGCGGCGTCCGAGAAGAGGCTCAACGTCGCCAGCGAGACGAGAAAGCGATCGGGCGCCGCGCCGCCGCTCACCCCGAACGTGATCTCCAGCGCATCGCGCTGCGGAGCGGGAAGCCGGTCGACGAAGTCGTCGACCGGCGCGCACAACTGATGCAGTGCGGCGAACGCGAGCTCCATCTCGGATTCGACGCCCCCGGCCCGCAGCAACGTGAAGTCCGGCGCCGACTCGACCGCGTGCTCGAGCAGCGCGGTCTTCCCGATGCCCGCCTCCCCCAGCAGCACCAGCACGCCGCTGCGGCTCGCCCGCGCTTCGTCGAGGAGTCCGTCCAGCATCGCGAGCTCGTCTTGCCGACCACGCAGCGTCGGGACCTCGGGAGCGGGACGAGTGCCGGCCATGAGGACAACTCTCCACCGTAGGGTCGCCGAAGACAACCGGTGGGCGCCATACGCCCGCGCGATGGGTCGAGGGCACACCACGTCTAGGACGCGCGACGCTGCCGCGCGCAGGGTGCGAGCAACACCAAGCCGTCCCAGGAGGACCCATCATGTTCGTCGCCCCCGGCACCGTGCCGGACTTCGGCCGCAACCTCTCCCGTCAGGCCGCCCAGCAGGTGGCGGGTAACTGGTGGAGGCTGCTCGTCAACGGCCTGGCGCTGATCGTCGCCGGCGTGCTGATCTTCAGCATCGACTGGTCGATCCGCAGCCTGGCCACCTTCATCGGCGTGCTGTTCATCGTCAACGGCGTCACCGACGCGCTGACCGCGGGGATCGATGCTCGGGTCCGGCGGGCGAACGTCGTCACCGGACTGCTCTCGATCGTCGCGGGCATCGTCCTGATCGCCTGGCCGGGTCCCGGGATCGTCGTGCTCGCGATCTTCCTCGGCGCGTGGCTGATCGTCATCGGCACGCTTACGATCTCCGGAGCCTTCGCCGCCCGGAGGGTCCTGCCCGACTGGTGGCTGCTGCTGATCACCGGGCTGCTCGAGATCCCGCTCGGCGTGCTCGCCCTCGCCAACCCCGGAGCGACACTGGCCGCCCTCGTCACGGTCGGCGGGATCTGGGCGGTGGCCATCGGCGTGATGCGCACCGTGCTGGCCTTCGAGATCAAGCGGCTCCCCGAGGACGTCGAGGAGGCCTGGAGCGCGTCGGACCGAAACGGCACGGCGGCGGGCGACAAGCGCGAGAGGGTCGCCGCGGCATCGTGACCGGCGCGCACGCGCGCTGAAAGGTCCTGATCGGCGACCCAGCGGCCCGGTGCGGCCGCTGGGTCGCTGCCGTTCGGGCTCAGCGCCGAACGACGGCCGGCTACCAGATCGCGGCTGTCAGTCGGTCCAAGACTGTCAACGCTGGTGATGCGAGGCCACGCGATCCGACGTAGCGTCGTCGTCATGTTCGGATCCACTTCAAAGGCTCAGCTGCAGGCCCGCGCGCTCGACACCTGGCGCGGCGCCGAACTGCTCGTGCAGATGCGGTGGGAGGCCTTCCTCGCGGCGGACCGTGCGTGGCGTCCTCGCGCGTATGCCGCCTACCTGGCCGCACTCGACGCCGAGGCCACGGCCGCCGGCGAGCTCGCCCATGCACATCCGGACCTCGCCGAAGTGGCCTGAGTCATGGAACTGCGACATCTGCGGTACTTCGTGGCGATCGCCGAGGAGCGCAGCTTCACGCGCGCGGCGGAGCGACTCTGGGTCGCACAGCCGGGGCTGTCGACCCAGATGCGGCGGCTGGAGTCCGAGCTCGGCGTCCAGCTCTTCGAGCGGCACACGCGCGGCGTGGACCTCACCGCAGCCGGCGAGCTGTTTCTCGAGCGTGCCCGCACGGCGCTGGCGGCGGCCGACGCCGCCCGCGCGACCGGGCAGGACCTCGAGGAAGGGCTGGTCGGCAGCGTCCGTCTCGGGATCGTCGCCGGTGCCGGCTGGCCGGGGACCGCGGCGCTTCTCGGTCGTTTCGGGCGCGAGCGGCCCGCCGTCGAGCTGACGGTCGTCGAGGCCTACGGCGGCACGCTGCTGCGCGACCTGCGCGATGGCCGTCTCGACGCGATGATCGCGCCGTCCGAGTTCGGGTCGGCGGATCTGCCCCGGCTGCGTCTCGGCCGTGAGCCTTGGTTCGTCCTGGCCGGACGGGGCCACCGCCTGGCCGGCGCCGGACCGGTCGCGGCGCCTGAGCTCGAGGGTCAGCGGTTCGTGGTCACCGGGCACCGCGATGGCGCCGCCCATGACCGGCTCATCGCCGACACCCTGGGCGCGCTCGGTGTCACGGCGGCGCTGGTGCGCGGAGGGCCCGGGCCGGCGGCGCTCGCCGCGGTCGGCGCCGGCGATGCCCTTGCGCTGACGACCACGCCCGACGCGGCGATCGGCGGGGTGGTGGCGCGCGCCATCAGTCCGGTGCGCCGCGTCGAGTTCGCGCTGCACTGGCGCGACGACACTCCGGCGCCCGCGCTCGATGAGCTCATCCGCGGCGCGGGGGCTCACCCCGGTGCACCCCGTCGGATGCTGGCCGCGGTGGCGTGAGATGCCCGCCACGGAGAACCGCCTCCTGACGGCCGCCGAGGAGATCCGGCTCGCCAAGCGCATCGAACGTGGTGACCTCACGGCCAAGCGAGAGCTGATCGAGCGCAACCTGCGGCTCGTCCACTCGTTCGCGCGGCGGTATCGGGGGCGTGGAGCTCCCTACGACGATCTCGTGCAGGAGGGGACCATCGGCCTGGTCCGCGCCGCGGAGAAGTTCGATCATCGCCGTGGCCTGAAGTTCTCGACCTACGCGGTCTGGTGGATCCGGCGTTCGCTGGCCAACGCGGTCATCGACGCGCGGACCATCAGGATCCCGTCCAATGCCTCGGATCGGCTGGCGGCGGTCCGGCGCGCCGAACGCGAGCTCGAGCGGGTGGCTCCCGGCTCACCGTCGACCGAGGCGATCGCCGAGCGCACCGGCTTGAGCGTCCGTCGCGTGCAGGCGCTGCGCGAGGCGGCCTCCGTGACCGCGTCGCTCGATGCGCCGGCGGGGGAGGACGGATTCGCGCTCGGCGAGGTGATCGCCGACAGCCAGGCCGTCGACCCGTCGCGGCACACCGACGAGCGCGAGACCCACCGACAGCTGTGGTCGATGGTCGGCATGTTGCCCGACCGCCATCGCGAGGTCCTGGAGCGCCGCTACGGATTGCGTGGCGGGGAGCCTGAGACGCACACCGAGATCGGCGCGCGGCTCGGCGTCGGCGAGGAGCGCAGCCGCCAGCTCGAGCGCGAGGCGCTGCACCGGCTCAGGTCACTGGGCGACGGTCAGCGGCTCGCCGCCTGATCGCGTCAGCCGACCTCGTAGCGCGCCGGGACGTAGTGCTGGTCGCGCCGCGGAGGCCGGACGTAGGCGCGGTGCTGTCGCGGCGGGAGCTTGATCTTGTCCCGCGGCACGTCCTCGTAGGAGATCAGGCTGAGCAGGTGGCTGATGAGGTTCAGCCGCATCGTCCGCTTGTCGTCGGCCTCGACGACGTACCACGGTGACTCGTGCGTGTCGGTGTAGGCGAACATGTCGTCCTTGGCCTCGGCGTAGTCGACCCAGCGCCGGCGCGCCTCGAGGTCCATGCCGCTGAGCTTCCACTGCTTCGCCGGGTCGTTCAGCCGCGCCTTGAAACGGCGCTCCTGCTCCTCGTCGCTGACCGACAGCCAGTACTTGATCAGGATGACTCCCGAGCGCAGGAGATCACGCTCGAACTGCGGGCAGTTGCGCATGAACTCCTGGTACTCCTCGTCGGTGCAGAAGCCCATGACGTGCTCGACGCCGGCGCGGTTGTACCAGCTGCGGTCGAAGAGGACGATCTCCCCGGCGGCCGGGAGATGCGCGACGTAGCGCTGGAAGTACCACTGCGTGCGCTCGCGCTCGGTCGGCGTGCCCAGCGCGACGATCCGCACGACGCGCGAGTTCGTCTTCTCGGCGATCCGCTTGATCGTCCCGCCCTTGCCGGCGGTGTCGCGCCCTTCGAAGAGGACGACGACCTTCAGGCCCTCGTGCACGACCCACTCCTGCAGCCGCACGAGCTCCACCTGCAGGCGTACGAGCTCCTTCTCGTACTCGCGCTTGCTGAGTCGCCGCGTGGCGACGTCGGCGTCCTCGTCGACAGGTGGCCGACTCCACTGGGATGTCGTCGTCGCCATCGCTCGACGCTACCCCATGCCGGGCTGGGCGGGAAGAAGCGCGGGAGCCCCAGCGCGCAAAACGGCAGGGTGCGCGCCGGGGCGGGTCGAGCGGTGCGGCACGATCGATCCATCGAAGGTGCCGTCCGGGCCGACGCCCGTAGTGGGGGTACGCTCGTCCCGATGAGCCGGGCGGTCGAAGACTCCAACCGACGCCTGCTCCGCGCGCGGGACGCGATGGATCGCGACTACGCGCGGCCGCTCGACATCCGGAGCCTCGCGCGGGTCGCGCTCGTGTCCGAGGCCCACTTCATCCGTGCTTTCCGCGCCACCTTCGGCGAGACCCCGCACCGCTACCTGCAGCGCCGCCGCGTCGAGCGGGCGATGGCGCTGCTGCGGGAGACCGATCGCAGCGTCACCGAGATCTGCTTCGACGTCGGCTTCACGAGCCTGGGCACGTTCAGCCGGACGTTCCGCGAGATCGTCGGCGGGTCCCCGACCACCTACCGCGCGAGCGGCGACGCCGAGCTCGTCCCGACGTGCTTCACGATGGCCTGGACGCGACCGAGCAGTTTCGGAGAAGCCGAGCGGCGCGACGGGCGTTAGCGTCGCCGGCATGTTCAACGCGATCAGCATCTCCTCGCTCTACGTCCTCGACCAGGACGAGGCGCTCGAGTTCTATGTCGGGACGCTGGGCCTGGAGGTCCACAGCGACGTCGACATGGGCTTCATGCGCTGGCTGACGGTCAACGTGCCCGGCGACCGCGACCGCTCGATCCTGCTCGAGCGCCCGGGTCCGCCCGCGATGGACGACGCGACCGCCGACGAGGTCCGCGAGCACGTCACCAAGGGCGTCGCCGGCTCGATCGTCTTCACCACGGACGACTGCCGCAAGACCTATGAGCAGCTTGTCGCGAAGGACGTCGACATCACCCAGGAGCCGATGGAGCGCCCCTACGGGATCGACATGGGCATCCGCGATCCCTTCGGCAACCACCTGCGGATCACCCAGCGGGCCGCGGTCGAGCCGACCGAGGCCGAGCTGCGCGACGCGTTCGCCGAATAGACCGCGGTTCTTCCCATGTGGGCGATGCGTCGCGCAAGCAGCTGCGGGCGCACGGCGCGAAGTAGGCGTCCGCGTGGGCATCATCCGGATCGGATGATGCCCACGCCGCGGCTCGCGATCAGGGTGTCCCGATGATCGCGACCCGTCACCGCTCCCGCCATCGGAAGTCGAGCATCCTGCTCGACCTGAGGACCGGGTACTGGCTTGGGCGGCGCGTGTCGCGGCTCTACCGCCGCCAGCGCAGGCGCGCTAGTTCGCGGCGGCTCCATATTCCTCATCGGTGACGTGCTCGCCCCAGGTCACGGGGCTCCCACTCTCGTCGGCCTCCTGCATGGCGATGTGCGTCATGAAGCGGTTCGGGGCCGCGCCGTGCCAGTGGTGCTCGCCGGGCGCGAAGAACACGCGGTCGCCGGGGCGGATGACCTCGATCGCGCCGCCGCGGCGCTGGCAGAGGCCAAGCCCCTCGGTGACGAAGATGGTCTGGCCGAGCGGGTGGGTGTGCCAGGCGGTGCGGGCGCCGGGCGTGAAGTGGACGCTCCCGGCTGCCAGGCGTGAGGGCGCCGACGGCGTCGCCACCGTGTCGATGAAGACCGAGCCGGTGAACCAGTCGGCCGGCCCAGGGGTGGTGTCGAGCGAGTTGCGGGTGATCTCCATGTCGTTCTCCTCGGTCGGGTGATCCGCACGACGAGGATGGCGACGCCGCGCACGCTGTGAGACAACCGGCCGGTTATGCGATAACCGATCGGTTGTGTATGCTGGGCGCGTGACCGTGACCGAGCTGCCCGTCATCACGCCGCGCGAGCGCCAGGCCGGAGGATGCTGCGAGGCCGCCGTCGAGCCTGATCTCACGCCCGCGGCGGCCGTCGAGCTGGCCGCCGTGGTGAAGGCGCTCGCCGATCCGACGCGGCTGCGGATCGTCGACACGCTGCGCAAGGCGGCGCCCGAGGCGATCTGCCAGTGCGAGCTGCTGCCGCTGTTCGACATGAGCCAGCCCGCCCTGTCGAAGCACCTGAAGGTCCTCGTCGGAGCCGGCGTGGTCGGCTCCGAGCGGCGCGGTCTGTGGGCCTACTACTTCCTCCGCCCCGACTCCACGAAGGAGCTGTCCGCATGGCTGAGCTGACCGACATCCGCGAGACGGTGCGCGAGCGATACGCCGCCCTCGCCCGCGAAGGTTCCTGCTGTGGCGGCGGCGCGCTCGACCTCGGGTGTGGCATGCCGACGGCGGTCGCCGACCTGCACGAGGGCGAGACGGTGCTCGACCTCGGCTCCGGCGCCGGTGCCGACGTCCTGATCTCCGCGGGCCGCGTCGGCCCGGCTGGCAAGGCCTACGGGCTCGACATGACCGACGAGATGCTCGCGCTCGCGCGCCGCAACGCCGCCGAGGCCGGCGCCGCGAACGTCGAGTTCCTCGAGGGCTACATCGAGGACATCCCGCTCCCCGACGCCTCCGTCGACGTCGTGATCTCCAACTGCGTGATCAACCTCGCGGGCGACAAGGCGAAGGTGTTCGCCGAGACCGCGCGCGTGCTGCGCGCCGGCGGCCGCTTCGCCGTGTCGGACGTCATCGCCGACCCGGGCATGGACGAGGCCACCCGCGCGGACATGGCGGCGTACACCGGCTGCATCGCCGGCGCGCTCACGCGCGACGAGTTCGCGCAGGGCCTGATCGACGCGGGCTTCACCGACGTCGAGATCACCGAGACCCACCGCGTCCACCAGCAGGCGGGCTCGGCCATCATCCGCGCCCGCCGACGCATTTGACGGCGCCGCTCGGGCGGCGGTTGCTGGCCGAGTTCCTCGGCAGCGCGTTCCTCGCCGCGGTGGTGATCGGGTCGGGCATCGCGGCCCAGCAGCTGTCGTCGGACCCCGGCCTGCGGCTGCTCGAGAACGCCGCCGCGACCGCCGCGGGACTGTTCGCGATCATCCTGATGTTCGGGGCGATCTCGGGCGGGCACTTCAATCCGGTCGTGTCGCTCGTCGACGCCGCGCTCGGCCGTCTCGCCCGCCGTGACGTGCTGGCCTACGTCCCCGCCCAGGTCGCCGGGTGCGTCGCGGGCGCGGTCGTCGCCAACGGCATGTTCGCCCTGGCCGCCGTGAGCGTCTCCGCACACCACCGCGCGAGCCCCGCGCACCTGCTGGCCGAGGTCGTCGCGACGCTCGGCCTCGTGCTCGTGATCTTCGCCCTGCTGCGGACCGGCCGGGCGGCCGTGGCGCCCGCGGCCGTGGGCGCCTACATCGGCGCGGCCTACTTCTTCACGAGCTCGACGAGCTTCGCCAACCCCGCGATCACGGTCGGGCGCATCTTCTCGGACACCTTCGCGGGGATCGCACCGGCCTCGGTCCCGGCCTTCGTCATCGCCCAGCTGGCCGGCGGAGCCGTCGCAGTGGCGGCGCTGCGCATCCTCTACCCCGAGTCGTCATGACCCACGTCCTCTTCGTCTGCCTCCACAACGCCGGCCGCTCGCAGATGAGCCAGGCGCTCTTCGAGCGCGCCGCGGGGTCGCGGCACGCGGCCGCCTCGGCCGGCACGACGCCTGCCGAGCGCGTCCATCCCGAGGTCGTCGAGGTCATGCGCGAGCTGGGCATCGATCTCTCCGAGCGCGTCCCGCGCGCGCTCACCGACGAGCTCGCGCGCTGGGCCGACGTCGTCGTGACGATGGGCTGCGGCGACGCGTGCCCGTACATCCCGGGCACGCGCTACGTCGACTGGGACCTGCCCGACCCGAAGGGCCGGAGCGTCGACGAGGTCCGCGCGATCCGGGACGACATCACCGCCCGGATCGACGGCCTGCTCGCCGAGCTTCACGCCGGTCGATAGGCCAGGTGGACGACGCCGTTGTCGTAGCTGTCCGCGTCGGCCAGCGACAGCTTGTGCGGCTGGGCGCCCTCGGCGAGCAGCCGCGGGCCGGTCCCGAGCGTGAGGGGGTAGACGAACAGGTGCAGCTCGTCGACAAGTCCGTCGTCGAGCAGCGCGCGGACCAGCGTGACGCTGCCGCTCACGTAGAGGTCGCCGTCGACCTCGTCCTTGAGGCGGCGGATCGCCTCGGGGTCGTAGGGCCCGACGACCCGCGAGTTCCGCCACGTCGGATCGGTCAGCGTGGAGGAGACCACGTACTTGGTGGTGTCGTTGAAGAACGGCGCGCCGGGATCGTCCTCCACGGTGCGCGTCGACCAGGCGGGCTCGAACATCTCGAACGTGTTGCGCCCGAGCAGGATGCCCTTCGACGCTCCCGTGATCGCCGCGAGGGTCTCGCCCATCTTCGGGTCGAAGCCGTAGTCGAACGTCCACGTCGGTGCGTCGACGACGCCGTCGAGGGTCATGAACTCGTGTACGTGGATGG